>NZ_JBWJVM010000047.1:0-69685 GCF_056428985.1 Streptomyces sp. CA189 | reverse complement strand
GGGGTGTCGGCCTGGACTGCATGATTTAGGCGCCCTGTGCGCAGCTTCGACAGGGTGCGGGGTGTTGCTGCGCCACAAATCACGCTTTACGTCCCGGCCGACACCCCACCCCGCCCCCGTCCCCGTCCCGGGCCGCCGCCAACCGCGCCGACGGTGGGTGGTGGGTCTCTTCAGCCGCCCGACGTTGGGCCTTTCCAGTCGCCCGGCGTTGGAGTTTTTCAGCCGTCCGGCGTTTGAGGACCGGGGTCTGGGGCGGAGCCCCAGGGGGTTCGGGCGCAGCCCGGGACCCCGTTTTCAGCCTCGCCGGCGTTTGAGGCGCGGGTCCGGGCGGAGCCCGGGGAACGGTGGAAGGGCGGGTAGGGGACTTCGCCCCGCAGGGCCGACCCAGCCGCACCCGCCCACCGGGCTGGACGCCAGAGGGCGGTGGCGAGCACCCCGACTGGCCACCGCCGGACGGAGTCCGGCGCAGCAGCGCGAAGCCGGGGAGGCCCGCCAGGGCCGCACCGCGCGAGGGGTGCGTCGAAAAGGTGCCCGGCGCAGCGGCGCGAAGCCGGGGAGGCCCGCCAGGGCCGCACCGTGCGAGGGGTGCGTCAAAAAGGAGAAGGAGTCGGGTCCAAGTAGACGCGGCGGATCGCCGGGAAGCGCTCCCTGAGCTGCGCCTCCGCGAGTTCACACGCCGCCTCCACCTGCGCGGCAGACGCCAGATCGTGGAAGTCGATCTTCGCAGCGATCAGCACCTCGGACGGCCCCTGCACCAGAGTGGTCAGCTCCAGCACGCCCTCGATGTGCAGCACCGACAGCAGCTCCTCCCGGACTTCCGCCCGCATCCCTTCGGGGAGGGGCCGCCCGATCAGGTACTGCGCGTTCGAGCGCCCCAGCTCCCACGCCACCCACACCAGCAGCAGCCCGATGAGGAGGGAGGCCACGCCGTCGTACGCGCCCGATCCCGTGAGCTGTGCCCCCAGCAGGCCGCCGGCCGCGAGTGCCAGGCCGATCAGGGCGGCCACGTTCTCCAGGAGGACGGCCTTCACCGCCGTGTCCGGGGTGTGCTTCACGTACAGTCCCAGCGGCGCCCGCAACCGCGCCGCCTCGCCCCTGACCTGCCGCCAGGCGACCAGGAGGGAGTAGCCCTCCAGGAGGGCGGCGACGCCCAGGATGATGTAGGAGAGCGTCGGGTCGCCCGGCTCCTCGCCGTGGACCAGGGTGTGGATGCCGTCGTAGACGGCGAACACCGCGCCGCCGACGAAGGTGGCGATCGACGCGAGGAGTGCCCAGATGTACCGCTCCGGGCCGTAGCCCAGCGGGTGCGCCTCGTCGGCCGGCTTCGCGCTCCGCTTGAGCGAGGTCAGGAGCAGTACCTCGGTCACCGTGTCGGCCACCGAGTGCGCCGCCTCGGAGAGCATCGCGCTCGATCCGCTGACGATCCCGCCCACGGCCTTGGCCGCGGCGATGCCGAGGTTCGTGACGACGGCGACGATGACCGTTCCGACGCTCTCGTCCCCACCCGGGCTCCCGCCCGGGCCGCCGATTCCGTTTCCGTTCACCATCGCATCGCTGCTGGACATGGTGTGACGTTACGTCGGACGGCCGTACTACGCGCGCGGGACGCGCACCACGCCCTCCTGGATGACCGTCACGGCGAGTCTGCCGTCCTGGGTCCAGATCCGGGCCTGGCCCAGGCCCCGGCCGGCGGCCGCCGAGGGCGACTCCTGGTCGTACAGCAGCCATTCGTCGGCGCGGAACGGCCGGTGGAACCACATCGCGTGGTCCAGCGAGGCGCCGACCACGTCGCCGACCGCCCAGCCGCCCTTCCCGTGCGCGAGCAGCACCGAGTCGAGCAGGGTCATGTCGGAGACGTACGTGGCCAGGCAGGTGTGCAGGAGCGGGTCGTCGCTCTCCAGCTTGCCGGCGGTACGGAACCACACCTGCGTGCGCGGTTCGACGGGTTCGCCGACGCTGCCCCAGGGCGGGACCGTCGCGTACCGCAGGTCCACCGCGCCGCGCGCCTCGATGAGCCGTTCCACCGTGCCGGGGTTGCGGAAGACCTCCCGGTAGAGCGGGAGCGATTCGGCGGCCGTCGGGAGGGTCTCCGGATCGGGGGCGTCGGGCATCGCGGTCTGGTGGTCGAGGCCCTCCTCGTACGTCTGGAAGGACGCGGAGAGGTGGAAGATCGGCTGGCTGTGCTGGACGGCTACGACGCGGCGCGTGGTGAAGGAGCGTCCGTCGCGGATCCGGTCGACCGAGTACACGATGGGCGCGCCGGGGTCACCGGCGCGCAGGAAGTACGAGTGCAGCGAGTGCGCGGTGCGATCCGCGGGGACGGTCCGGCCGGCCGCTACCAGGGCCTGGGCCGCGACCTGGCCGCCGAAGACCCGCGGTACCAGCGCCGAACGGCTGGTACCGCGGAAGATGTTCTCCTCGATCTGTTCCAGGTCGAGGAGAACGAGGAGCGTCGTCAGTGCCTCGTTCATGGAGTGAAGGCTAGGTGCCTTACAGGCCCATCGACTTGGCGATGATGGACTTCATGACCTCGCTGGTGCCGCCGTAGATGCGGTTCACGCGGTTGTCGGCGTACAGGCGGGCGATCGGGTACTCGTTCATGTAGCCGTAGCCGCCGTGCAGCTGGAGGCACTTGTCGATGACGCGGTGCGCGACCTCGGTGCAGAACAGCTTCGCGGAAGCGGCCTCGGCGGCGGTGAGCTCACCGGCGTCCAGGGCCTCCAGGGCGCGGTCGGCGACGGCCTCGGCGGCGTCCACCTCGGCCTGGCAGGCGGCCAGTTCGAACTTGGTGTTCTGGAAGTGCGCGACCGGCTTGCCGAAGACGGTGCGGTCCGTCACGTACTGCTGGGCGAAGCGGACGGCGGCCTTGGACTGGGCGTACGCGCCGAAGGCGATGCCCCAGCGCTCGGACGGCAGGTTGGCGCCGAGGTAGTAGAAGCCCTTGTTCTCCTCGCCGAGCAGGTCCTCGACCGGGACCTTCACGTCGACGAACGCCAGCTCGGCGGTGTCGGAGGTGCGCAGGCCGAGCTTGTCGAGCTTGCGGCCGATGGAGTAGCCCTCGGACTTGGTGTCCACGGCGAAGAGGGAGATGCCGAAGCGGCGGTCGTCCTCGCTGGGGGCGGAGGTGCGGGCGCAGACGATCACGCGGTCGGCGTGCACGCCGCCGGTGATGAAGGTCTTGGAGCCGTTGAGGACGTAGTGCGTGCCGTCCTCGGAGAGCTTGGCGGTGGTCTTCATGCCCGCGACGTCGGAGCCGGTGCCCGGCTCGGTCATCGCCAGGGCCCACATCTCCTCGCCGGAGACGAACTTCGGCAGGAAGCGCTTCTTCTGCTCGATGTCGGCCAGCATCTTGATGTACGGGAGGGCGAGCAGCACGTGCACGCCGGAGCCGCCGAAGTTGACGCCCGCGCGGGAGGTCTCCTCGTAGAGGACGGCCTCGAACTTGTGGGTGTCCAGGCCGGCGCCGCCGAACTCCTCGGGGACGTTGATCCCGAAGATGCCCAGCTCGCCGAGCTTGTAGTAGAACTCGCGCGGGGCCTGACCGGCCGCGAACCACTCGTCGTAGACCGGGACGACCTCGGCCTCGATGAAGGCGCGAATGGTCTCGCGGAACGCCTCGTGGTCCTCGTTGAACACCGTACGGCGCACGGCCGACTCCCTTCGTCGCGGCAGTCCGCCGCCCAATCTAAGCGCTTGCTCAGATTAAGTTACCGGCGAGTTGGTCGCGCTGTCCAGAGTGAGGTCCGGCACGTCCGCCGGAGGCCGCGGGAACGCCCTTCAGAAACCGTTGCAGACGGCGGAGGCGAAGGGGCCCGTAGCCGTCGCCGTGATCGGTGCGGAGTCGTCGACAGTCACCGAGCAGGTGGCGGTGCCGCCGTCGGGGCCGAGGGTGACGACGAGGGAGCCGCCCTTCACGAAGCCCGTCGTGGTGATCTCCTTCGTCCAGGGCAGGGTCCGGTCACCGACCTGGCTGGTGGACAGGTTCCCGTCGCGCCAGGTCGAGTAGGTGATGGCCACGCCCGAGGCGCTGCCGGTGGCCGCGTACGCGACCCGGGCGGGCCGTGCGGCCTCCTCGGACACCTCGTTGACGAAGACGGCGAAGAGGGCGGTGCAGCCGCCGAGCAGCAGCAGGAACAGGCCGAGCAGCACCCACGGCCAGCGGCGGCGCCTCCGGGGCGGGGGCGGGTAGGGGTACGGGTACGGGTACGGAGGCTGGGGCGGGCTCTGGGCCGGGTACGGGGCCTCGGCCGACGGCGGGCTCTGGGGCGGGTTCGGGTGCTGCGCGGGGCCCTGGGGTGGGCGCGGGCCCCAGCGTGGGGGCTCCGGGGGCTCCGGGGGGCTGTCCGGGCGGTTCATGCATTCAGCGTGGCCCCGGTGCCCGCGCGGCGCACCGCGACGGGGTCGGGCCGGGTGGGGCCCCGGCGTTGTGGGCCGCCCGGCGCCTGTCCTCCGGGTCAGGAGGGGCCGGCCGCGCCGTCGGTGTGCCGCAGCGCGAACCACAGCTCCATCCGGGTGTCCGGGTCGTCAAGGTCGGCGTCGCCCAGCAGGGCGGCGGTTCGGGTGATGCGCTGGCGGATGGTGTTGCGGTGGATCCCCAGGGCGGCCGCGCTGCGGTCCCAGCTGCCGTGGTGGGCCAGCCAGGCGCGCAGGGTCTCCCGGAGCGCGGGGGAGAGGGGGGCGAGCAGGGCCTCGGCGTGGGCCCGGGCCTCGGCAGCGCCGACCAGGCCCGCGAAGCCCGGGTCCCGGTGCCGGGCCAGCGGGGTACGGGCCGCCTCGGCGCGCTCCAGGGCCCGCCCGGCCTGCGCGTCGGCGCCGGGCAGGCCCCCGGGCGGGGCCGCGGCGCTCACCCCGAGCCGCCAGCCGGGCTGCGGGGTGGGCTCGCGGTCGGTGAGGAGGCGTACGGAGGCGGTGCGTACGGAGTCCCCGCGTACGGAGTCCCCGGGTACGGAGTCCCCGCGTTCGGGATCCCCGGGTACGGGATCCCCGCGCAGGTCCAGCAGTACCGTGCCCAGCGCCGCCGCCAGGGCCCGGGGGTCACCGGCGCCGCGGGCGTGCACGGCGTACCAGGGGCCGGGGCCCAGCGCCGTCCCCGGATCCCCGCCGAGCAGCAGCCGGGTCAGGGCGGCCTCCGACCCGGCGGGGCGGTGGGCGGTGAGCAGCGTCAGCAGGACGGCCGCGACCGAGGCGATGGTGTGGTCCCCGGGCGCCCGCGTCGGGGTCGCAAGGGCGAGGACCCGCCCGTCGCCGAGGGCGTGGACGCTGAGGTGGAGCCCGCCGTGCGCGGCCGTGGCGGTGACGGCGGAGCCGGGTGCGACCCGTCGGGCGAGTGAGAGGAGCACGTCGAGCGCCCCGGGGGCGGGCGCCGTTCCGGCGGAGGTGCCGGGGGCGCCGGGGGTGGCAAGGGTGGCAGGGGTGGCCGGGATGGCAGAGGCGGCGCGTCCGGCCGCTCCCGCGGGTCCAGCCGCCTCTGCCGCCCCAGCCGGTCCCGTGGGCATCGGCCCGGGTTCCGCCCTGGCGCCACCCGCCCCGACGCCCTGCTCCCGGCGCGCGTCCGGGCCCTCCGGCACGGAAGGCGCGGGCCCGGCCCCTGCTCCGGTGGCCGCCGGGGTGTCCGGCCGGGTCGGCGGGAGGACGGCCGCCCAGCCGCCCAGGGTCGCCGCCAGCCGGCGCAGCACCGCCGGGACCGGGTCGGGGCGGGCTGCGGCCGCCGCCAGGGACTGCTGGGCCTCGGTCACCCGGCGGAGCTCGGCGGTCCGGGCCTGTGCCATCAGGCGCCAGACGCTCCGGCCGACCGCGGTGAACGGGGTGCCGGGCGGCACCTCGACCAGGGGCAGCCCGTACCGGTCGCAGGCCTCGACGAGGGACCGCGGCACGGTCGTGTACACCGGGGTCACCCCGAACCCGACGGCCCCGACCCCGGCCCTGACCAGCCCGGCGACGTAGGGCCCGGCGTCGGCGGCTGCCTGCCCGGCCGCTGCCTGCCCGGCCTCCGCCCCCGCGAGGCCGGCGCCCGCCGTCAAGAGGAGCTCGCCGCCCAGCAGGTACGGGGACGGGTCCGCCATCTCGGAGGCGTGGACCCCGTGCAGTTCGGCCTCGGCGGGCCCGGCCAGGTGCCGCAGCCCGAGCTCGTGGTCGGCGAGCAGTCGGCCGAGCGGGACCGGCGGGGTGGGTGGGGCTTCCATGAGTGGATACTCCGTACACATCGGAGGGGGCTGGTGGAGGAAACGTACACTTCGCCGTCCCGGGATGTCCGTTTACGCTCGAAGGACCGCACCAGCACCACCCAGCACCACCAGCACACCCAGCAGGACCCACCAGGACCTCCGGAAGGGCACCCCCTCATGAGCACGCAGCCGCGCGGCCCCGTCGACTCCTCCCGCATCCCGCGCTACGCGGGCCCCGCGACCTTCGCCCGGCTGCCCCGCCTCGACGAGGTCGGCGGCAAGGCCGACGTGGCCGTCGTCGGCGTGCCGTTCGACTCCGGAGTCTCGTACCGCCCCGGCGCCCGCTTCGGCGGCAACGCCATCCGTGAGGCCTCCCGCCTGCTGCGCCCGTACAACCCGGCGCAGGACGCCTCCCCGTTCGCGCTCGCGCAGGTCGCCGACGCCGGCGACATCGCCGCGAACCCCTTCAACATCAACGAGGCCGTCGACACGATCGAGGCCGCCGCCGACGAGCTGATCGGCAACGGCTCCCGCCTGATGACCCTCGGTGGCGACCACACCATCGCGCTGCCCCTGCTCCGCTCGGTGGCGAAGAAGCACGGCCCGGTGGCCCTGCTCCACTTCGACGCCCACCTGGACACGTGGGACACGTACTTCGGCGCCGAGTACACGCACGGCACCCCGTTCCGCCGCGCCGTCGAGGAGGGCATCCTCGACACCGAGGCCCTGTCCCACGTCGGCACGCGCGGCCCGCTGTACGGCAAGCAGGACCTGGACGACGACGCCAAGATGGGCTTCGGCATCGTCACCTCGGCCGACGTCTACCGGCGCGGCGCCGACGAGGTCGCGGACCAGCTCCGCCAGCGCATCGGCGACCGTCCGCTGTACATCTCCATCGACATCGACGTGCTGGACCCCGCGCACGCGCCCGGCACGGGCACCCCGGAGGCGGGCGGCATGACCTCCCGCGAGCTGCTGGAGATCATCCGCGGTCTTTCCTCCTGCAACCTGGTCTCGGCGGACGTCGTCGAGGTCGCCCCGGCGTACGATCACGCGGAGATCACCTCGGTCGCGGCCTCGCACACCGCGTACGAACTGACCACGATCATGAGCCGCCAGATCTCCGCGGCGCGCGGCGCCAAGTAGGCACGGCGTGCGGGCGGGGGCGGCCAACCCGAAGGGCGAGTAAGCGCACGTGACGCACGACCACGACCTGGTACTCCGTCCCACCGAAGCCCAGAAGGCGGCCGCGCTCGCGCCGCCGCCGGGGCGCACGGGCGGGGACCTGGTCGTGGAGACGCTGCGCTCGCTCGGCGCGACCACCGTCTTCGGGCTGCCCGGCCAGCACGCGCTCGGCCTCTTCGACGCGGTTGGCCGCTCGGACCTGCGCCTCGTCGGACTCCGTACGGAGAACAACGCCGGGTTCGCCGCCGACGCGTACGGCCGGATGACCGGCGAGGCGGCCCCCCTCCTCCTGTCCACCGGCCCGGGCGCGCTCATGGCGCTCCCGGCGCTGGCCGAGGCGGCGGCGGCGTCCGCCCCCGTCCTGGCGATCTCCTCGCAGGTCCCGACGCCCGGCCTGGGCGGCGGCCGGCGCGGTCACCTGCACGAGCTGCGCGACCAGTCGGCCTCCTTCCGGGACGTGGTCAAGTCCGTCCACACCGCCCGCACCCCCTCCCAGATCCCGTCCGTGATCGCGGAGGCCTGGGAGTCGGCGCTGACGGCCCCGCACGGACCGGTGTGGGTGGAGATCCCGGAAGACGTCCTGCGTGCGGAAACCCTCATCCCGCAGGTCACGGGCATGGACGCGACCCCGCACGAACTGGCCCCGCGCCCGGAACTCACCGCGCTGGCCGCGCACTGGCTGGAGAACGCCGAGCGCCCGGTGATCATCGCGGGCGGCGGGGTGATCCGCTCGGACGCCGCGGGCAAGCTGAAGCAGCTCGCGGAACGTCTGAATGCCCCCGTCGTCACCACCTTCGGCGGCAAGGGCGCCTTCCCCTGGACCCACCCGCTCTCCCTCCAGTCCTGGCTGGAGGACCGCCACATGACGGACTTCCTGGAGGACGCGGACGTCCTGCTGGTGGTCGGCTCAGGCCTGGGCGAACTGTCCTCGAACTACCACACGTTCTTCCCGGAGGGCCGGGTCGTCCAGATCGAGGCGGACCTCGGCAAGCTGGAGTCCAACCACGCGGGCCTCGGCATCCACGCGGACGCCCGCCTCGCCCTGCAGGCGCTCCTCGAAACGGTCGCCGAACGCCCCGACCCGCAGGCCCCCGAGCGCGTCAGCCTGCTCCTCGCCGACATCGCGGCCCGCCTGGCCGAGCAGGACCTGACCCTGGAACAGCAGCTCCTGACCTCGATCCGGCAGGCTCTTCCGCCCCGCTCCCCGTCCTTCTGGGACATGACGATCCTGTCCTACTGGGCCTGGTCGGCCTTCGACGCCAAGCACCCCAACACCATGCACTCGGCGCAGGGCGCGGGCGGCCTCGGCTACGCCTTCCCGGCGGCCCTCGGCGCGGCCGTCGCGGAGCCGGACACCCCGGTCCTCGCGGTCTCCGGCGACGGCGGCGCGATGTACTCGATCGCCGACCTGGCCACCGCCCGCCAGCACGACCTGGACGTCACCTGGCTGATCGTGGACGACGGCGGCTACGGCATCCTGCGCGAGTACGGCTGCGAGACGGGCACGGCCCTGACCCGCCCCGACTTCGTAGCCCTGGCGGCCTCCTTCGACATCCCGGCGACCACGACCACCCCGGAATCCCTCCGCGAGGACCTGGCCGCGTCTCTGAAGACCCCGGGCCCTTCGCTCCTGCTCCTCCCGGCCAAGCTGAGGATGTTCGCACCCACCCACGTCTGAGGGGTGCGCGGGCCGGGGTTAGGTTGGTACCGATCAGTTCCGATCGCACGTCCTTGGCCGCACGTCCTTGGCCGCACATCCTTGGTCGCACATCTTTGGGGGAGCGGTGTCGTTCGAGCAGCAGTGGGCCCAGCAGGGGCAGTCCACGACCGCGTCGGGCACCGGAGTCCTGGGGACGGCCCCGCCCGAGAAGAAGAAGGCGGCCGACACCATCGAGAACGTCCTCCAGCCGGGGACGACGAAGGCCGCGGACGCCGCCGACGAGCCGACGAACGCGGCCGCCAAGGCCTTCGCCGGCTGGGAGACCGCGACCGGCCTGACGAAGGCCCACACGCACTGGGACGACCAGGTCAAGCGCCTGATGGGCCGGCTGAGCTCGGAGAAGACGGCCCTGCGCGGCGCGTCGAACCTCTTCACCGGGAACGACCAGCTGACGGGCCAGGGCTTCCAGCCGGTCACGTCCAAGCTCTCGGGCCTGTAGGGGAGACGGGGACGCGATGCCGAACTACCAGGAGATCGTCACCACCGACCTCGGTGCGCTCGTCACGGCAGCCGACGGCTGGAAATCCATGGCGACGCAGTTCAAGACGATGGAAGACGTCTACGAGAAGGAAGTCCAGAGCGTCTCCACCGGAAGCGGCTGGATCGGCGGCAGCGCACAGACGGCGAGCAACAACGCCGCCCTCACCCGCCGGGAGTTCGACGCGGCGCAGACCCAGGCACTGGCCGTGGAGTCGCTGCTCCGCGACGCGCACGCCCGCTTCACGGACCTCAAGGGCCGGGTGACCTCCGCCGTCGCGGACGCGGTGAAGGCCGGCATGAAGGTCTCGGACGCCGGCATCGCGAGCTACGACTTCTCCAAGGAGGACGCGGCCACCGCGAACGCGATCCGCCACGACCCGGACCTCCCGGAGATCGAGCGCTCCTGGACACGGCACGTCGCGGACGCCGTCAAGGCGGTCACGGAGTTCGACGAGGACGTGCGGATCGCCCTCCTCAACGCGTCCGGCGCCGACGGCACCTCGACCTTCGGCTTCAACTCCAAGGCCGTGGGCGACGTGGAGGCGGTCGAGGCACTGGCCCTCACCCGCAAGATCCAGTCGGGCGACGCGTCCCCGGACGACCTCAAGCACTACGACGACCTGCTCCGCCAGAACGCGAAGGACAGCCACTTCAGCGAGGCGTACCTGCACTCACTGGGCGCGAAGGACACCATCCACCTGGCCGACCAGCTGAACCTGTCGTCCAACGAACGCGGCGCCTCGGCGGCCGACAAGAAGCTCTACGAGTCCATCAGCACGGGCCTCGCCGGAACCATCGCCTCGGGCACCAGGGACCCGGAGGGCTACGCGTACAAGGCCTTCACGGCCGGCCTGAAGGAACAGGGTCCCGAACTCGTCGCCGACGGCCTGCGCCCGACGTACGGCTACCAGTCGCTGGTGACCCTGATGCAGCGCGGGGACGGCTACGGCAAGCAGTTCCTGAACGACCTCGGCGACGGCATGATCGAGGCCGAGAAGTCGAAGCCCCACATGTACGACCACGCCTACGACTCCCAGCGCCCGAACCTGGTCTCGGACCCCCTGGACGGCCTCCTGGGCATCATGGCCAAGGACCCGGACGCGGCGGCGCACTTCCTCGACCCCGAGGCGCCGGGCAACAAGAACGAGCACCTGAAGTACCTCCTCACCGACCGCGACATGCCGGACCCCTGGATCTCGACGGGCGTGGGCCAGCCGATCGAAATGCAGGGCGACAAGACGGCCGGCCTCGGCGCGGCCATCCAGGCGGCGGCCACGGGCCACGTCGACGGCGAGAAGCTGGGCCCGCCCGGCCCGCACACGGAGGGCCAGGCGCGGGTGATGCACGACGCGATCCGCCTGCTGGACGCCGAGATGAAGGGCGACGAGTTCAAGGAGGACCTGGAGGGCCTGCGTCAGCCGATGGCCAAGGCGCTGGTGGACTACGTCGAGGACACCCACGAGATCCTGGGCGGCCAGAACCCCGACCTGGGCGGCACCGGCGGCAAGGACTCCATCCACGGCTCGGGCGACAACGCGCAGATCGCGGTCGGTCAGAGCAGCCTGATCCGTGTGATGCGCGGCATCGCGGACGACGGCCCGTCCTACGCCCTGATGGTCGAGGCGGAGCGGGCCTACTCGGCGGACCAGCTCGCGACCGCGGCCCAGTACAAGGCGGATTCCCCGCTGGAGGCGAGCCTTGACTGGGACAACCGTGCACACGGTGTCGGGATGGCAGCGGGTGCTCTCAACGGCATCGGGGCCGATGTCTTCAAGGACAAGGAAGACGACCAGGTCAAGTGGGCGGAAGGTACGGCCACGTACGCGGCGGCCGGGGCGAACGGACTCATCGGCGAGATCCCGGTGGTGAGCACGATCGGAGGCTCACTGATCGATGTCGCCGAGTACAACTGGGTCGAGGGCGTCAAGGACGCGGCCGAGGAGGAGCTCAAGCGGGACTCCAGCAAGCACTACTCGGCGGGTGTGGACGGGACCAACGAATTGTTCGAGTCGTGGAGGGACCAGCGGCACATGGACGGCCAGGACCCGACGGCCAAGCACGCCCAGAACGAGGCGAACACCGCCTACTCGGCCGGACGGGAGGCCGCCCGTGCGCACCTCAGGCCGTGATGCGCTCAACGTCCTCGTACGGACGACGACCGCGCTCGCCGGTGTGCTGGCCCTGGCGTCGTGCAGCTCGGGCGATCCCGAAACGGAGGATGCGAATCCGTGCGGGATCAGCCAGACTTCGGCGGAGGCCGGGCTGGTGCGCGAGCTCCTCGGTACGGAGGACTTCACGACGAAGGCGTACCGCACCACGAGCGGCATGGTGGACGAGTTCGAGCGCGCATTGCCGAACATCCGTCCCGACAAGCACATCTTCTACACGCACACATGTGAGTACAGCACGGAGGACGCCCGCATGACCTTCGCCCCCGGATGGTTTCTCCGGACCGCCGAGTTGCCCTCCTTCCCCAACGAATCGACCTATTCGTTGAACGGGGCGCGCGGCGTGACGAGCAACAGCCGCTCGACGCTGCTCGTCCAGTGCGACCTGCCCGGCGAACACAGGGCGCAGTCGCAGAAGGTGTGGCTCACTTCGGACACCAGGTACACGTTCACTCCGTCCCGGCCGGATGCGGACCAGGTCGCCAGGGACCGGCGCATGACCCTCACCTACCTCATGGCCCGCCGCGCCGCCGACGCCCTCGGCTGCGAGAACAACCCGCTGGAGCAGACTCCCGTGGTGAAGTCGGGAGACAGCCAGTGACCACCGTTTCGGCCGCGACCAAGCGGTCCGTGCTCGCCCTCGTCTGCGTGCTGGCGGCGGCCGGGTGTTCCGCGCAGGAAGCCGAGCCTCTCGCTGCTCACCCGTGCGTGATCGCCGATCCGTCGGAGGAAAGGGATCTCCTGCGGCAGATCACCGGGTCCAGTGACTTCGACACCCGGATCAACGCCACCACCGAGCACCTGGTGGACAGCCTCAAGCGGGACCTGCGGGCGGTGCCGTCGTCGCCGTGGCTCATGTGCGGGTACGTCCCCACACAGGGGAAGGACGGCGGCCGCGTGCAACTGCAGGTCCGCTGGCAGCCCCAGGACCACCGGGAGCAGATCCCGAAGGGCAGCATGCCCTTCGAGGTGAACGGGTCCGTCGGCAGGGCCGACGACATCGGGTCGCTGCTGCGCGTGCGCTGCGACATGCCCGGCGACCTCCGGGGCCTGTCCGACAGGGCCCTGCTGTCGGTGGAAGGCTCCTTCGGAATCCGCGTCCCTCGGACGGGCATGACCCAGGCGGACCGGGACCGGCAGACCGCCTTCACCTATCTCATGGCCCGCCGCGTCACCGAAGCCCTCGGCTGCGAGAACAAGCCGCTGAAGCGGGCCCCCGTGGTGAAGCCGCTGCCGCTGCCGTCGCCGTCGCCTACGTCCTGACCTCGGCCCAGACGGCCTTGCCGATGCCGTGCCGCCGGGGGCAGCAGCCCCAGCGCTCGGCCAGCGCCGCGACGATCGCGAGCCCCCGGCCCCGCTCGTCCGTGTCCGCCACGACGTGTGGTGCGAGCTTCACGGCGGGGCCGGCGTCGGCGACCTCCACGCGCACACCCCGTCGTAGCGGGCGAGCCGCACCCGGCTGGCCGCCGGGACCCCGGTCGTCCTGGTCGCCCGTACCGCCTTCGCCGCAGACGGGCGGGTCGTCGAGGTCAACGAGATGGTGCTCGACTCCGCCGCCTACGTCCTCGAGTACGAGTTCGACGCCCCGTAGGACCCCGTAGGACCCCGTAGGAGCCCGGTAGGAGCTCCGTAGGCGCAATACCGCGCGCGGAACCCGCGCAATCCAGTTCGAATTGTTGCGGCGGGATGAAATCCGCCGGTCGGAGCGTTGGCGCTTCCGGTAGGGCAGGACGAACGGGGAGGCAGTACGTGGCTACGGCGACGGCGGAAACGGCGGCTGGAAGCAAACAGGGGTGGGGGAGGCGGCTCGCCGCCTACACCTGGCGGTACAAGGCCAACGTGCTGCTGGCCCTCGGGTCCTCGCTCGGCGGCATGGCCGTCATGGCGCTGGTGCCGCTCGTCACCAAGGTCATCCTCGACGACGTCATCGGCGACCAGAGCAAGCCCATGGGGCCCTGGGCCGGGATGCTCATAGCCGCCGCGGTCCTCGTGTACGTGCTGACCTACATCCGCAGGTACTACGGCGGGCGGCTCGCCCTCGACGTGCAGCACGACCTGCGCACCGACATGTACGCCACCATCGCCCGGCTCGACGGCCGCCGCCAGGACGAGCTGTCCACCGGGCAGGTCGTGGGGCGGGCGACCACCGACCTCCAGCTGATCCAAGGGCTGCTCTTCATGCTGCCCATGACCATCGGCAACTTCCTGCTCTTCGGGATATCCCTCGGGATCATGCTGTGGCTCTCGCCGCTGCTGACCGTCGTCGCGCTGCTCATGGCCCCCGCCCTCTGGTTCATCGCCAAGCGCAGCCGCAAGAAGCTCTTCCCCGCCACCTGGTACGCCCAGAGCCAGGCCGCCGCCGTCGCCACCGTCGTCGACGGGGCCGTCACCGGCGTCCGCGTCGTCAAGGGCTTCGGCCAGGAGGAGCAGGAGACCGGCAAGCTCCGCGACGCCGGCCGCCGGCTGTTCGCCGGGCGGATGCGCGGCATCCGGCTGAACTCCCGCTACACCCCCGCGCTGCAGGCCGTACCGGCCCTAGGCCAGGTCGCCATGCTGGCCCTCGGCGGCTGGATGGCCACCAAGGGGCAGGTCACCCTCGGCACCTTCGTCGCGTTCTCCACCTACCTCGCCCAGCTCGTCGGCCCCGTCCGCATGCTCGCCATGGTGCTCACCGTCGGCCAGCAGGCCCGCGCCGGCGTGGAGCGGGTCTTCGAGCTCATCGACACCGAGCCGGTGATCGAGGAGGGCAAGCAGGAGCTTCCCGCGGACGCGCCCGCCACCGTCGAGTTCGACGACGTGCGGTTCGGGTACGACCCCGAGCGGCCCGTGCTCGACGGGTTCAGCCTGTCGATCGCCGAGGGGGAGACCGTCGCCCTCGTCGGTTCCTCGGGCAGCGGGAAGTCCACGGTCTCGCTGCTGCTGCCGCGCTTCTACGACGCCGACCGCGGCGCCGTCCGCGTCGGCGGCCACGACGTGCGCGAGCTGACCTACGACTCCCTGCGCGACGCCATCGGGCTCGTGCCCGAGGACTCCTTCCTCTTCTCCGACACCATCCGCGCCAACATCGCCTACGGGCACCCCGGCGCCACCGACGAGCAGATCCGGGCCGCCGCCCGCGCCGCCCAGGCCGAAGGGTTCGTCGAGGCGCTGCCCGCCGGGTACGACACCAAGGTCGGCGAGCAGGGCCTGACCCTCTCCGGCGGCCAGCGCCAGCGCATCGCGCTCGCCCGCGCCATCCTCACCGACCCCCGGCTGCTGCTCCTCGACGACGCCACCTCCGCCGTCGACGCCCGCGTCGAGCACGAGATCCACGAGGCGCTGCGCGCCGTCATGGCCGGCCGCACCACCCTGCTCATCGCCCACCGCCGCTCCACGCTCGCGCTCGCCGACCGGATCGCCGTACTGGACCACGGGCGGCTCTCCGACGTCGGGACGCACGAGGAGCTGGAGCGCCGCTCCGCCCTCTACCGGCGGCTGCTCACCGACCCGGACGCGCTGGGCGCGGGCTCCCCGCGGACGCCCGAGGCGCCCCCGATGGACGAGTTCGAGCGAGCCCTCGACCGGGACATGGCGCGGGACATCGAGCTCGAAGCCGAGATCGACTCCGAGCCCGTCAACGCCAAGCGCCGGGTGGCCGGCGGGATCACCCCCGAGCTCTGGCAGCGCCAGGAGGAGGCGGACGAGAAGACCACCGCCCTCGCCGGGATGTCCGCCACCCCCGAACTCCTCGCGCAGGTGGCCGCGCTGCCGCCCGCCGACGACACCCCCGACGTGGACGAGACCCGCGCCGCGTCCGCCGAGGACAGCTACAACCTGGGCCGTCTGCTGCGCGGCTTCTGGGCCCCGCTCGCGATATCCCTCGGCCTCGTCGCCCTCGACGCCGGCTCCGGACTGCTCCTGCCCATCCTGATCCGGCACGGCATCGACCAGGGCGTCGAAGCGGCCGCCCTCGGCGCCGTCTGGGTGGCGTCCTTCCTCGCGCTCGGCGTCGTCCTGGCCCAGTGGGCCGCGCAGTTCGCCGAGACCCGGATGACCGGCCGCACCGGCGAGCGCGTGCTCTACGCCCTGCGCGTCAAGATCTTCGCCCAGCTCCAGCGCCTCGGCCTCGACTACTACGAGCGCGAGCTGACCGGCAAGATCATGACCCGGATGACCACCGACGTGGACGCCCTGTCCAGCTTCCTGCAGACCGGGCTCGTCACCGCCGTCGTCTCCGTCCTCACCTTCTTCGGGATCCTGGTCGCCCTGCTGGTCCTGGACGTGGAGCTGGCGCTGATCGTCTTCGCCACGCTGCCCGTGCTGATCATCGGCACCGTCTTCTTCCGCCGGAAGTCCGTGGCCGCCTACGAGCTCGCCCGCGACCGGGTCGGACTGGTCAACGCCGACCTCCAGGAGTCCGTGGCCGGACTGCGCATCGTCCAGGCCTTCCGCCGCCAGCGGGCCGGCGCCGTCCGGTTCGCCGAGCGCAGCGACTCGTACCGCGAGGCCCGGGTCCGCGGCCAGTGGCTGATATCCGTCTACTTCCCCTTCGTTCAGCTGCTGTCCTCCGGGGCGGCCGCCGCCGTGCTGATCGTCGGCGCGGGCCGGGTGGAGGCCGGCACGCTCACCACCGGCGCGCTGGTCGCGTACCTGCTCTACATCGACCTGTTCTTCGCCCCGGTCCAGCAGCTCTCCCAGGTCTTCGACGGCTACCAGCAGGCCACCGTCTCCCTGGGCCGGATCCAGGGCCTGCTGCGCGAGCCCACCAGCACCCCCCGCCCGGCCGACCCCCGCCCGGTCCCCGAGCTGCGCGGCGAGATCGCCTTCGAGGGGGTGCACTTCTCGTACGGCACGGCCGAGGAGCGCGGGGAGAAGCAGCAGGCGCTCACCGGGATCAGCCTGCGCATCCCCGCCGGACAGACCGTCGCCTTCGTCGGCGAGACCGGAGCCGGCAAGTCCACGCTGGTCAAGATGGTGGCCCGGTTCTACGATCCGACCTCCGGCCGGGTCACCGCCGACGGGGTGGACCTTCGCGAGCTGGACCTGACGGGCTACCGGCACTGCCTCGGCGTCGTCCCCCAGGAGCCGTACCTCTTCCCGGGGACGGTCCGCGACGCCATCGCCTACGGGCGGCCCGAGGCGAGCGACGCCCAGGTGGAGGCCGCCGCCCACGCGGTCGGCGCCCACGCCATGATCGCCACGCTGGACGGCGGCTACCTGCACACCGTCAGCGAGCGCGGCCGCAACCTCTCGGCGGGCCAGCGGCAGCTGATCGCACTGGCCCGCGCCGAGCTCGTCGACCCCGACGTGCTGCTCCTCGACGAGGCCACCGCCGCCCTCGACCTGGCCACGGAGGCCCTGGTCAACCAGGCCACCGACCGGCTCGCGGGCAAGCGCACCACCCTGGTCGTGGCGCACCGGCTGACCACCGCCGCGCGCGCCGACCGGGTCGTGGTCATGGACCGCGGCCGGGTGGCGGAGGACGGCACCCACGCCGAACTGCTGGCCCGCGGCGGCCGGTACGCCGAGCTGTGGCGCACCTTCGCGGGCGAGGACGAGCCGGCCGCCGCGGCTTAGCGGAGCCAGGGGCCCCCTACGGCTAAAGCTCGCCGAAGAGCAGGTTGCCGGGGGCGTCCTCCTCGGTGCCGGTGTAGTACTCCCGCACCGCGCCGAGGAGTTCGTCCACCGACAGGAACCCGTCGTGGTCCGCGTCGATCCGGGCGAAGAGCGCCTCCGCGTCCGCGTGGCTCAGCTTCGTGTCGAAGGCCGTCTGGGCCTTCTGGAACTCCTCCGGACTGATCCGGCCGTCGTCGTCCTTGTCGACGATGGTGAGGATCGCCCGCATCATCGGGCGGAAAGAGCGGTCATAGGCGGGCCCGCCCTGTGCGTACAGCCGGGTCATGCCCAGCCTGTACTCCTCGGGCGTGACCTTGCCGTCCCGGTCCAAGTCCAGCTCGGTGAACAGGTCCTGCCAGAAGTCGACGAGCCCACCCATCACCTCGGTCGCCTTGGGGGAGGCAGCCGGCTCGCCGAGTGCCGACAGCAGGCGGGAACCGAGCCCGATGATGTCGTGCTCGTCGATCACCTGGTCGTCATTGACGTCGAGGTGGGCGAAGGCGCGGTCCAGCTTGCGGTCGAGCAGGTCGTTCGTCATTTCAGTTCGCCTTTCGTGGCTACGGTGAGCGGCTAACAGTCACCCACCGTAACGTCCTTCTTGAGGGCGAACTCATGTTCCCCGATCAAGAGGTGTCCCTTCGTAGGACTGTCGCCGCTACGATTGGCAGCGGCCGAGAAGACGGCCAGTGTGAGTCAACCGCGTGAGGTGCTGACCACCGGCTTCCCGGTGCAGCGCCTGCGGCAGTCCGCTGAACTGCGGGCCTCTGCTCACCGAACTCCGGAACGGCCCCGAGCAACCCCGGATGAGACACCGCTAGGTGACCACGTCGGAGCGCCAGGACCAGCCGACCGGATGCAGTCCGTACCACCTTCGGGAATCACGGATCAAGTCTTAGGAAGTTGTGGATGCACTCTTATGAGGTAGGGGTGGCCGGTGCCGAGAGGCCCGGCACCCGTCGGGTGTATTGGCCTCGGGTGGGTCGACTAAGCGCGCCCCATTCGCGGTCCTCGACCTCAAGGCCCGGCCGGAGTGCGGCGAGAACCTCGGTACGACGACCGGTTGGTCACGTGGGAGCGCGCCGCCGGCGCCTGCACTTTCCACCCTGACTCGGTGTCCGAGTATGAGGCCCAACTCCTTCTACGGAGTGCTGGCACTCGCCCGCGGGCAACAGCCTGATCGTCAACGCGCCGCCCACCGCCCCGCTGGGCGTCAGCTTCGTCTACCGGGAGATCGTGGCCCCCCTCCTGGAGCGGCTCGGCGCCCCGCCCGGCACCCTGAACGTGGTCTGCACGCACGCCCGCGCCGTGGTGCGCCAGTGGCTGGACAGCCCCGACTGCGACGACCTGGTCTTCTTCGGCGGCTCCGAGCAGGGCCTCAAGCTGGAGCGGGAGTGCGTGGCCGCGGGGAAGAAGCCCGTACTGGAACTGTCGGGCAACGACGGGGTGCTGGTGTGGCACGACGCCGAGGCCGATCTCGCCGCGCGGGCCCTGTGCGAGCGGTACTACGGCTCCGGGCAGATCTGCATGACCCCGAAGTTCGCCATCGTCCACCCGGAGGCGGCCGACCGGCTGCTGAAGGAGCTGGTGGAGCAGGTACGGGAGATCCGGCCCGGGCCGCCGGAGGATCCGCGCACGGTGCTGAGCCCGGTGGTCAAGCGGGCGGAGTTCACCGAGGTGCTGGGGGAGGTGCTGGCGGCCGGCGGCGAGCTGCTGTGCGGCGGGGAGTTCGTGGACGTGGACGACGAGCCGGCGGCGGCGGGGCCGTTCATCCGCCCGGCGGTCGTCCGGGTGGACGGGCTGGCCCGAGCCGCCCGGCTGCGCGCCTTCCGGGAGGAGACCTTCTTCCCGCTGCTGTGCGTGGTCGTCCCCGAGGAGCCGGTCCGGCTGGAGGAGGCCATCGGCTTCCTCAACTCCAACCGCTACGGCCTGCGCAACTCCCTGTGGACCCGCGACGAGCGGGTCGTCGAGCGGTTCTGCGAGGAGGTGGTCAACGGCGGCATGCTGAAGGTCAACGACTCGCACATCGGCTGCCTGCCGGGGATCCCGTACAACGGCGGCACGGGAGCGACGGGCGGGATCTTCGGCGAGGCCAACCTGCCCGTCGTGCGGACCACCCACCTCCAGTCGATCGCCGTGGCCACCCTGGTCCGGCCGCGGGAGTCGGTCTTCGACCACGCGGCGGCGTGCGGGGCGGACCCCGGCGCACTGACCGGCCCGGCGGGCTCCACGGGCTGAGGTCTCGTTCCACGCAACCATTCGAGGGGGTCGGGCGTCGTACGAACGTGCGCACGTTGTACGTACGACCGATGGGGGACAGGGTGTTGAAGGCGCGGAACCGCAACGGGCGATGGGCCGCCCGCACCGTGGTGATCACGGTGACGCTGTGGCTGGGCGCGGCCGGACTGATGGCGGCGCAGCCGGCGCAGGCGGCGACCGGCGGGTGCGCGGGGAACCTGGTGCGGACGCTGCCGTTCTCTACGGGGGAGGTGCGCGTGTACAAGACCCGCGACCGGGCCTGCGCGGTGGCGGTCGCCCGGGAGCCCGGTCAGCGGCGGGCGATGTCGGTGAGCATCCAGCCGCGCGGCGGCTACCCGGTGCGCGACGCGGGTCAGTTCACCCGGTACGCCGGACCCGTCACCGCCCACGCGATCAACCGCTGCGTGTACGTCAAGGGGAGCGTGGGGGCCGGATCCGTCGCCTCCGGCTGGATCCTTTGCTGATGGAGCGGCCCAACTAGGTCTGTTCAGCCGTGTGTTCCCCCCGCTAGGTTCACGGCGACCGACGTGAACCCAATGGGGAGTGTGAATGCGCAAGAAGCTCGGATGGCTGCTGTCGCTCGTGGTGCTGATCGGCACGACGGGCGCGGTCGGCACCACGGCGCAAGCGGCCACCGCCGCGGAACCGTCCGCCGCCACGGATGCCACCGCCACGGACGCGGCCGCCACGGACGCGGCCGCCACGGAAGACATCAAGGACCGGATCCTCGCGATCCCGGGGATGAGCCTGATCGAGGAGAAGTCGTACCCCGGCTACCGCTTCTTCGTACTGAACTATGAGCAGCCGGTCGATCACCGCGCGCCGTGGAAGGGCACCTTCAAGCAGCGCCTGACCCTGCTGCACAAGGACGTCACGCGGCCCACGGTGTTCTTCACCTCCGGCTACAACGTCAACACAAACCCGCGCCGCAGTGAGCCGACGACCATAGTCGACGGCAACCAGGTGTCGCTGGAGTACCGATTCTTCACCCCGTCCCGGCCCGACCCGGCCAACTGGGCGAACCTCGACATCTGGCAGGCCGCCAGCGACCAGCACCGCGTCTTCACCGCCCTGAAGAGGGTCTACAAGAAGAACTGGCTCGCCACGGGCGGCAGCAAGGGCGGGATGACGGCCACCTACTTCGAGCGCTTCTACCCGCGCGACATGGACGGCGTCGTCGCCTACGTCGCCCCCAACGACGTGGTGAACAAGGAGGACTCGGCCTACGACCGGTTCTTCGCCAAGGTCGGCACCAAGGAGTGCCGCGACAGGCTGAACGCCGTGCAGCGCGAGGCGCTCGTGCGCCGCGTCCCGCTGGAGGCCAAGTACGCGGCCGCCGCCGCCGAGAACGGCTGGACCTTCACCACCGTCGGCAACCTCGACAAGGCCTACGAGGCCGTCGTGCTCGACTACGTGTGGGCCTTCTGGCAGTACAGCCTGCTCGCCGACTGCGCCGCGATCCCGGCTGCCGCCACCGCGACCGACCAGGAGATCTGGGACACGATCGACGCGATCTCCGGCTTCTCGGCCTACTCCGACCAGGGCCTGCAGACGTACACCCCGTACTACTACCAGGCGGGCACCCAGCTCGGCTCCCCCGACATCAAGCAGCCCCACCTCGGTGACCTGAGCCGTTACGGCTACCAGCCGCCGCGCAACTTCGTGCCCCGCGACATCCCGATGACCTTCCAGCCGGCGGCCATGCGGGACATCGACACCTGGGTGAAGAACAACGCGCACCAGATGCTCTTCGTCAACGGGCAGAACGACCCCTGGGGTGCCGAACCGTTCCACCTCGGCTACGGGGCCCGCGACAGCTACGTGATGGTCGCCCCGGGCGCCAACCACGGAGCCAACGTCTCCAAGCTCATGGAGGCCGAGAAGGCGCTGGCCACCGAGAAGATCCTGCAGTGGGCCGGAGTGGCCCCGGCCAACGCGCCCACCGGTGCGGCGAAGGCCGCCCCGCTGGCCGCGCCGGACGCGCAGCTCGACCAGCGCGACATCGAGCGCGAGCCGAAACTGCGCCCGTAGGACCAGTGGGGCCGCGGGTGGGGCCGCGGGAGGCGTACGGGGCTACCCGTACGCCAGCCCGTGGCCCAGCGGGTAGCGGCCGGGCACCGGGACCGGCAGGCGCCCCGTGGGCCGTACGGTCCCGGTGACCACCCGGGCCGCCGCCCGCAGCTCCAGGTCCGTCCAGGTGTACGTGGCCAGTTCGGCCGCGCAGGCCGGCAGACGGGCCGGGTCGTAGGGGTTGCGGATCGCCACCAGGACCACCGGCACCCCGGTGGCCAGCAGCCGGGTGACCAGCTCGCGCTGCGGGCTCTCGCCCTCGGGGACGTTGTACGTGCACACCAGCACGGCCGCGTTGCCGGGGGCGGCCGCCACCGCGCGGGCGGGCGGCAGGGCCGTCGCCCGGCAGCCCAGCGCGGACAGCTCCCGGGCCAGTACCGCGGTAGGGGGTCCCGTCGTACCCGTGGGGGAGACCGGATCGGTCCCGGTGACCAGGAGCAGCGGCCGGGCCGCCGGATCCAGCGGCAGCAGCTTCACCGGATTGGCCAGCAGGGTCGTCGTACGGTCCGCGATCTCCCCGGCGGCCGCCAGGTGCGCCGGGATGCCGACGGCCGCGTCCACGGTGTCCCTCGCCCGCGCCCCGTCCACGGCCTGCGCCGCCGCGTCGAACAGGCCCCGGCGGGCCTTCAGTTCCAGGATCCGCAGCACCGACTCCTCGATCCGGGCCCGCGTCAGCTCCCCGGACTCCACGGCCGCCAGCACGCTGCGGACGGCCAGCCCCAGGTCCGGCGGGTTCAGCAGCTGGTCGCAGCCCGCCTTCAGGGCCAGCACCGGGACCCGGTCGTCCCCGTACTTCTGGCGGACCCCGGCCATGTCGAGGGCGTCGGTGACCACCACCCCGCGGAAGCCCAGGCGTTCGCGCAGGATCCCGGTGACGATCGGCCGGGAGAGGGTCGCCGGATCACCCGAGGGGTCGAGCGCGGGGAAGACGATGTGCGCCGTCATCACCACGTCCACGCCGGCCTCCACGGCCGCCCGGAACGGCGGCTCGTCCAGCTCCTCCCACTGAGCCCGGGTGTGCTTCATCATCGGCAGCCCGACGTGGCTGTCGGTCCCGGTGTCCCCGTGCCCCGGGAAGTGCTTCGCCGTGGCGGCCACCCCGGCGCCCTGGTAGCCGCGGACCTGGGCGGCGACCAGGGCCGCCACGGCGTGCGGGTCGGCGCCGAAGGACCGTACGCCGATGACGGGGTTGGCGGGGTCGACGTTCACGTCGGCCACCGGGGCGTAGTTGTGCCGGATGCCCATGGCCGCCAGCTCGGCGCCCGCGATGCGCGCGGCCCGGCGGGCCTCGGCGGTGGACCCGCCGGTCCCCAGGGCCAGGGCCCCCAGCGCCATGGCCCCCGGGAGCAGGGTCGCGGGCCGGCCCACGCGGGCCACGGCGCCGTGCTCCTGGTCGATGGAGAGCAGCAGCGGGATGCCCGCGCCCGAGCCGGCGGCCGCCCGCTGGAGCCCGGCCGACAGCTCGGCGACCTGGCGCGGGGAGCGGGTGTTGTGCGCCCAGCCGAAGTAGACGATCCCGCCGAGGTGGTAGCGGGCGACCAGCTCGGCGGGGGTGCGCACCCCGAACATCTGCTGGTTGAGCGCGGCGTCCCCGGAGTCGGGCTCGGTCGCGGAATGCCCGTACGCCCGCGATACGAAGAGCTGCCCGACCAGTTCGGCCAGGCTCATCCGCGCCATCGTCTCGCGCGGCCGGACCCGGGGGGCCGGGGTGTGCCCCGGTGCGCGGTCGCCCGGCCGGGGGTCGTCGGGGGCCGGGCCGTCGGGGTTCGGGTCGGAGCCCACCGCGGCGGACGCGGCCCCCGCGGCGGTGACGGCGGCCACTGCGGCCACGGTGAGCAGGGTCCGGCGGGAGGCGTGGTTCGGCACGCGCCGGACGCTACTGCGGGGCGGGGCCTTCGGAGCGGGGGACACTCGCGTAGTCCCCCGGACGGGGGGCCACCCGGGGCCAGTGCTCGCGCAGGGTCCGTACGGCCTCGGTGATCGCCGGCCGGCGGGCCGCCCCGGTCCGCCACAGGGCGTACACCCGGCGTACGGGGCCCGGCTCCAGCGGTACGGCCACCGCGCCGGGCGGCAGCGTCCCGGTGCCCAGCCGCGGTACGACGGCCACCCCGAGGCCGGCGGCGACCAGCGCGACGATGGTGTGGTTCTCCTCGGCGACGTGCGTGATGTCGGGCTCGAACCCGGCCGTGCGCAGGGTCCGTACCAGCCAGTCGTGGCAGACCCGGCCGGGCGGCTGGCAGACCCAGCGCTGCCCGCCCAGGTCCGAGCGATGGATGACGGCGCGGGAGGTGAAGGGGTGCCCTGCGGGCACGAGGAGGTCGCAGCGGTCGTCCCCGATCACCGCCTGCTCCACGCCCTCGGGGGCGGGCAGCGGGGCGATGTCCCAGTCGTGCGTCACGGCCAGGTCGGTGACCCCGCGCGAGACCAGGTCCATCGACAGGTGCGGATTGATCTCGGTGAGCCGGACCTCCAGGGCCGGGTGACGGTGGGCCAGGTCCGCGAGGACCCCGGGGAGCAGGCCGCGGGCCGCCGAGGCGAAGGCGGCGACCCGCAGCCGGCCGATGGGCTGGCCGCGGGACTCCTCCAGCGCGGTCTCGGCCTGCTCGGAGATGTCCATCAGCTGCTGGGCCGTCGCGGCCAGCAGCTTGGCCTCCTCGGTGAGGGCGACCCCGCGGCCGTGGCGTTCGAGCAGGGTGGTGCGGGTCTCCCGCTCCAGCTTGGCGATCTGCTGGGAGACGGCGGAGGGGGTGTACCCGAGGGCGGCCGCGGCGGCACCGACCGAGCCGTGGACGGAGACGGCGTGCAGGGCGCGCAGCCTGGAGAGGTCGAGCATGCCGGTCAGCTTAGGCCCGGCCTGGGCCCGGCGGATCGCTGGATGAAGCATTGCTACATCCGACCCTGAAGACATCCGTGCTGGTGCTAAAGGGTTGATGAGCCGATGCTCGGATCATGCGACCCATGCACACTGCCCTCGCGGTCCTCGTGGCCGCGGTCTGGGGTTTCAACTTCGTCGTCATCGAGTTCGGGCTCGGATCCTTCCCTCCTCTGCTGCTGTCCGCCCTGCGCTTCCTGGTCGCGGCCCTGCCGGCGGTGTTCTTCGTCGGGCGGCCCAAGGTGGCCTGGAAGTGGATCATCGCGGTCGGCGTGGTCCTCGGCATCGCGAAGTTCGGGCTGCTGTTCACCGGGATGGACAACGGGATGCCGGCCGGGCTGTCCTCGCTGGTCCTGCAGGCGCAGGCGGTGTTCACGGCCGTGTTCGCGGCGGTCGTGCTGAAGGAGCGGCCGGGCCGGCTGCGGATCGCGGGCATGGCCGTGGCCTTCGCGGGGATCGCCGTGGCCGCCGTGGACGAGGGCGCCTCCGGGCCGGTGCTGGGCTTCACGATGGTGATCGCGGCCGCCGCGTGCTGGGGCGTCTCCAACGTGCTGACCCGCAAGGCCTCCCCGCCCGACGCGCTGAACTTCATGGTGTGGGTGAGCGTGGTGCCGGTGCTGCCGCTGGCGGGGCTCTCGCTCCTGCTGGAGGGCCCGGAGCGGGACTTGGCGGCGCTGCGCGGTCTCGACTGGAGCGGGGTCGGGGTCATCGTGTACCTCGCCTGGATCACCACGGTGTTCGGCTTCGGGACGTGGGGGTTCCTGCTGCGCACCTATCCCGCCTCCTCGGTGGCCCCCTTCTCGCTGCTGGTGCCGGTCTTCGGGATGAGCTCGGCGGCACTGGTGCTGGGGGAGGACGTGAGCGGGCTGCGCTGGGTGGCGGCCGTGCTGCTGGTCGGCGGGGTGGCGGTGACCTCGCTGGTGCCGTCGAAGCCCCGGCCCGCCGCGGCACCCGCGCCCGAGGCCGCGCCGGACCCGGAGGCGGCGGCGGACCCGGAGGCGGCGGCGGATCCGGAGGCAGCGGCGGATCCGGAGGCCGCGGCGGTGCCCGCACCCGACCCCGGATCGGTTCCGCTTCCGGTCGCGGGCGGTCGCTAGCGGGAACGCCTCGGGCTCCCCGGACACCCGGGCCGCACGTGCGCGGCCCGGGCGGCCGGAGGCTCAGACGCCGTTGAAAGGCTCCTTGCCCAGCAGATATCCGGCGTGCAGCCGGTTACGGGCTCCGATGCTCTTCATGATGTTTGCGATGTGACGCTGGCAATTGCGCAACGATATTCCGACGACATGCGCTATTCGGTTGTCCGATTCACCCTGAATGAGCAGCGAGACGATGGTCTGCTGAATATCCGAGGTAATGGCTGCGCGTGCGGGCCGGTCGTCGTCCGAGGTGAATTTCTCGGCCGCGCTCCAGGCCCGCTCGAATGCCTCCACAAGAAATGAGACAAGGTGGCTGTTTTTCGATACTGCCGCGCCGTGGGATCCGTCCGAGAGCGGCAAGATCGCCACTTCCTTGTCGAAGATGATGCAGCGCGGAAAGCCGTGCGCGAGCGTGCACACCTCTGCGCCGAGCGGCGCGACCCGCCCGACAAAGGAGGCGGTGGCCGGGCTGAACCGGGCCGTGTGCTGGTACAG
This sequence comes from Streptomyces sp. CA189, assembly GCF_056428985.1. Lineage (NCBI taxonomy): Bacteria > Bacillati > Actinomycetota > Actinomycetes > Kitasatosporales > Streptomycetaceae > Streptomyces > Streptomyces sp. CA189. The sequence goes on along the minus strand of NZ_JBWJVM010000047.1, from coordinate 43,544 downwards.
GGTCCGCATCCGCACGCCGCGTTCCAGCAGTCGTTCGGTGCGTTCCAGGCTCTCCTCGAGCACCTCCGTGTCCCGGGCTCCGCCGGGCTGGGAGGTCATGACCTCGGTGCGGCAGCCGACCGCGAGGCCGGCGATGAGTTTGCGCACGTCCCCCACGCCCGGCACCAACTCCAGTGCCGTGTCGTCCTTCAGGTGCGCCGTTGTGAGGGTCAACAGGTCTAAGTCCCCGCGCAGTTGATCGAGAAAGGTTTGGGTCTCGTTCAGGCTGTGCTGCGCCGGGTTGAGGACCTTGATGCGTGCGTGGTCCACGGGGTACGGGGTGTAGATGTCGGTCACGGGGCACTTGCCGAGCAGCCCCAGGGATTCCAGGGAGGTCGCGGCCGCCTCTATTTCCTCGGTGGTCATGCCGAGGGCCGCGGAGGCTGTATCGCACGTTGTTCCCGGTGTCTGTGTACAGAACCGGTAGAGACGGTCTCCGGCAGGGGTGAGCCGGGGCACGGGAAAAGGGTGGACTTGTCTGATTGTGTTCAATTCATCCCCCTGTCATGTTTTCGCCAGCGGCAACATGATCCCAGAAAGGGATGGCTCCGGATGTAGTCAAACGGACAGGATGAGGCCGAAGCTGATCCGGACCGCAAGCCATCTTGAGGGGCAGGCAAGCATGCCACGTATAGCGAGTTTCCTCATCGCCATTGCGGCAACTTTCTCGGTGACCGTCTTCCTCGCCCCGTCGACTAGTGGTGCGGCGAACCTCGCCGGCGCCACTGGTCCGGGTCAGGTAGCCAACGATCTCGGCTGGGGATGAGATGCCTCGTAGTAAGTCGTACAACACGTACTCCAACCTGCAGCGCCCTGAGTTCCGCAAGCGCGTCGACGAGCTCCTGCTGAAGTTCGAGCGGGACTTCTACGAGCGCAGCGCGGGCGCCGACGGGATGCTCGACAAGGAGAAGTTCGACCTCGAGCTGTACAAGCGGCACAACGTCGAGACGATGATCCGGATCGGCCTCAAGCGTGCCGTCGACCCGCTCATCGCCAACTACTGGGCCACTCGCGACCCGCAGCTCTGCAAGGAGTGGGGCATGTACGGCGCGGAAGAGGGCCGCCACGACCGCATGTTCGCCGGCGACCTGCACAAGGTCGGCATGACGGACGAGGAGATCTACGCGATCCGTCCGACCTTCGCCACCGAGCTGCTCAACGGCTACTTCTACTACACGATGGCCACCGAGGGCCCGCTGGCCGCGATGATCAGCGGGTTCTACCTGGAGTACATCGCGGGCAAGACGCAGCCCGACTGGCTGGACATCATGGAGCAGCACGTCGGCGCCGACAAGACCAAGGGCGCCCGCGCCCACCTGGCCCTCGATGACGACGACGACCACGTCGACATGGTCTGGAACCTGATCATGCGCGTCATCAAGGACGAGGCCGACGAGGAGCGCTTCGTCGATCACCTCATCAAGATCAACTCGCTGTTCGTGTCCTACTTCGTCGAGGTCTACGCGGCCACCGTGCTCGGCGCCGGCGCCGACGCCTCGCTGCTGACCCAGGCCGCACCGGCCGCCGCCGTACAGACCAACCTGCAGACGAAGGCCACCGCTTCGGTCTGACCGACCGGCCCACACCTGCCGGTGACGCTCTGAAGGCGCGAAGGGCCGACACTCCCGCAGTCCGGCGATCCCGGGCATTGCGTTCCAGATGTGCCGCACCGCCCCCACGGGGGTCGTGCCGCGATGTCCGGGGTCCGGCTGCTCCACCCGTCTACTCACCAAGGAAGACGATGCACTATTCATGGCCTCGTGAGCTGTCCGAACAGGACATGCGCGAAATGATCGAGCTGATGGACGCCGTCGCGGTCAAGGAGATGACCCTCGGCTTCTACGAACCGGTGGGCCTGGAGAAGGGCCTGCCCCTGATGCGGGCCTTCGAGGCCGACCTGCGCAAGGGCGCCGTCGACCTCCTGCACGTCCGCACCGACGAGGGCCGCATCGTCGGCATGGTGACGCTCGCCCGGGCCCCGCTGCCCGCCCGGCGCCACATCGTCGAGATGCGCCGCTGCGTCGTGGCCCCCGACTACCGCGGGCAGTTCCTGCTCGAAGGCTGGGCCGAGGCCCTGCGCAAGGTCGGCGAGATGGGCTGCGACGTCATCACCCTCGAAGTCCGCGACGACGGCCCCTCCGTGCTCTGGCAGCGCCTGGGCTTCCGCGAATACGGCCGGCTGCCCGACTACGCCCGCGCCGACGGCCGCCCCGTCACCGGCTTCTACATGCACGCCCGGCTCGCCGACATCACGGCCCACTTCGAGGCCACCGGCACCTGGCTGCACGAGGTCGAGTCCGACCGCGTCGCGGTCGCGAGCTGACCTCCCCACCGGCAGGCCGTACGCGTAGCACGTCGTACGCGCACCACGCCTGACGTACGTCCCGCGCACCCGCATCCGCGCCCCTCCCGACCGCCGCGCCGCCCGAACCGGCCGCGCAGGCCCCCGCGCACCGAGGACGCCGCACCGAGGACGCCGCACCGAGCACGCCGTACACCGGCCCCGGGCGCGCCCGACATGCCGGTGCGCACCCTCTCGCCCCACGCACCGCTCTCAGCTCACCCACCGCCCGCCGGGGCGCACGTCGACGTGCGCCGGCCGGGCTCCGGGACCACACCACTCCACCGAAGGGCACAGCCATGTCCAAGATCGCCGTCCTGACCAACGACCTCCAGTACGAGCTGGTAGAGAAGAACCCGGAGCGCGTCGCCGCCGTCGAGGCCGCGACCCCCCACTTCACCGGCTTCCTCGACGAGATGCGCAGCCGCGGCCACCACATCTTCCACCTGCAGCTCGTCAACGACCCGGACGACCCGAACGCCGAGCGCTACGACGGCCACCTCCCGGTGCAGCGCGGCACCCACGGCGCCGACATCATCGAGGCCTTCCTGGCCCCCGAGGACGTCGTCATGGAGAAGAGCAAGGACTCGGGCTTCTACGAGACCGACCTGCACGAGCGCCTCCAGGCCCTCGGCGTGGACACCGTGCTGATCACCGGCATGCAGACGCAGATATGCGTCCAGACCACCGCCGCCGACGCGTTCTTCCGCGGCTACAACATCTGGGTCCCGTCCGACTGCGTCGTCTCGGCCCGCCTGGACGACAAGCAGCGCGCCCTGGACTGGCTGGAGGGCTACTGCGCCACGGTGAGCGACTCCGCCGAGGTCATCAAGGTCCTCGACGCCGAGGGCGGGCTGCCCCGCAAGAACATCAAGACCCCGTGACCACGCCCCTCCCCACACCTCCCCGTTCCAGAAAGGAACAGGAATGACCACGAGCGTGGATCCCACCGAATTCATCGTCCTCGACCACGGAACCGGCGCGAAGCTGAGCCAGGACCTGGTCCAGCTGATCGCGGCGACCCTCGGCGACGTGTACGTCGGCATCATGGAGGACAGTGCGGTCCTCAAGATCGAGGGCGACCGCATCGCGATGACCACCGACTCCTTCGTGATCGACCCGCCGTTCTTCGGCAACGGGGACATCGGGAAGATCGCGGTCTGCGGCACCGTCAACGACCTGGCCGTGGCCGGCGCCCGGCCCAAGTACCTCACCCTCGGGATGATCCTGGAGACCGGGCTCCCCATCCCCAAGCTGGTCCAGGTCCTGGAGTCGATCCGCGACACCGCCCGCGAGGCCGGCGTACAGATCGTCGGCGGGGACACCAAAGTCGTCCGCAAGGGCGAGGCCGACCAGATCTACCTGAACACCGCGGGCGTCGGGGTCTTCGAGCGCGAGCCGCTCACCATGACCGACGTGCGCCCCGGCGACAAGGTCATCCTCAGCGGCCCCATCGGCAACCACACGGTGCACCTGCTCTCCATCCGCGAGGGCCTCGGCTTCGAACAGCGCGTGGACAGCGACTGCGCGCCGCTGGGCGGCCTGGTCGACACGGTCCTGTCGACCGTGGAGGCCGGCGCGGTCCGCTCCATGCGCGACGTCACCCGCGGCGGCCTGACCGCCGTGCTCCACGAGTACGCCCACAAGCTCGGCCGCACCATCCGCGTCGCCCAGGACGACCTGCCCATCCAGCACGAGACCGCGATGGCCGCCGACATGCTCGGCATCAACCCGCTGCACTGCGCCAACGAGGGCTGCCTCGCGGTCTTCGTGGCCCCGGAGGCGGAGGCCGACGTACTGGCCGCCCTGCGCTCCCTGCCCTACGGCAAGCACGCGGTCACCATCGGCGAGATCTCCGAGGACACCGAGGCGCTGGTGCTGCTGCGCGACAAGGACGGCCGCGAGACCCAGCTCGAGGAACTCCTCGGCGCCGAACTCCCCCGGCTCTGCTGAGACAAGGGACCGAGGAAACCGCCATGAGCAGCACCGAGCAGCAGACCGTCACGGAGCGGCCCGACGGGATCACGGGCGCCGTTGAGGAATGGCGCATCCGCGTCACCGGCGTGGTCCAGGGCGTCGGCTACCGGCCGTTCGTCTACAAGCTGGCCCGTGAACTCGGCCTCTCCGGCTGGGTTCGCAACGACCCCGAGGGCGTGCTGGTGGAGGCGTCCGGACCGGTCGCCGCCCTGGAGGAGTTCGCGGCGGGCCTCAGCGGCCGCGCCCCCGAACTCGCCCGGGTGGACGAGGTCCGGCCGACCCGGGGACTGGACCGCGGCACCGTGCCCGCGGGCCCGTTCACCATCGTGCACAGCGAGCACACCGGAGCCCGGTCCGCGCTGCTCCCGGCGGACACCCACGTCTGTGGCGACTGCCAGGCGGAACTTCGCGACCCGAAGGACCGCCGGCACCGCTACCCCTTCATCAACTGCACCAACTGCGGGCCCCGGTACTCCATCATCCAGGACCTGCCGTACGACCGTCCGATGACCACCATGGCCACCTTCACCATGTGCGCGGACTGCAAGGCCGAGTACGAGGACCCGATGGACCGGCGCTACCACGCGCAGCCCAACGCGTGCCCGGACTGCGGCCCCAGGCTGCTGCTCCAGGACCGCGAGGGGAACACGGCCGAAGGGGACGAGGCGCTCCTGCGGGCCGCCCGGGTCCTCGCGGACGGCGGGATCGCGGCCATGAAGAGCGTCGGCGGCTTCCACCTCGTGGTGGACGCGACCAACGCCGAGGCCGTGGCGCTGCTGCGCGGCCGCAAGCGCCGCGACTCCAAGCCGTTCGCGGTGATGGTCCGCGACCTCACCACGGCGCAGGGCCTGGTGGAGCTCTCCGAAGCGGAGATCGACGTCCTGCGCTCGCCGGCCCGGCCCATCCTGCTGGCCCGCAAGCGCACGGGCTCCCTCCCGGAGTCCGTGGCCCCGCGCAACCCCAACCTGGGGATCATGCTGCCCTCGGCGCCCCACCACCACCTGCTGCTGGACGAGCCCGGCCTCGAAGCGCTCGTCGCCACCAGCGGCAACCTCTCCGGCTACCCCATCGCCTACCGCAACGAAGAGGCCCTGGAGCAGCTCTTCGAGATCGCGGACGTGATCCTCTACCACGACCGCGACATCGAGATCCGCGTCGACGACTCGGTGGTCCGCCTCTCCGACCACCCCGAACTCGACGAGCCGCTGCTCCAGTTCATCCGCCGGGCCCGCGGCTACGCCCCGTACCCGGTGGACGTCGGCCGCGAGGTGGCCCCCGTGGTCGCCCTCGGCGCCGAACTGAAGACGACCGTGGCCCTCACCAACGGCTCCCAGGTCTTCCTCAGCCAGCACATCGGCGACCTCAAGAACGACGAGACCTTCGCCGCGCACCACCGCACCGCCCGCCACCTGGCGCAGCTGTACGCGCTCAAGCCGGAGATCACGGCGCACGACATGCACCCGCAGTTCCGCTCCACCCGGGCCGCCCTGGACGACGACGGCACGGGCCCGGCGCTCCCCACGGTGGAAGTCCAGCACCACCACGCCCACATGGCCTCCTGCATGGCGGAGAACCACGTGAGCGGCACCACCCTCGGCGTGGTCTTCGACGGCTTCGGCTACGGCGAGGACGGCACGGTCTGGGGCGGGGAGTTCCTCCTCGGGGACTTCGCCGCCTACCGCCGGGTCGGCCGGATGCGCCGGCTGCCGCTGATCGGCGGGGACCAGGCCGTGCGCGAACCCATCCGCACCGGGTACGCGCTCGCCCTGGACGCCTTCGACGGGGACGGGGACCGGGCCCTGGCGGGCTTCCCCGCCCTCGCCGCCCTCGACGAGCAGCGCCGCCAGGTCTTCGCCACGATGGCCGCCCGCGGGATCAACTCCCCGCCCACGTCCAGTATGGGCCGGCTCTTCGACGGGGCCGCCGCCCTCGCCGGGGTCTGCGCCAAGGCCGAGTACGAGGCCCAGGGCCCGATCGAGCTGGAGGGGCTGCTCGACCGCGACGCCACCGCGGAGCCGCAGGCCTCGTACCGCTTCGGGGCCTACGGGGCGGACGGGCTGACCGAGGTGGACCCGCGGCCCGTGATCCGGGCCATGGCCGCCGACCTCGCCGCCGGACTGCCCGTGGACCGGATCAGCCGCCGGTTCCACACGGCCGTCGTCGAGATGGTGCGCGAGCGCTGCAAGGCCGTGCGGGAGGAGACCGGGGTCAACCAGGTCGCCCTGTCCGGAGGCGTGTTCCTCAACGAGTTCCTGCTGCTCAACTGTCTGACCGGGCTGACCGCCGACGGTTTCGACACCTATGTCCACCGGCTCGTCCCGACCAATGACGGAGGGATCGCCCTCGGCCAGGTCATGGTCGCGGACGCCCGCTCACGCCTGAGGAATTGAAGAGGAGTGACGACGTGACCACCCTCACGCCGGACGAGATGTACACCTTCGTCGAGGCGCGCGAATCGGGCGCCCGGACCTACGCCAGCGCCTTCGGCAGGCTCCTCGCCGAAGGCCACGGCGCACGGATCCGCGACGGGCACGGCCGCGAGTACCTGGACTGCCTCGCCGCGGCGGGCACCCTCGCCCTGGGGCACAACCACCCCGGCGTACTGGCCGCGGTGGGGGAGTACCTCGCCTCCGGTCAGGTCCAGCAGGCACTGGACCTGACCACCCCGGCCAAGTACGAGTACCTCCGGGCGCTGTACGCGCGGCTGCCGGGCACCATGGCGGACACCTTCAAGACGCAGTTCTGCGGACCGGCGGGCACCGACGCCACCGAAGCAGCCATCAAGCTGTTCAAGATCGCCACCGGCCGCCGGACGGTGATCTCCTTCCACGGGGCGTACCACGGCATGACGGCCGGCGCCCTCGCGCTCACCGGCAACCTGGGCGCCAAGGAGTCCGTGCCCTCCCTCATGCCGGACGTCCACCACCTGCCCTATCCCTACGACTACCGCTGCCCCTTCGGAATCGGCGGCGAGGCGGGCATCCAGGCCGGCCTGACCTACATCGAGCGGCTGCTCACCGACCCGGAGAGCGGCATCACCACACCGGCCGCGGTCTTCGTCGAAGCGGTGCAGGGCGAGGGCGGGGTGATCCCGGCGCCGGCCGCCTGGCTGCGCGGGCTGCGGGAGATCACCGCCCGGCTGGACATCCCGCTGGTCCTGGACGAGATCCAGGCGGGCTTCGGACGCACCGGCACCATGTGGGCCTTCGAGGAGTCCGGGATCGAGCCGGACGCCGTCCTGGTGTCCAAGGCGGCCGGCGGCGGCTTCCCGCTGTCGCTGCTGCTCTACCACGGCAAGTACGACGCCTGGGCGCCCGGAGCCCACGCGGGCACCTTCCGCGGCAACCAGATCGCCCTGGTCGCGGGACTCGCCGCCATGCGGGTCACGGAGTCCGAGGGGCTCATCGAAAAGGCCGCCGCCAAGGGAGAGTTGATCGGCACCTTGCTCGGCCGCCTGGCCGCCGGCCACCCCGAGATCGGCCAGATCCGCGGCCGGGGCCTGATGTGGGGCATCGAGATCGTCGACCCCGCGGGCCCGGCCGACCGGCTCGGTTCGCTACCCGCCGACGGGGCCCGGGCCAAGCGCATCAAGCGCGCCTGCCTGGACCACGGGCTGCTGCTGGAGAGCGGCGGCCGGCACGGCGCCGTGCTCCGGCTGCTCCCGCCCCTGGTGATCACCGGCGAGGAGATCCACGAGATGGCGGCGGCGCTGGAGAAAGCTCTGATCGACTGCGCCTGAGCCGGAGAAGCCGGCTCGGCACGGCAGAGCACGGATCCGAGAAGAGACGGATCCAAGAAGAGAAGGACAGAGAAATGGCCACGGGAACGAACAACAGCGGTGAGTGGCGGGTCGACTTCGACGCGGAGGTCGTCTTCAGCAACGGAGGCGCCCTGCAGATGCAGGGGTTCCGCCTGGACATCCCCGGCGACGACATCGCCGACGGGGAACTGGGCGAACTGATCGTCCGCCACCTCGGACTGCTGATGGTCGGCAGTACGAAGATCACCCGCCGGGAGCTGCTCCAGGAGCCCCACAAGGGCTCCCGGAACACCGGCTCCGGGAACCCCGGCTCCGCCGGCTCGGGCCGCACCACGACGGACCTGACCGGCCCCGCGACCCGGGCCGCCTGGCCGACGGGCGCGGGCGGCGCCGCACCGGGCCTGGCCGGCCTGGTGGACCTTCCCGTGGTCCTGGTCCGGCTCCTCGGAGCCGGACAGCCGGTCGCCGACCGGCTCGCACTGGCGCCCTTCGACCTCGCGGGGCACGCCGTCGTCGTGCAGACCGGCCGCGCGGCCGGCCCGTACCTCACCGAGGACGCCGTGGCGCTGCTCGCCGGGCAGGGCGCGCTCCTCGTGGCCACGGACAGCCGCGAGGGCAACGGGCCCGCGGCGGCGGCGCTCGCGGCCGCGGGCCTCCCCGCCCTCACGGGACTGACCGGCCTGGACGCCCTCCCGGCGACCGGGGTCCGGCTGCACGCCGTGCCCTTCCCCGGCCGGGACAACTCATTGATCAGGGTCTACGGAGTGACAGATGACCAGCACCAAGACTGACGGTCACGCGGGGGGCGGCCTCCCGGCGGCCGGGGCGGAGGCGGCCACCACCGCCGCCGCGCCGGCCCGGCGGCCCCGCAGGGAACTGGCCGCCGCCACCGTCGGATCGGTGGTCGAGGCCTACGACTGGACCATCTACGGCATCCTCGCCCCCTACTTCGCCGAGGCCCTGTTCCCCGGCACCTCGCCCACCGCCAAACTCATCGCCGCCTACCTGGGCTTCGCCCTCGGCTTCCTGGTCCGCCCGCTGGGCAGCGTGCTCATCGGCCGCCTCACGGACACCCGCGGCCGGCGCTACGGACTGACCCTCACCGTCGGCCTGATCGCCGCGGGCTCCCTGTTCCTGGCCGTCATACCGGGCTACGCCTCCATCGGCCTGGCGGCTCCGCTCCTGGTGGTCGGGGCCCGGCTGGTGCAGGGCCTGTCGGTCGGGGCGGAGAACCCGAGCGTGGCCGCGTACGTCACCGAGACCGCGCCGGCCGGGCGCCGCTACTTCTACAGCGCGGTCTCCTACGGGGGCGTGGTGCTGGGCAGCGCGCTCTCCTTCATCGTCATGAACGTCCTGCTCGGGGTGTTCGGGGAGAGCGGGGTCGAGGACGGCGCCTGGCGCTACGGCTTCGCCTTCGGCGGACTGCTCGGCCTGACCGCCCTGTGGATCCGGCGCGGGGCGGCGGAGAGCGCCGTCTTCACGGCCGCCGCGGGGAAGGCGGCCACCGCCGACACGGCGGGCAACGCCAGCACGGCGGCCGGGGAGAAGGCGGCCCCGAAGGCGGCACCGAAGCCGGCACCGAAGGCCAAGGCGCCGAGCCCCTGGCCCGTGCTGCGGGCCCATCTCGGGCGGCTCGCCGTGGTGTTCGCCATCACCTCCGGTGCCACCACCGCCTTCTACTTCGTCACCGTCGACTTCCCGTCCTACGCGGCCAGCGCCGGCGCCGCCACCAAGGAGGAGACCTCCGCCGCACTGCTCCTCGGCATGGTGGCGTTGCTCGCGGCGATGCTCGGCGGCGGCAAGGCGGCCGACCGGTTCGGCGCCCTGCCCGTGCTGCGCCTGGGCTTCGCCGGACTCGCCCTGGGCACCGTCCCGCTGCTGGCGGCCATGACCTCCGGACGGGTCCCCGTCCCCGTCGTCACCGTGGTCCTGCTCTTCCTCCTGGGCCTCCCGCTCGCGGTGAGCAACGTCTTCACGGGGCAGCTCTTCCCGCCGGCGGTGCGCGCCGTCGCCGTCGGCCTGCCGACCGCGGCCGCGATCAGCCTGTTCGGCGGCACGTTCCCGATGCTCGCGGAACTCCTGAGGTCGGCCGGCCACAACGCCTGGCTGCCGTGGTGGCCCGCACTGACCGCCGCGGCGGCGCTGGCCGCCTCCTGGGGTGTGCGCGAACACCCCGCGTCCGTAACCCCTCATGCCCGATAAGGACGTCACCGCTATGACCGACACGAATGCCCTGCTCGAAGGCCTTGACGCGCTGATGCCGGCCCTGGAGGCCGACTACCGCGAACTGCACACCCACCCCGAACTCGCCTTCCAGGAGAAGCGGACGGCGGCCCTCGTCGCCGAGCGGCTCACCTCCCAGGGCGGCTGGGAGATCACCACCGGCGTCGGCCGCACCGGCGTGGTCGCCGTCCTGCGCAACGGCGAGGGACCGGTGGCCATGCTGCGCGCCGACATGGACGCGCTGCCCGTCAAGGAGGCCACCGGGCTGCCCTACGCGAGCACCGAGACCGGCACCGACGAATCGGGCGCCGAGGTCCCGGTGATGCACGCCTGCGGCCACGACCTGCACGTGGCCGCGCTGATCGGGTCCTGCGCCCTGTTCGCCCGTAACCGAGGGGCGTGGAGCGGCACCGTCGTCGCCGTCTTCCAGCCGGGGGAGGAGAGCGGCTACGGAGCCCGCGAGATGGTCGAGGACGGCCTCTTCGAGCGCTTCCCGCGCCCCGACGTGATCCTCGGCTCGCACGTGGGACCCGGCCCCGTCGGGCTCATCGCGACCCTGCCGGGCACGGTCATGGGCGCCACCGACTCCATCACCGTCACGCTCTTCGGGCGCGGCGGCCACGGCTCCAAGCCCGAAGCGGCCGTGGACCCCGTGGTGATGGCGGCCTCGCTCGTGCTGCGGCTCCAGACGGTCGTCTCCCGCGAGATCGCCGCCCAGGAACCGGTGGTGGTCACCGTGGGCAAGCTGCACGCCGGCACCACCGCCGCGGTCATACCCGACACGGCCGAGCTCGGCATCAACGTGCGCACCAGCTCCGCGCCGGTCCGCGAGAAGGTCCTCGCGGCCATCGAGCGGCTCGCCCGCGCCGAATCGGCCGCCGCGGGGGCGACCGCCGACCCGGAGATCACCGCCGTCTACCACCTGCCGATGACCGTCAACGACACGGCGGCCGCCGAGCGGGTCGCCGACGCCCACCGCGAGCACTTCGGGGCCGGAGCCGTCATGACGATGGGCCCGACCACCGCCAGCGAGGACTTCGGGATCCTCGCCACGACCGCCCAAGTCCCCTCCGTGTACTGGTTCTACGGCGGCCTCGACCCGCAGGCCTTCGGCGAGGCCTTCGCGGCCGGCAAGCTGGACGAGCTCCCGCAGAACCACTCCTCCACCTTCGCGCCGGTCGCCGGACCCGCGCTGTCCGTCGGGGTCCGCACGATGGCGACGGCCGCCCTGCCCTGGCTCGCCGCCGCCCTGGCCGCCACCTCCCCGGCCGTCGCCGACGCGGGTGAGGGAGGCGAGACGGCATGAGCGCCGACCGGCCGCACATCATCGTCCTGCACCGCTGGCGGGACACCCACGCGCACTACGCCGACTACCTCGACCACGACTCCGCCCACGTCACCTACGTGAGCACCGAGCTCGGCCGTGCCTCGCTGCCGGAGGCCGCCGCCGCGGTGACCACCGTCGGGCTGACCGACGACCTGCCCGCCGTCCGCGCGGCCGTCGCCGGGCTAGTGGACCGCTTCGGCGCCCCGGCGCGGTTCATCGCCCTCAACGAGGGGGACCTGGACATGGCCGCGCTGATCCGCGAGGAGTTCGCGATCCCCGGCCAGCACACCGCCGAACTGGCCGTGTTCCGCGACAAGCTGACCATGTGCCGCACGGCCGAGGCCGCCGGCCTGCCGGTGCCCGCCTTCGCCCCCGCACCCGACGTGGCCGCCGTGCTCGCCTTCGGCGAGTTACACGGCTGGCCGCTGGTGGTCAAACCGCACCGCGGCACCGCCAGCCGGGGAGTGGTCCAGATCGACTCGGCCGCCGAACTGGCCGCGCTGACCGGGCAGGACAGAAGACTGGAAGCCGCCCTGGCCGCCGAGCCGCACCTCGTGCAGAGCTACGTCGACGGCCCGATCCTGCACATCGACGGCCTGTGGGAAGGCGGTTCGCTCGGCAGCTGGACCGTCTCCCGCTACGTGGGCGGCACCTGCGCCGACTTCACCCAGGGCACCTGGCTCGGCTCCGTGGAGGAGGACGACCCCGCGCTGCTGGACGCGGTCGAGGCCTTCGCCACCGCGGTCGGACCCGCCCTCGGCGGCTCCCAGCCCTGGGTCTTCCACCTGGAGGCCTTCGTCACCCCGGCGCCCGGCGGCGGACCCGCGCTGGTCTTCCTGGAGTGCGGGGCCCGGGTGGGCGGCGGGGAGATCCCCTTCACCTGGCGCGACGTCCACGGCATCGACCTGATGGCCGCGGCCGTGGACATCCAGCTCGGCCTGACCCCGGTCCTGCCGCCGCTCAAGACCGGCGAGGTCGGCGGCTACCTGCTGCTCCCGCTCCCGGTCCCCGCCCCCTGCCGGGTCGAAGCGGCCGGCTGGGTACGGGAACCCGCGCCGGGCCGGCTCCCGTACGCCGTCAAACACACCCCGGTCGGCGCCACGGCCCCGGCGATCAGCGGCTACGAGCACGTCGGGACCCGCTTCCGCTTCCGCGGCGCCACCACCCGGGAGGTCGAGGCGGCCATCACCGAGTCCGCGAACTCCTTCCGGCTGACCTGCGTACCGGTCGGGTCCCCGCCCGCCGACGCGGGCTGACCCCCCACCGCACCTCTCGTACCACCCCTCGCACCCCCTGTTCTCCGGGGCGAACCAGCTCCACGCCCCGTACCGGAAAGGAATCCACCGTGGTCGTCATGACCTCTGAACCCCGCCGCGTCATCCTCGTGGGCAGCCGCATACAGCAGTACCGGGAGTACGCCCTGGCCTCCCTCGCCCGGCACTACGAGGTGACGCTCGTCGCGCCGGAGGCGCCCACCTGGCAGGCCCGCTACGTGGAGACCCACCGGATCGCCGACACCACGGACGCCGCCAAGCTGTACGCCCCGGTCGCCGACCTGCGCGGCGAGGTCGCCAACGCCGCGATCGTCACCTGGGACGAGTGGTCGCTCGTCGCCGTGTCCTCGGTGGCCAAGAAGCTCGGCATGCGGGCCATGGACCCGGCGGCCGCCAAGATCTGCCGCGACAAGTACGCCACCCGCCAGGCCCTCGAAGCGGCCGGCATGGCCGCCGTCCGCTACGTCCCGGCCACCACCGAGGACGAGGCCGTCGCCGCCGCCGAATCCATCGGCTTCCCCGTCGTCGTCAAGCCCCGCACCCTCGGCGGCAGCTTCGGCGTGATGATGGCCCGGGACGTCGACGGCCTGCGCCGGGCCTTCCGGCTCGCCTCCACCAGCCGGCTCCGCGGCGCCGGCACCACCGCCTCGGTCCTCATCGAGGAGTTCGTCGAAGGCCCCGAACTGAGCGTGGACAGCGTCGTCGTGGACGGCGTCGCCACCCCGGTCTGCGTGGCCCGCAAGCGCCTCGGCGCCCACCCGTACTTCGAAGAGGTCGGCCACCTCGTCACCGACTGGCGCCACGAGCCGTGGGCGGAGGCCGTCACCCAGCTCGTCCAGGACTCCCACCGCGCCGCCGGAGTCGACTACGGCGTCACCCACACCGAACTGCGCGTCTCCGCGGACGGCCCCCGCCTGATCGAGCTCAACGGCCGCCTCGGCGGCGACCTCATCCCGCACCTGAACGAGCTCGCCACCGGCGTGGACCTGCCGCTGGCCGCCGCCCGGATCGCCTTCGAGGAGACCCCGGACATCACCCCGACCCGCGCCCTCAGCGCCGAGGTCCGCTTCCTCTACCCCGCCTACGACGGCGCCGTCGACCGCGTCGTCCTGCCCAGCCCCGAGGACGTCCAAGACCTGGCCGAGGCCGTCGCCCTGGTGGAGCCCGGCGACGAGCTGCTGCTCCCGCCCCGCGGCCTGACCCCCCGCTCCGCCGCCCTCGTCGCGGTCAGCGAGACCCCGGCCGGCACCCGCCGCGCCCTGGACCGCGCCGAGGCGCTCTCCCGTACGGAGGTCTCCGGAGTCGCCGCGCACCGGCTCGGCGCCCGCGTCGAGAACGCCGTGACCCGCCGCTTCTTCGACCACGAGCGCACCGCACGCCGCCAGACCGTCTCCGGCGTCCGCGGCGTGGAGTGGTTCCGCTACGGAGCCGGCGGCGGCGAGGGGCTCAACCGCCCCGTCTTCCTCAGCGAGGCCGACGTGGCGGGCCTGGAGAACGACCTGAACGGCCTCTTCGACCTGCTCAAGGCGGTGCCCGCCCGGCTCTTCGGCGGCGACCTGCGCGCCTTCGCCACCGCCGTCGGGATGTCCCCCACCCAGGCCGACCTGGTCCTGCGCGGCTCCGTGGACGAGCTCGCCCCGCTCTCCCGCGCCGACCTGTACCGCGAGACCGGCGGCTTCCGCGTCATGGAGCTCAACACCGGCTCCTCGCTGGGCGGCTGGCAGATGGGCGAGTTCGCCCGCGCCCTGATCCAGGACGCCGATTTCGCCGAGTTCGCGGCCGCCGAGGGCCTGGTCTACCCCGACCCGCTGGCCCGCATCACCGAGGTGCTGCGCCGCCAGGCACCCTCCCTCGAAGGCATCGAGCGGCCGCTGCTGGCGATCACCGACTGGCCCGAGGGCTTCGAGAAGTCCAAGTGCTGGATGGAGTTCGTCGTACCGGCCTTCGAGCGCCTCGGCTTCGAGACCGTCGTCTGCCACCTGGGCGACTTCGCCTACGAGAACGGAAACGTCCTCCACGAGGGCCGCAAGGTCGACGTGGTCTACCGGATGTTCCTGCCCGGGGAAATGCCCGACGAGCCCCGCACCTACGACCTCGTCAACCCGCTGCTCGACGCCGTCGAGGCCGGCACGGTCGAACTGTTCGCCCCGCTCGACTGCGAGCTGTACGGCAACAAGGGCAGCCTCGCGATGCTCAGCGACGAGCGCAACCGCGCCGTCTTCACCGAGGCCGAGCGCGAGCTGATCGACCGGATCCTGCCCTGGACCCGCTTCGTCCGCGACGAGAAGGTCACCTTCGGCGGCGAGAAGATCGACCTGCTGCCCTACGCCATCGCCAACAAGGACCACCTGGTCCTCAAGCCCACCCTGCTCTACGGCGGCGTCGGCGTCACCCCCGGCTGGACCACCGACCAGAAGGAATGGGTCGCCAAGCTGCGCCAGGCCGTCGACGGCCCGTACGTCCTCCAGCACCGCCTGCTGCCGACCACCGAGCGGTTCCTCTCCGAGGACGGCGAGACCTGCGAGGACATGGCCGTCGCCTACGGGACGCTGATGGTCGACGGACGCTACGCCGGCACCCTGGCCCGCGGCGTCACCGACACGGCCGTGGGCATCGTGAGCATGCTGCGCGGCGCCCAGATCGGCTGCGCGTTCCACGTCGACCCGGCGGCCGAGGGAGTGAACGCGAATTGAGTCCTCCCCGCCCTAACGGGCGGGGATTCCTGGCTCACTTCGCCCGCGGCCCGGCGGGCGCGCAGGTCTTACGAGATCAGCACCAGCCGGGTTGAGACCAGCCCGGACGAGCATGACGCGTGCGGAGTTCTTGTCTCTGGGGGAGACGGCTCCGCAGGCGGTGCACGTATACGTTCGCATCGAGAGGGGTAGCGCGTGCTTGGTTCTCGCTCCGCACTGTGCGCAGTCCATGGTGGTGTGCGCGGGGTGGACAAGGTGCACGATGCGCCCGTGCTTGCGGCCCATCTCGATCAGCGCCGTCTTGGTGGCGGAGATCGCTGCGTCGGCGGCTTTGCGGGCCAAGGTGGACTTGGCGAGGAAGTTCGGTCGGAAGTCCTCGACCGCGAGGGCGTCATGGTCTCGAACCACAGTCTTGGCCCACTTGCGGGCGGTGTCCTGGCGTTGCCGGGCCACCTTTTTGTGGAGCTTCGCCGTCAGCCTCTTCGCCGCCCGGTAGCCCCTCGAACTGGGCTTGCCCTTCGCCGGTTTCCGGCGGGCCATCATCCGTTGGTAGTGGGCGAGCCCGGCGGCGGCCTTCCGCCCGTGCTCGGGGTGCGGGAGGTCGTGGGCGTCGCTGGTGGTGGTCGCGGTCTCCTTCACGCCCCAGTCGATCCCGATCACCGCACTCGTTTCCGGAAGCCGCTGCACCTCGGCGGCGACGACGAAAGATGCGTACCAATGGCCGAGGGTGTCGCGGTAGATCCGTACCGAGGACGGAGACTTGGGCAGGTTCCGCGACCACACGACCGTCACGGCGATGCCGCCCGCCAGGTGCAGACACCCGTCCTTCAACCGGAATCCGCGCTGCGTGTAATTCAGACTCGGGCCGGCCTGGTTCTTCTTTTTGTACCTCGGCATCCCGGCCCTCTGGCGCAGCGGCAGCCGTGCCTTGATGTCCTTGAGCGCCTTGGCGCGGGACTTTCCGAAGTCCCGGATGAGCTGCTGCTGCGGAACGCTGCTGCCCTCACGCAGCCACGTGTTCGCCGTGCGGGCCAAGGTCAACATCTTGTCGAGTCGGGCCGGACCGCACTTCTCGTCCTCGGCGTGGGCCTTCTTGGACCGGGCCACGGACTCGTTCCAGATCCACCGGCACCGCGCCCACTCCGCCTCCAGAGCGCCGCAGGCAGTGGCCGACACGCGAAGTCGATAGGTGTACCGGGCGTGCCCGGCATCCTCGGCCATCTGCGCTGTCGTCACGCGGTCAACTTAACCAAGGCCACTGACAATCCAAGAATGTGCAGGTCGCAAAAGATGCGCAGTGCGCTCAGCCGCTTCGCGGCTCCGTTTCAAGGACCCGTTCTTCCCCGGGCTGATGCCCAGGCCGTCCTGGGAGAGATGAAGTGACCGACATCGGGAACGGGGCCGCCGAGCCGGTGGAGGAGGAGGCGGCCGCAGCTCCGGCCGCCGCCGCACCCGCCACGCTCTGGCGGGACCCGGAGTTCCTCAAGTTCTGGTCCGGGGAGGCGATCTCGCAGGTCGGGGCCCAGGTCACGACCCTGGCGCTGCCGCTCACCGCGGTGCTGACGCTCGACGCCAGCTCCTCCCAGGTGGGCTTCGTCAACGCGGCCTCCTACGCCCCGTTCCTGATGGTCACCCTCCTGGTCGGCGTCTGGGTCGACCGGGTGCGGCGCAGGCCCCTGATGATCATGGCCAACGTGGGGCGTGCGCTGCTGGTCAGCGCGGTGCCGCTGCTGGCCGTGCTCGACCTGCTCCGCATCGAGCACGTGTACGTCGCCGCGCTGCTCGTGGGCACCCTCACGGTGGTCTTCGACGTCTCCTACCAGTCCTACCTGCCGACCCTGGTCGGCAAGCAACACCTGGTGGAGGGCAACAGCAAGCTCCAGGGCACCAGTTCGCTGGCCCAGATCGGCGGGCCCGGACTGGCCGGGCTGCTCATCGGCTGGGTCACCGCCCCCTACGCCCTGCTGATCAACGGGATCTCGTACCTCGTCTCCGTGCTGACGCTGCTCGCCGTACGGCGCGTCGAGCCGGAGCCGGAGCCCCAGCAGGAGCGGACCGGGATCCGGACCAGCATCGCCGAGGGCATCCGGATCATCTGGGACAGCGCCCACCTGCGGGCCTGCGCCCTCCAGTCGGGGCTGTACAACCTGTGCTGGATGTCCCTCCAGACGGTGTTCGTGCTCTACGCGGCCCGCACGCTCGGCATCTCGCCCGGCGGCATCGGCCTGCTGCTGGGCACCGGGGCGGTGGGCTCGCTCGCCGGCTCGATGGCCGCCCAGTGGCTCAAGCGCAGGACCGGGCTCGGCCCGGCCATCCTGACGGCCCTGCTGCTGTGCTGCCTGGCCCCGGTGGCCATCCCGGCCGCTCCGGCGAACGGCGGGGCGCTCTCGCTGGTCCTGTTCGTCGCCGCGTTCGGCCTGATCGGCGCGGGCGGCACCATCGCCAACATCCACATCATCAGCCTGCGCCAGTCCATGACCCCGGATCACCTCCTGGGCCGGATGAACGCCGGGTACCGCTTCGTCTCCTGGGGCACGCTCCCGCTCGGCGCCCTGCTGGGCGGCTGGCTCGGCGACCTCATCGGGCTGCGGGAAACGCTCTTCGTCACCTCCGCGCTCTTCCTGACCGCGGTCCTTGTGGTCCTGAAATCGCCGGTGTGGCGACTGAAGGACTTCCCGCCCCAGATCGTCGCGCAGCCGCGGAAGGTGGAAGCAAGGTGAGCACAGCGCAGCAACCCGCCGCCCCCGGCGCCATCGGGAGCCTGCTCGCCCGCCGGACCGGCTGGGGCCGCTCCGACGCGGTGAGCCGGATCCTGGCGGCCGCCGCCGCCCCCGGGGTGCTGTCGATGGCCGGCGGGATCCCGGCCCCCGACAGCTTCCCCGTGGCCCGGCTCGCCGAGGCCACCGACCGGCTGTTCGCCGGGTCGGGCGGGGCGGGCGGGTCTGCGGCACGAGCGCTCCAGTACGCCCCCACGGACGGCATCGCCCCGATGCGCGAGGTGATCGCCGCCCGGGCGAGCGCGACCGGGGCCCCCGTCGGCCCCGACCGGGTGATGGTCACCGCGGGCAGCCAGCAGGGCCTGGACCTCGTCGCCCAGACCATCGTCGACGAGGGCGACGAGGTGGCCCTGGACGACCCGAGCTACCTGGGCGCCGTACAGGTCTTCCGGCGGGCCGGAGCACGGCTGCTGCCGGTGCCCGGCGACGCGGAGGGGATGCGCACCGACGTCCTGGAGCAGCGCCTCCTCGCCGGGGCCCGGCCCAAACTGGTCTACGTCGTACCGCACTTCCACAACCCCACCGGAGCCGTGCTCTCCGAGGAGCGGCGCCGCCACCTGGCCGCGCTGGCCGAACGGTTCGGCTTCCTCGTCGTCGAGGACGACCCGTACGGGGACCTGGCCTACGAGGGGAGCAGGCTCCCGTCCACCGACGTCCACAGCGGGCGGGTGGTCCGGCTCATGAGCCTCTCCAAGACGGTCTGCCCGGGACTGCGCGTGGCCGGACTGGTCGCCCCGGCCGAGCTGATCGGGGAGCTGGTCGCCGCCAAGCAGTGCGGGGACCTCCAGACCAACACCTTCGGCCAGTACCTCCTCGCCGATCTGCTGGGGGACCCGGAATTCCTGCCGGCCCACCTGGCGGGCCTGCGCACGCTGTACGGGGGCCGGGCCCGCGACATGGAGACGCTGCTGCGCGAGCGGCTGCCCTGGCTGGACTTCGAACGGCCGCGCGGCGGGCTCTTCTTCTGGTGCCGGCTGACCGATCCCCGGGTGGGTTCGGACGCGCTGTACGCGCACGCGCTGGCGCAGGGAGTGGCCATCGTGCCCGGTACGCCGTTCTGTATAGAGGAGGACGGCTCGCGGGTCCTGCGGCTGTCCTTCGCCTCCCTGGACGGCGCGCAGCGCCAGGAGGGGGTTTCGCGGCTGGCCGCGGCCTGGGAGAAGGCCCTCGCCGACGGGCCGTGACGGGTCCTCTGCGTTCCGTGTTCCGTCTTTCGTCCACACCCTTAAGGAGCAAGGCCGTGACAACGACGTCGCCCGCACCGGTGACCGCCGAATCCCTGGTGGCCCGGCTGTTCCAGGTGATCGACACCCGTTCGTGGGACCGGCTCGGCGAGGTCTTCGCGCCGGACGCCGTGTACGAACGGCCGGGTTACCCGGCGCTGGAGGGTCTCGACCGGATCCGCCGGTTCTACGAGCACGAACGGATCATCACCTCGGGTGCCCACGAGGTGAGCCAGGTGACCGGGGGCCTGGCCGCGGCCGCCTGCTGGGGGCGTTTCCAGGGTGCCGACAAGGACGGCAGGACCCTGGACGAGGCCTTCGCCGACACCTACCTCGTCCGCGACGGCAGGATCGAGCGCCGCAAGACCTTCTTCTACCGTCCGGCGATCTGACGGCGGGCTTCTGGCGGCGGGCCTCTGGCAGTGGGCCGGGTCCGCTTCGTCCGAACGGGTGAACCGCCCTACTTCTTGCCGCCGCCGAGGATCTGGCCGAGCAGGTCGCCGAGGCTGCCTCCGGCCGCCGGGGCCGCGCCGGCCTGACCCGCGGGGGCGGCGCCCGCCGCTCCCGGTACCGCTCCGGGAGACGGGATGGGGGATTCGCCGCCGGCCGCCGCCGGGGTTCCGCCGCCGCCCTTCTTGGAGGCCGCGCGCTTGGCGAAGACCGCCAGCAGGACCGGGATCAGCAGCTCGATGACCCGGGCGACGGTGGGCGCGGGGATGCCGGTCTTCTTCGAGACGGCATTGGCCACGGGCCTGCTCACCTTGGCGAGCACCCCGGCCATCATCCCGCCGCTGAGCATGCCGCCCAGACCGCCGCCGAGGGTGGCCACGCCTTCCAGCGGGGCCTGGGTGACCTCGGCGAAGGCCTGGCGGACCTCGTTGCCGTCGTCGTCATCGGCGTCGGCCTTCTGCTGGAGGTCGCCGGTCATCGCCCCGACCGTGGTCGCGACGGTGTCACGGGCGCCGTTCGTGTCGGTGCCGAGGAGGCCGGCGATCTCGGTCAGCCGGTCGTCGCCGAGTTCGGTCAGCACGTCGTCCTGGAAGGAAGGTTCGCTCATGCCCGAAACGCTACTTCTGTGGCGATTCGGCGGCACCTCGGATGGCGTCCGGAACCCCCTTGGGTAATGGAAAGGTAAAGTTCCGGATTCGCGTGCAACCACGGGCAGGGGTCGTGGGTCGTATGTTGCGTCGGGACTTCCGGGGGGGATCCGGGGGGATACGGGAAGTCCGATGAGGGAGGGGTAACCGTGAGGGGGTCCGGCCGGAAGGCGGGACCCCCTTTTGGTTTGTCGGCTCCGGCCGCCTTCGTTTTCCACAGCCCCGGTATGGCTGTCGCACCCGGGCTGTAGCTTCGGGCCATGACGACGAACGCGGCCGTGGCGCCGGCGGTGGTCGAGGGGGTGCTGGAGCGCATCACCTACGCCAACGAGGAGAGCGGATACACGATCGCCCGGGTGGACACCGGGCGCGGCGCCGGTGACCTGCTCACGGTCGTCGGCTCCCTCCTGGGGGCCCAGCCGGGTGAATCGCTGCGCATGGAGGGCCGTTGGGGCTCGCACCCCCAGTACGGCAGGCAGTTCACCGTGGAGAACTACACGACGCTGCTGCCCGCGACCATCCAGGGGATCCGGCGCTATCTCGGCTCCGGCCTGATCAAGGGCATCGGCCCGAAGATCGCCGACCGGATCGTGGAGCACTTCGGCCTGGACACCCTCGACGTCATCGAGGAGCAGCCGAAACGGCTGATCGAAGTGCCCGGCCTCGGCCCCAAGCGCACCAGGATGATCGGCGCGGCCTGGGATGAGCAGAAGGCCATCAAGGAGGTCATGGTCTTCCTCCAGGGAGTCGGCGTCTCCACCTCCATCGCGGTGCGCATCTACAAGAAGTACGCCGACGCCTCCATCTCCGTGGTGAAGAACCAGCCGTACCGGCTCGCCGCCGACGTCTGGGGCATCGGCTTCCTCACCGCCGACCGCATCGCCCAGGCCGTCGGGATCCCGCACGACAGTCCGGAGCGGGTCAAGGCCGGACTCCAGTACGCCCTGTCCCAGTCCGCCGACCAGGGCCACTGCTTCCTGCCCGAGGACCGGCTCATCGCCGACGGGGTCAAGCTGCTCCAGGTGGACACCGGGCTGGTCATCGACTGCCTGGCCGAGCTCGCCGCCGATCCGGAGGGGGTCGTACGGGAATCCGTGCCCGACCCGCAGGGCGGCCCGGACCCCCTCACCGCCGTGTACCTGGTGCCGTTCCACCGCGCAGAGCTGTCCCTGGCCGGGCAGGTGCGCCGACTCCTGCAGGCGGAGGAGGACCGGCTGCCCGCCTTCCGGGACGTGGACTGGGACAAGGCCCTGGGCTGGCTTGCCGGCCGGACCGGAGCCACGCTGGCTCCCGCGCAGCGGGACGCGGTCCGCCTCGCCCTCACCCGCCGGGTCGCCGTCCTCACCGGCGGGCCGGGCTGCGGGAAGTCCTTCACCGTCCGCTCGATCGTGGAGCTGGCCCGGGCCAAGAAGGCCAAGGTGGTGCTCGCCGCCCCCACCGGCCGGGCGGCGAAGCGGCTGGCCGAGCTCACCGGGGCCGAGGCCTCCACCGTGCACCGGCTCCTGGAGCTCAAGCCGGGCGGGGACGCGGCGTACGACCGGGAGCGGCCGCTCGACGCGGACCTGGTCGTCGTGGACGAGGCTTCGATGCTCGACCTGCTCCTCGCGAACAAGCTGGTCAAGGCGGTGGCACCGGGTGCACACCTGCTGCTGGTCGGGGACGTGGACCAGTTGCCCTCGGTCGGCGCGGGCGAGGTGCTGCGCGATCTGCTCGCCGAGGGCGGACCGGTTCCGGCCGTCCGGCTGACGACCATCTTCCGGCAGGCCCAGCAGTCCGGCGTGGTCACCAACGCCCACCGGATCAACACCGGCCTGCCGCCGATCACCGACGGGCTGCCCGACTTCTTCCTCTTCCCCGAGGAGGACACCGAGGAGGCCGGAAAGCTGGCCGTCGATGTCGCCGCACGTCGTATTCCGGCCAGATTCGGCCTGGACCCGAGGCGGGACATCCAGGTCCTCGCCCCCATGCACCGCGGCCCGGCCGGCGCCGGAAACCTCAACGCGCTGCTCCAGCAGGCCATCACCCCGGCCCGGCCGGGCCTGCCCGAGAAGCGGTTCGGCGGCCGCGTCTTCCGGGTCGGCGACAAGGTCACCCAGATCCGGAACAACTACGACAAGGGCGCCAACGGGGTCTTCAACGGCACGGTCGGCGTGGTCACCGGCCTTGACCTGGAGGAACAGCGGCTGACGGTGCGCACGGACGAAGACGAGGAAGTGGCCTACGAGTTCGCGGAGCTCGACGAGCTGGCCCACGCGTACGCCGTCACCATCCACCGCTCCCAGGGGAGTGAATATCCGGCCGTGGTGATCCCGGTCACGACCGGTGCTTGGATGATGCTCCAGCGGAACCTCCTCTACACCGCGGTCACCCGGGCGAAGAAACTGGTCGTCCTGGTCGGGTCCCGCAAAGCCCTGGGGCAGGCGGTGCGTACGGTTTCCGCAGGCAGGAGGTACACGGCCGTCGCACCCAGGCTGTCCGGCCGCATACCGGTGGGAAACATCACCTAGATGATCGATCATTTGGGGTTCCTACAACGGTTGCGGAGGGGGCAGGATGTGCACGCTGGCGGCACTGAGTGCCGTCGAAAACACCAAAGCTCGACCCCGAGTGCACTCACCTGCGCCAAATGGGGGAAGGTAGAGGCAGTCAGGGCACCTCGAAGAAGAGGCACTACGTCGGTGAGGGATGACGTGAGCGACAACTCTGTAGTACTGCGGTACGCGGACGGTGAATACACCTACCCGGTGGTCGAGAGCACCGTCGGTGACCAGGGCTTCGACATCTCGAAGCTCAGGGCTCAGACCGGGCTGGTCACCCTGGACAGCGGCTACGGAAACACCGCCGCCTATAAGTCCGCCATTACTTATCTCGACGGTGAGCAGGGCATCCTGCGCTACCGCGGTTACCCGATCGAGCAGCTGGCGGAGCGCTCGACCTTCATCGAGGTCGCCTACCTGCTGATCAACGGGGAGCTGCCGACCGTCGACCAGCTCGCGTCGTTCCGCAACGAGATCACCCAGCACACGCTGCTGCACGAGGACGTCAAGCGCTTCTACGACGGCTTCCCGCGCGACGCGCACCCGATGGCGATGCTGTCCTCCGTGGTCAGCGCGCTGTCGACGTTCTACCAGGACAGCCACAACCCGTTCGACGAGAAGCAGCGCAACCTCTCGACGATCCGGCTGCTGGCCAAGCTCCCGACGATCGCGGCGTACGCGTACAAGAAGTCCGTCGGCCACCCGGTGGTCTACCCGCGCAACGACCTCGGCTACGTCGAGAACTTCCTGCGCATGACCTTCTCGGTGCCGGCCCAGGAGTACGACCTGGACCCGGTCGTGGTCGCCGCGCTCGACAAGCTGCTGATCCTGCACGCGGACCACGAGCAGAACTGTTCGACCTCCACCGTGCGCCTGGTCGGCTCCTCGCAGGCGAACATGTTCGCCTCGATCTCCGCCGGCATCTCGGCCCTGTGGGGTCCGCTGCACGGTGGCGCCAACCAGTCGGTTCTGGAGATGCTCGAAGGCATCAAGAACGACGGCGGCGACGTCGACGCCTTCATCCGCAAGGTGAAGAACAAGGAAGACGGCGTCCGCCTGATGGGCTTCGGGCACCGCGTCTACAAGAGCTTCGACCCCCGGGCGAAGATCATCAAGGCGGCGGCGCACGATGTCCTCTCGGCGCTCGGCAAGGACGACGAGCTCCTCGACATCGCCCTGAAGCTGGAAGAGCACGCGCTGGCCGACGAGTACTTCGTCGAGCGCAACCTCTACCCGAACGTCGACTTCTACACCGGCTTGATCTACCGGGCCATGGGCTTCCCGACCGAGATGTTCACCGTGCTCTTCGCGATCGGCCGGCTGCCCGGCTGGATCGCCCAGTGGCACGAGATGATCAAGGAGCCCGGGTCCCGCATCGGCCGCCCGCGCCAGATCTACACCGGCGAGGTCCTGCGCGACTTCGTTCCGGTCGAGTCCCGCTGACCCGAGGGTCGAGCCGCAGTACCCGCAGGACTCGTAGAACGCTCAAAACAGGAAAAGCGCCCCGCCATCGATCCCCCCACGGGTCGAAGGTCGGGGCGCTTTCCTTACCCCGGAACGGATTCCCCCCACGGGACCCGGACCGGGTGTCTGCGTGCCGAGGCAACGTGTAGTCATCCCAACACGTTTCCGGCATCGCCCCATTAGACCCACGGGGCCGCCCGATGGTTACGTTGGGATCGCTGTGATCTGCGTCTCGTGTGAAGGGGATGTGCGTGAGACGTGAAGGGTGATCACTAGCGGAAGGAGCGCAGCCGCAGGCTGTTGGTGACCACGAAGACCGAGGAGAAGGCCATCGCGGCCCCCGCGATCATCGGGTTGAGCAGTCCGGCGGCGGCCAGCGGCAGCGCCGCGACGTTGTAGCCGAAGGCCCAGAAGAGGTTGCCCTTGATGGTGGCCAGGGTCCGGCGCGAGAGCCGGATCGCGTCCGCCGCGACCCGCAAGTCGCCCCGTACGAGGGTCAGATCGCTCGCCTCGATCGCCGCGTCGGTGCCGGTGCCCATGGCCAGGCCCAGGTCGGCCTGGGCCAGCGCGGCCGCGTCGTTGACCCCGTCGCCGACCATGGCGACCGTACGGCCCTCTGCCTGGAGCCGGCGGACGACGTCGACCTTGTCCTGCGGGAGGACCTCGGCGATGACCTCGTCGATGCCCACCGCACGGGCCACCGTTTCCGCGACGGCCCGGTTGTCTCCGGTCAGCAGGACCGGGGTCAGACCCAGCGCCCGCAGCCGGGACACGGCCTCTGCGCTGGTCTCCTTGACCGCGTCGGCCACGGTCAGCACCCCGCGGGCCTCCCCGTCCCAGGCGACCAGGACGGCGGTGGAACCCTCGGTCTCGGCGGCGGCCTTGGCCTCGGCGAGGGCGGCGGGCAGTGTGATCGACCAGTCGGCGAGCAGCTTCTCGCGGCCCACCAGGACGGCGTGTCCGTCGACCACGCCCTGGACGCCGAGGCCGCCGTGGTTCTCGAAGCCCTCGGGGATCGACAGGCCTTCGGCGAGGTCCGCGGCCGCTGCGGCGACGGCCCGGGCGATCGGGTGCTCGGAGGCGTGCTCCAGGGACCCGGCCAGGCGCAGCAGTTCGGTCGGGTCCACGCCCTCGGCGGGGTGGGTGCCGATCAGGGTCATCCGGCCGGTGGTGACGGTGCCGGTCTTGTCCAGGACGACGGTGTCCACGCGGCGGGTGGACTCCAGCACCTCGGGGCCCTTGATCAGGATGCCGAGCTGCGCGCCCCGGCCGGTGCCGACCATCAGCGCGGTCGGGGTGGCCAGGCCCAGGGCGCAGGGGCAGGCGATGATCAGGACGGCCACGGCGGCCGTGAAGGCGGCCGTCGGGTCGTCGGTGATCAGCAGCCAGGTGACCCAGGTGCCCAGGGCCAGTACGAGCACGATCGGTACGAAGATCCCGGAGATCCGGTCGGCGAGGCGCTGGACCTCGGCCTTGCCGTTCTGCGCGTTCTCGACCAGCTTGGCCATCCGGGCGAGCTGGGTGTCCGAGCCGACGCGGGTGGCCTCGACGACGAGGCGCCCCGAGGTGTTGACGGTGGCTCCGGTGACGGTGTCGCCCACGGTGACCTCGACCGGGACGGATTCACCGGTCAGCATCGCGGCGTCCACGGCGGAGCTGCCCTCGACGACCGTGCCGTCGGTGGCGATCTTCTCGCCGGGCCGGACGAGGAAGCGGTCACCCACCGCGAGCGCGCTCACGGGGATCCGTACCTCGGTCCCGTCGCGCAGGACCGCCACGTCCTTGGCGCCGAGCCGCATGAGGGCCTTGAGGGCCGCGCCGGCCTTCCGCTTGGAGCGGGCCTCCAGGTACCGGCCGAGCAGGATGAAGCTGACGACTCCGGCCGCCACCTCCAGGTAGATCGCCGAGGAGCCGTCCGTACGGGAGATCGTGAAGTTGAAGCCGTGCCGCATGCCGGGCATTCCGGCGTGGCCGAAGAACAGGGCCCACAGCGACCAGGCGAAGGCGGCCCCGGTACCCACCGAGACCAGGGTGTCCATGGTCGCGGCGCCGTGCCGGGCGTTGGTCCAGGCGGCCTTGTGGAAGGGGAGGGCGCCCCAGACGACGACGGGGGAGGCGAGGGTCAGCGAGAGCCACTGCCAGTTGTCGAACTGGAGGGCCGGGACCATCGCGAGCAGGACGACGGGCAGCGAGAGCGCCACGGAGACCAGGAGGCGTTGGCGCAGCGCGGCCAGTTCGGGGTCGCGCGCTTCCTGGGGCGCGGCGTCCTGAGCCTCGGATCCGGGCTCGGGCTCCGGCGGCGGGGGCTCCTCGGCGGTGTAGCCGGTCTTGACGACCGTCGCGATGAGGTCGGCGACCTGCATGTCGGCGCCATACGAGACCTTGGCCTTCTCGGTGGCGTAGTTCACCGAGGCGGTGACCCCGTCCATCCGGTTCAGCTTCTTCTCGATGCGGGCCGCGCAGGAGGCGCAGGTCATCCCGCCGATGGTCAGCTCGACCTCGGCCGTGGGCGCGGCCGCGCCGGCCGCCGCTATGGGTCCGTCGTGCACTGTGCTGCTGCTCATGTTCCGGCTCCAGGGGGAGGGCCGGGCCGTACGGAACCAGTATGAGCTGGCCGGTACGGCCCGGCGGGGTGCTGCGGGGTACTGCCGAAGAGGAGGTGCTCAGGCCTGGCCGGCGAACTCGTAGCCGGCCTCGTCGACGGCGGCGCGTACAGCGGCCTCGTCGAGCGGGGCGGCCGACACCACGGTGACCTCGCCGGTCGCGGCGACGGCCTTGACCGAGCTGACGCCCGCCAGGGCGGAGAGCTCGGTGGTCACCGCGCCCTCGCAGTGCCCGCAGGTCATGCCGGTCACCCGGTAGACGGTGGTGGTCTGGGTGTCCGTGTCGGCGCTCATGTCGTTCTCCTCTTCAAGGGCGTTTCCGGGCGGCCGGAAGACGGCGGATCGCTCGTGGAGAGTCCACCGTTCATACCGACACTTCGAGACTATACCCCTAGGGGGTATCGACGCGACTATTCGACGAGATCTTTTGCGGTGGACAATCGTCGTGAAGCGTATGTAAATGGCACACATGGCGCACTCGGGGACCACTCTCATCCTGATCATGTCGATCGCAGTGCTCGCGCCCCTGCTCGCGTACGGGGTCTCGCGCTGGCTCCCCGTTCCGCTGGTGATCTTCGAGATCGTCCTCGGCGTCCTGGTCGGGCCCGACGTCCTCGGCTGGGCACACTCCACCGAGGTCATCGACGTACTCAGCGAGCTCGGCCTCGCGATGCTGATCTTCCTGGCCGGTTACGAGATCCAGTTCGCCCAGGTCAAGGGCGACACCCTGAAACGGTCGGTGTGGGCCTGGGTGGCCGCCCTCGCGCTGGGGCTCGGGCTCGGCCTGCTGCTCTCGGGCGGCGGATTCGAGAAGGGCGTCTACATCGGCACCGCGCTCACCAGTACCGCCCTCGGTACGATCCTGCCGGTCCTGAGGGACTCCGGGGACCTCCAGAGCCGGTTCGGCTCGGTGATGATGGCGATGGGCGCGGTCGGCGAGTTCGGGCCGATCATCGCGATGGCGCTGCTGCTCAGCGGCCGGGCGCCGGGGCAGTCGGCGGCGCTGCTGATCGGCTTCGCGGTGCTGACGGCCGCCGCCGTGTTCTGGGCGATGCGGCCCAAGCCGCCGTGGTTCGCCCGGGTCATCTCCAAGACCCTGCACAGCAGCGGTCAGTTCGCGGTGCGCCTGGTCGTGCTGATCCTCGTGGCGTTCCTGGCGCTGTCCGAGGTGCTCGGCCTCGACGTCCTGCTCGGCGCCTTCGCCGCCGGCCTGATCACCCGGCTCGTGCTGCACGGGGCCGCCCCGGAGAGCAGCGAGGCCGTGCTGTCGAAGGTGGAGGCCATGGGCTTCGGCTTCCTGGTACCGCTGTTCTTCGTCGTCACCGGGATCGAGTTCGACCTCGCCGCACTGCTCGGCGGCGGGTGGGCGCTGGTGCTGCTCCCGGTGTTCCTGCTGCTCTTCCTCCTGGTGCGGGGGCTGCCGATGTGGCTGCTGGCCCCCCGGGACCTCGGGCGCCGGGACCGGTCGGCGCTGGTGCTGTTCGGCTCCACGGCGCTGCCGCTGGTGGTGGCGATCACCACCCTGGGCGTGCAGGACGGGAAGCTGGAGTCCGGGGAGGCGGCGGCGCTGGTCGGGGCCGGGATGGTGTCCGTACTCGTCTTCCCGCTGGTGGGGCTGCGGTTGCGGGCGGGGTCCGGTGGCAAGTCCGGCACCGGTGGGCCCGGGTCCGGTGGGCCCGGGAATGGTGGGCCTGGGAATGGTGGGCCCGCGGACGTCGGGAAGATGGTCAGCGAGGAGGAGGCGTGGTGATCATCGGGTCCAGGTAGCGGAACAGGACGGTCTTCAGCTCCGCGACGTACGCGGCCCGTTCGGCCCCCTCGCTGGCCAGGATCAGTTCGAGTGAGCTCTTGACGATCCCGAGCACCATGTGGGCGACGTGGGTGAGCTCGGCGGGGGTGGTGTCCGGATCCGGGTCCGGGGTGACGCAGGCGCGCAGCACCTCCTCGACGCGGGTCAGCATGCCGACGTGCAGCTCATCGTGCTCCTGGGCGATGCCGGGGACGCCGGAGCCGTGCATGAGCGCCCAGAAGGCCGGGTTCTCGCAGTTGAAGGCGATGACCGGGTCCAGGACGGCGTCGAGCAGTTCGGGCAGCGGCCGGTCCAGGTTCTCCGGGAGGAACGCCCGGCCGTGCGCCTCGTGGGCGCGCTGGAGGAGGTGGCCGCCGAGCTCGACGGCGATGGCCTCCTTGTTCGGGAAGAACTGGTAGAGCGTGCCCGGGGAGACGCCGGCCTCGCGGGCGATGGCGTTGGTGCTGGCCGCCGCGTAACCCGTACGGCAGAACACTCCGGCGGCGGCTGCCAGGAGCTGGGCGATCCGGCGCTCACCGCGGGCCTGGCGGCGGCGGGGGGCGGCTTCCGGGGGGCTCTCCGGGGCTGTTCCCGGAGCCTTTCCCGGGGTTGCGCCCAGGGCCGTCTCGGCGGTCGTTTCACCCGCTTTGGCCGCGCTCTTGGCCCGAGAGGTCTGCCGCATGTCCAATCCCTTGCTTCCCGTTGCTTCCCGTGGGTGATTGACAAACACGAGAGGTCGCTCGCATTCTGGAGGAACGCGAGCGACTGCTCGTGTTTGCCAGTCTAAGTGCCCTGGCAATCACGGTGAAGGGGACACCGAGACATGTCCGAAGTCAAGAATCCGCCGTCGCCTGGGGAGGGCGGCCGGTGGACGGGGTTCGTCACCACACGGCCGAGGCTCTCGCTGCTGCTCGCCCTCGTGGTCACGGCCCTGGCCGTCTTCGCCGGCGGCGGCGTGGCCGACCGTCTGGGAAGCGGGGGCTGGGAGGATCCCGGCGCCCGCTCCACCTATGCCACCAAAGCGCTGGAGCGCGAGTTCCCCGGCTCCCAGCCCAATCTGCTGCTGCTCGTCGACGCCGGGGCCGCCGCCGGGACGGCCGGGGTGGACGACCCCGCCGTCGCCGCGGAAGCGGAGCGGCTGACAGCGAGGCTCGCCGCCGAGCAGGGGGTGACCGGCGTGGGCTCGTACTGGCGGACCGCTCTGCCCACCCTGCGCTCCGAGGACGGCCGGCAGGCCCTGATCATCGCCCGGGTGCTCGGCGACGAGAAGGCGGCCAACGCCGTCCTGGACCGCATCGCTCCGAGCTACCGCGGCGCGCACGGACCGGTGAAGGTCTCCCTGGGCGGGCCGGCCGCCGTCCAGCGCGAGGTGACCTCCACCGTCCAGGAGGACCTGCTGCTCGCCGAGCTGATCGCCCTGCCCGTGACGCTCGTCCTGCTCGTCCTCGTCTTCGGCAGCGCCGTCGCGGCCCTGCTGCCCCTCGGGGTCGGCATCGTCGCCGTCCTCGGAACCAATGCCGTGCTGCGCGGACTCACCGAGTTCACCGAGGTCTCCGTCTTCGCGCAGAACCTGACCACCGCCCTCGGGCTCGGACTCGCCGTCGACTACGCCCTGTTCATCGTGCGGAGGTTCCGCGAGGAGCTGGCCGCCGGGCACGACCCGGTGGCGGCCGTCGGGATCACCCTGCGCACCGCCGGGCGGACGGTCCTGTTCTCGGCGCTGACCGTGGCCGTAGCCCTCTCGGCCATGCTCTTCTTCCCGATGTACTTCCTGCGCTCCTTCGCCTACTCCGGAGTCGCGGTGGTCCTGCTCGCCGCGGCGGCCGCGCTCATCCTGCTGCCCGCGGCGCTCGTGCTGCTGGGGGAGCGGGTCAACTCCTTCGACCTGCGCCGGCTGTGGCGCCGGTCCGGGCCGTCCGGGAGCGACCAGGGCCGGGCCGGGGGCGGGCGGGGCTGGGACCGGCTGACCGGTCTGGTGATGCGCCGTGCCCCGGTGTTCGCCGTGGCCACCACGGCCGGACTGCTGCTCCTCGGACTGCCCTTCCTCGGCGTGAAGTTCGGCACCGTGGACGACCGGCAACTGCCGACGACCGCCGAATCGCACGTGGTGCAGCAGCAGATCCGCTCCGGCTTCCCGGGCAGTCCCGGCGGAGCGCTGACCGTACTGACCGAGGGGGCCTCCGGCACCGCCGATCTCGACGCCTACAAGCGGCGGGTGGAAGCCCTGCCCGGCGTGGTGGGGGTGGAAGGGCCGGTGAGTTCGGCCGCCGGCACCGGATACGCCTACTTCTCGGTGCTCACCGAAGGCGAGGAGGTGGGAGAGGAAGCCCAGGACCTCGTGGGCCTGGTCAGGGCGGTGGACGCGCCCTTCGACACCGCCGTGACCGGACAGGCGGCGGTGCTCGTCGACGCCCGTGAGGCCATAGCCGAGAAACTGCCCCTGGCCCTGGCCGTCGTGGTGCTGGCCACGCTGCTCCTGGTCTTCCTGCTCACCGGGAGCCTGCTGATACCCGTCCAGGCCGTGCTGCTCAACGCGCTGAGCCTGACGGCCATGTTCGGGGCGGTGGTGTGGGTGTTCCAGGAAGGCCACCTCTCCGGACTGCTCTCCTTCACCCCGACCGGAGACATCGAGACCACGCTGCCCGTGCTGATGTTCTGCATCGCCTTCGGGCTCTCCATGGACTACGGGGTGTTCCTCATATCCCGGATCAAGGAGGAGTACGACCGGACCGGGGACCACGAGGGCGCGGTGCGCGCCGGGCTGACCCGCACGGGCGGACTGATCACCGCGGCCGCCGTGATCCTGGCGGTGGTGATGGTCGCCATCGGCAGCTCGCGGGTGACCAACACCAAGATGCTGGGCCTGGGGATCGCGCTGGCGGTGCTGATGGACGCGATGGTCGTGCGGAGCCTGCTGGTGCCGGCGGTGATGAAGCTGACCGGGAAGGCCACCTGGTGGGCGCCGGCGCCGCTGCGCAGACTGCACGAGCGCTTCGGGCTGAGCGAGGGGGAGCCGGCGCCGGCCGCCGAGCGGCCCGAGCCCGAGCCGGTGACCGCCGGAAGCCGCTAGCGGACGGGGCCCGGGAGGGTCCCGTCCCTGGACCGGACGCCGTGTCAGTCCTCGCGGCGTCCGCGGTTGCCGGGCCGGCGCGCCACCCAGGCGCGGATGGTATCGGCGTACCAGTAGGGCTTGCCGCCCTCCACGTGGTCGGGTGCGGGCAGCAGCCCGTGCTTGCGGTAGGAGCGCACCGTGTCCGGCTGGACCCGGATGTGAGCGGCGATCTCCTTGTACGACCACAGCTGTCGGTCGCTCATCCTCGACACCTCCTTGTCCACGCCGCGGGGCCGGCCGGGAGGCCGTCGGGGGAGCCGGCGCGTGGACACTGACGATCACTCAGGTTGTGCCGGGGGAACGACGCAGGGTGAGGCCAGGGGAGGGGCTGTCGTCCGCCTGTGACGGAAGACCCGCGTCATGCGGACATGCGTGACACAAGGGCGACGGTCGTGACACCGGTGGCACATGTGGGGCACACCGCGCGGGTGGCACATGTGGGGCGCCCCCTGCGGTGCCGCGTCAAATCGGGAGGGAGAGCAGCCGTACCGGCCCCGGGGGCCAGGGTGCGTCATCGTGCAAGGGGGTGACCATGGTGCGCAGCGGCATGGTCACCACGTGGTCTCCGGGCTGCTGGACGAGGACCTCCTCGTCCAGCGGGTGCCACCCGAGGCGCTCGTACAGTGGCACGAGCGGCGGCCGGCAGAACAGGAGCGCGTGCCGGGGGCCCATCGTGCGCGCGTGGTCGAGTGCGGCCGCGACGACGAGCCGGGCCAGTCCGCGCCCCCGCACGTCCGGTGCGACGGCCACTCCTCCGACGCCCACCACCTCCGTCTCGGCGCCGCCGATGGCGACGGGCAGCCGGAGCAGGCCCGCGTGTGCCAGCAGGCGGTCGCCGTAACCGACGCCGAAGTGCTGCTCCTTGGGAAGCCAGGTCAAGCCGGTGGAGCCCACACCGAAGGGGTCGGCTCCGCCGCCGAGGATCTCGTCCTGCTCCGTCCTCGTGTACCGGGGGAGCCGCATGGCGGTCGGGGCCGCGGAGGGAGGTATCTCGGACATCCCTCCATGATGCCCCTCCTCCGGGACCGGCCGAGGGCGTGCGTCCCGAGGCCGGGGCGGGCGGATCAGCGGTAGAGGGCCGGGCGTTGGGCCAGCGCCACCTCGGTCCGTACGCCGCTGCGCGCCGCGGCGAGGCCCGCCTCGGAGACGGCCGCCGCCGCGTAGCCGTCCCACGCGTCGGGACCGTCCACCCGGCCCAGCGCGGCCGCCGCGACCCAGCGGCGGAGCTGGCGGTCGTAGGCGTCGGCGAACCGCACCGTGAAGTCCTGGTCGATCTCCCCGCCCCACCGGCCCGCCGACTGGACGACCATCGCGTGGCCGTCGCCGATCCGGGCGGTGCCGGAGTCGCCGACCGCCTCGCACTGCACCTGGTAGCCGAAGCCGCAGTTGACGAAGATCTCCACGTCGACCACGGCGCCTCCCGAGGTCTCCATGAGGACGAACCGGGGATCGCGCAGTCCCTCCCGGGCGGCCGCGGCGGGCGTCGGGGAGAACACGGTCACGGCGGTGATCTCCTGGCCCAGCAGCCAGCGGGCCGCGTCCACCTCGTGCACCACCGAATCGCTGATCAGCATGTCGCTGGTGAAGAAGGACGGCGAGGAGGCGTTGCGGTGCCGGCAGTGCAGGAACAGCGGCCGCCCGATGCCGCCCGCGTCGAGCAGTTCCTTGAGCCGCGCGTACTCGGCGTCGTAGCGCCGCATGAAGCCGACCTGGACGAGCCGGCGGCCCAGCCGCGCCTCCGCCTCCATGATCCGCAGCGCGCCCGCAGGATCGGGGGTCAGCGGTTTCTCGCACAGCACCGGCAGCCGCCGCTCCAGCGCGTGCAGGATCGCTTCCTCATGGGCGGGCCCGGGCGAGGCGATCAGTACGGCGTCCACCCCGGGCGCCGCTATCGCGGCCGCCGGATCGGTGTGCGCGCTCGCCCCCTCCAGACCGGCCGCGACCTCCTTGACCCGGTCCCCGTCCGGGTCGGCCACGGCCACCACCCGGGCCCCGCCGACCGTCCGGCCGAAGCGGCGGACGTGGTCGGAGCCCATCTTCCCGGTACCGATGACGGCGATGCCGAGCGTGCTGGTCATGTTCTGTATCCTCCACGAGGGTTCGTACGGCCTGGGGACGCGGTTCAGCGGGCGCCGCAGGAGCGCAGGTGGGCGCGGGTGCGGCGGGCGATCGGCAGCGGCTGGTCGGGCGGGCACGGATACATGTCCTGTTCCACGATGGCGAACAGGTCCACGCCGAGCCGCTCGGCGGCCGCCAGCACCGGTTCCAGCGCGGGCACCCCCGCCGGCGGCTCGCACATCACCCCGCGGGCCACGGCCGGCCCGAAAGGGACCTGGTCCCGGACGACTTCGGCGAGGATCCGCGGATCGACCTGCTTGAGGTGCAGGTAGCCGATCCGCTCGCCGAAGGTCTCGATCGCCCGGACGCTGTCCCCGCCGCAGTACGCGTAGTGCCCGGTGTCCAGGCAGAGGGAGACCAGCGCGGGATCGGTGGCGTTGAGGAAGCGCGCCACGTTCTCGGGGGTGTCGATGTGCGTGTCCGCGTGCGGGTGGACGACGATCCGCAGCCCGTACTCGTCCTGGACCCGCTTCCCCAGCCGCTCGGTCTGTGTGGTCAGTTCGCGCCAGCCCCCGGGGGTGAGGGTGCGGTCCTCCAGCACCTCGCCGGTCTTGTCGTCCCGCCAGAAGGACGGGATCACGACGAGGTGCGCCGCGCCCATGGCCCGGGTGAGCTCCGCGATCCGCGACACGTGAGCCCAGGTGTCCTCCCACACGGCGGGCCCGTGATGGAGTCCGGTGAAGACGGTTCCCGCGGAGACCCGCAGGCCGCGCGCCCCGATCTCGTCGGCGAGCCGGACGGGATCGGTGGGGAGATAGCCGTAGGGACCGAGCTCGATCCACTCGTACCCGGCTTCGGCGACCTCGTCGAGGAACCGCTCCCACGGGGTCTGCCGGGGATCGTCGGGGAACCAGACCCCCCAGGAGTCCGGAGCCGAACCGACGCGGATACGGGTCAACGCGGGTGGTGAGGACGTCATACGGCCACCTTAGGGTGCGAGGCTCTTGGGTACGGGGAGCACTCGGTCGGGAGGAATGGTGTGGTGATGGCTGCGGATCCGTTGGCGTTCGACCTGATCACGATGGGGCGGATCGGGGTGGATCTCTACCCCCTGAAGACGGGCGTACCGCTCGGCGAGGCGGACACCTTCGGGAAGTTCCTGGGGGGTTCCCCGGCCAACGTCGCCGTCGCTGCGGCCCGGCTGGGCCGGCGGACGGCGGTGATCACCCGGACCGGCGCGGACCCCTTCGGCGCGTATCTCCGCGCGGAGCTGCGCGGGTTCGGGGTGGACGACCGGTGGGCCGGGGAGGTGGCGGCCTATCCGACGCCGGTGACCTTCTGCGAGATCTTCCCGCCGGACGACTTCCCGCTGTACTTCTACCGCCACCCGAAGGCGCCCGACCTGGAGATCGCCGCGGACGAGCTCGACCTCGACGCGGTGCGGGCGGCGCGAGTGTTCTGGATGACCGGTACGGGGCTCAGCGCGGAGCCGAGCCGGACGGCCACCCTGGCCGCGCTGGAGGCGCGTGGCAGGAGCCCGTTGACGGTGTTCGACCTGGACTGGCGGCCCATGCTGTGGCCCTCCGGGGACGGGGCCGGGTCCGGGGCCGGATCCGAGGACGGGGACGCCGGGCCGGGGGAGTGGTACCGCCGGGCGCTGTCCCTCGCCACGGTGGCCGTGGGCAACGCCGAGGAGTGCGCGATCGCCACCGGCGAGACCGAACCGTACGCGGCCGCGCGGGCCCTGCTCGGCGCCGGAGTGGAGCTGGCGGTGGTCAAGCGGGGCCCGGCGGGGGTCCTGGCCGTCCACCGCGACGGGACGGTGGCGGAGCTCCCTCCGGTACCGGTGACGGTCGTCAACGGGCTGGGCGCCGGAGACGCCTTCGGCGGGGCCCTGTGCCACGGGCTGCTCGCGGGATGGGAGTTGAGGCGGGTGATCGGCTATGCGAACGCGGCCGGGGCGATCGTGGCCTCGCGGCTGGCGTGCTCGACGGCGATGCCGTTCGGAGAGGAAGTGGAGGAGGTGCTCGGCCGTGCCGGTGGTGTCTGAGTGGGCGATGGAGTGGACGGGGCTGCGCGTGCTCGACCTCGCGCCGGGGGAGGTGTACGCGCACGCGTGCGGGGAGTCGGAGTGGATCGTGCTCCCCCTGGCAGGCGGCTGCGAGGTCCGCTGCGCGGAGCCGTTCCCCTCCCCGCCCCTTCCCGGAACTGGTGGCTCCGCCCCCAGCCCCCCGTCCCGGGGCTCCGCCCCGGCCCCGGCGGGGGCTCCGCCCCCGTACCCCCGCGCCTCAAACGCCGGCGAGGCTGGAGTTGCCCCGGGCGCCTCAAACGCCGGCGGGGCCGCACGCGCCCCTAGCGCCGGCGAGGCTGCCCGCGCCCCCAGTGCCGGCGAGGCTGCCCGCGCGCCCAGTGCCGGCGAGGCCGGAGGTGCACCCCGCGCCTCAGGTCGCACGGTGCGCCACGCGCACGTGCCGGCTGACGCCGGTGAAAATCCAGCCACTCCGGCGTTTGAGGAGCGGGGTCCGGGGCGGCGCCCCGGGAGCGGAGCGCGGGTTTTCCGACTGCGGGGGCGCCGCGGGGTGTTCGACGGCCCCACCGACTTCGCCTACCTCCCCCGGGACGGCCACGCCGAGGTCACCTCCGCCGGCGGCGGCCGCTTCGCGCTCGTCGGCGCCCGCTGCGAGCAGCGCCTCCCCGCCCGGTACGGGCCCGCCGCCGAGGTGCCCGTAGAGCTCCGCGGAGCCGGACAGTGCTCCCGCCAGGTCAACAACTTCGCCGCCGCCGGCGTCTTCGACTGCGACCGGCTCATCGCCGTGGAGGTGCTGACCCCCGGCGGCAACTGGTCCTCGTACCCGCCCCACAAGCACGACGAGCACCACCCCGGCGTGGAATCCCGGCTGGAGGAGATCTACTACTACGAGATCGCCCCGCACGGGGACACACCCGGCCTCGGCTATCAGCGTGTCAGCCCCTCCCCGGCGGGGAAGACCGACATCCTCACCGAGGTGAGGACCGGCGACGCGGTCCTCATCCCGGACGGCTGGCACGGCCCCTCCATCGCCGCGCCAGGCCACGACATGTACTACCTCAACGTCATGGCGGGACCCGGCGCCACCCGGGAATGGCTCATCCGGGACCACCCCGACCACGGGTGGATCCGCTCCACCT
Organism: Streptomyces sp. CA189; assembly: GCF_056428985.1. Classification (NCBI taxonomy): domain Bacteria; kingdom Bacillati; phylum Actinomycetota; class Actinomycetes; order Kitasatosporales; family Streptomycetaceae; genus Streptomyces; species Streptomyces sp. CA189. Next base: position 6,082 of record NZ_JBWJVM010000047.1, on the reverse strand, counting down.
GGACCGGCCGGGACGTCGACCCCCGGCTGCCCTTCCACCGAGCGGAGGACCCCGCGTGAGCACATCGCAGACCGTCCGGCTCACCGTCGCGCAGGCCCTCGTCCGGTTCCTCGCCCGGCAGTACACCGAGCGCGACGGACACCGCCGGCGCCTGATCGCCGCCACCTGGGGGATCTTCGGTCACGGGAACGTCGCCGGCATCGGCCAGGCCCTGCTGGAGAGCGGCCGTGAGGAGATGCCCTTCCTGCAGGGCCGCAACGAGCAGGCCATGGTGCACGCCGCCGTCGGGTACGCCCGGCAGAGCGGGCGGCTGTCCGCGCACGCCGTCACCACCTCCATCGGCCCGGGCGCCACCAACCTCGTCACCGGGGCCGCCCTCGCCACCATCAACCGGATCCCGGTGCTCCTGCTGCCCGGGGACGCCTTCGCGACCCGTCCCGCCGACCCCGTGCTCCAGCAGCTGGAGGTCCCCCATGCGGGTGATGTCTCCGTCAACGACACCCTGCGCCCCGTCTCCCGCCACTTCGACCGCGTCACCCGTCCCGAAGCCCTGATCCCCGCCGCCCTGCAGGCCGTACGGGTCCTCACCGACCCGGTGAGCACCGGCGCCGTCACCCTCGCGCTGCCGCAGGACGTACAGGCCGAGGCGTACGACTGGCCCGCGGAGTTCTTCGCCGAGCGGGTGTGGGGCGTACGCCGGCCCCGCCCCGACCGGACCGAGCTGGCGGCGGCCGCCCGGGCCGTAAGGGGCTCCGCGCGGCCGCTGATCATCGCCGGCGGCGGGATTCGGCACAGCGCGGCGGGGGCGGCGCTGGCGGAGTTCGCCGAGGCCACCGGGATCCCGGTGGCCTCGACCCAGGCGGGCAAGGGGGCCCTGCCCTGGGACCACCCCGCCGACGTGGGCGGGATCGGTCACACCGGCACCGCCACCGCCGACGCACTGGCCCGCGAAGCCGATCTGGTGATCGCCGCGGGGACCCGGCTCACCGATTTCACCACCGCCTCCGCGACACTGTTCCAGCACCCCGGCGTGCGGTTCCTCGGGCTCAACCTCGACCCGTACGACGCCCACAAACTCGCCGCCCGCCCCCTGGTCTGCGATGCGCGGGCGGGCCTGGAGGAACTCTCGGCCGAGGTCGCCGGGTACAGGGTGGACCCCCCGTACGAGGCGGCGTACAAAGAAGGGAAGAGGGTGTGGGAGCGGCTGGTCGACCGGGCCTACGCGGCTCCCGACGAGGACGCCGTCCCGACGCAGGCACAGGTGCTGGGTCTGCTGGACGGCCTCGTCGACGGTGACGACATCCTGATCAATGCCGCCGGCTCGCTCCCCGGGGACCTGCACAAGCTGTGGCGGGCCCGCTCCGCGGACCAGTACCACGTCGAATACGGGTACTCCTGCATGGGCTACGAGATCCCCGCCGCGATCGGCACCGCACTGGCCGCCCCCGGCCGGCCCGTGTGGGCGCTGGTCGGCGACGGGACGTACCTGATGAATCCGACCGAGATCGTCACCGCGGTGCAGGAGGGGATCCCGGTCAGGCTGGTGATCCTCGACAACCACGGGTACGCCTCGATCGGCGGCCTCTCGGACGCGGTGGGCGCCGAGGGGTTCGGTACCGCCTACCGCTTCCGGGCGGTGGACGGTTCGTACAGCGGTGCACCCCTGCCGCTGGACCTGGCGGCCAACGCGGCCTCTCTCGGGATGACCGTAATTCGCCCCCGCACCATCGGTGACCTGCGCAAAGCCCTCTCCGAGGCGCGCGCGGCGGACCGTCCCACATGTGTCTACGCGCAGACCCGAACACCCGACACAGTGTCGGGCCCGCCCCCCGCACAGGCGTGGTGGGATGTCCCTGTGGCCGAGACCGCGACCCGTGCGTCGGCGGCCCAGGCCCGTGAAGAGTACGACCGGCAAGCCGCGCAGCGACGTCGCCATCTGTGAAGGAGTTAGGCATGAAGACCGTCAACCACTGGATCGGTGGCAAGACCGTCGAGGGCGCGTCGGGCAACTACGGCCCGGTCACCGACCCGGCCACCGGCGAGGTCACCACGCAGGTCGCCCTCGCGTCCGCCGACGAGGTCGACGCGGCCGTACAGGTCGCCAAGGAGGCGTTCCTCTCCTGGGGGCAGTCCTCGCTGGCCGCCCGCACCAAGGTGCTGTTCGCCTACCGCGCCCTGCTGGACGCCAACCGCGACGCGATCGCCGACCTGATCGTCGCCGAGCACGGCAAGGTGCACTCGGACGCGCTGGGCGAGGTCGCCCGCGGCCTGGAGATCGTCGAGTTGGCCTGCGGGATCACCGTGCAGCTCAAGGGCGAGCTGTCCACCTCGGTGTCCAGCCGCGTGGACGTCTCCTCGATCCGCCAGCCGATCGGCGTGGTCGCGGGCATCACCCCGTTCAACTTCCCGGCGATGGTGCCGATGTGGATGTTCCCGCTGGCCGTGGCCTGCGGCAACACCTTCATCCTCAAGCCGAGCGAGAAGGATCCCTCGGCCTCCACGCTGCTCGCCCAGCTCGCGAGCCAGGCCGGTCTGCCGGCGGGCGTGCTGAACGTGGTCCACGGTGACAAGGTCGCCGTCGACGCGCTCCTCGCGCACCCCGACATCGCGGCCGTCTCCTTCGTGGGCTCGACCCCGATCGCCCGCCACATCCACACCACCGCCTCCGCCAACGGCAAGCGCGTACAGGCCCTGGGCGGCGCCAAGAACCACATGCTGGTGCTGCCGGACGCCGACCTGGACGCCGCCGCCGACGCGGCCGTCTCGGCCGCCTACGGCTCGGCCGGCGAGCGCTGCATGGCCATCTCCGCGGTCGTGGCCGTCGGCTCCATCGGCGACACCCTCGTGGAGAAGATCCGCGAGCGCGCCGAGAAGATCAAGATCGGCCCCGGCAACGATCCGACCTCCGAGATGGGCCCGCTGATCACCGCCGCCCACCGCGACAAGGTCGCCTCGTACGTGACGGGCGCGGCCGCGCAGGGCGCCGACGTGGTCCTGGACGGCACCGGCTACACGGTGGAGGGCAACGAGAACGGCCACTGGATCGGCCTCTCGCTGCTGGACAACGTCAAGACCGACTCCGACGCCTACCGCGACGAGATCTTCGGCCCGGTCCTGTGCGTGCTGCGCGTCGAGACCTACGAGGAGGGCGTGGCGCTCATGAACGCCTCGCCGTTCGGCAACGGCACCGCCATCTTCACCCGCGACGGCGGCGCAGCCCGCCGCTTCCAGCTGGAGATCGAGGCGGGCATGGTCGGCGTCAACGTGCCGATCCCGGTGCCGGTGGGCTACCACTCCTTCGGTGGCTGGAAGGACTCGCTCTTCGGCGACCACCACATCTACGGCAACGACGGCACCCACTTCTACACCCGGGGCAAGGTCGTCACGACCCGCTGGCCGGACCCGTCCGACGCCCCGGCCGGCGTGGACCTCGGGTTCCCGCGGAACCACTGACGGGAGTCCCCGGCGGCAGCTCTCCGGCCGAGGGGTCCTCGCGCGGCCCCCTCGGCCGGAGCTCCCGGGCTCGGCCTCCGTCCGGCGTCCCCGGCCGGAGCCCCGTCCGGCCGCACGCCTCGTAAGGCCGCTCGCCTCGTAAGACCGCTCGCCCCCCGCAACCCTCACCGCGGGGGGCGAGCCCGTTTCCGGCGGGGCTTTCCGGCCGGGCTCAGAGCAGCGACCAGACGTCCGCCGTCGCCGTCCTCGACCAGACGGGGTCGCCGTGCCCGTAGCCCGGGACGACGGTGAAGCGGACCCGCCGGTTGCCGCCCGCCCGGATCAGCCGGGGGCCGCGCGTGTGGTCGCCGCGGCCCAGCTCCGTGTTGATCCACACCACTTCGGCGGAGATCCGCTCCCAGTCGATCGCGTACGTCTTCTCGTCGCCCGCCCAGACCGCGGCCAGGTCCCGCGCCAGGGCGGCCGGGATCAGCCCGCTGCCCAGGGCGTCGGTGGCCGCGTGCCAGGTGGCGAGCGGGGTGTGGGTGAGGCTGAAGCGGTCCTCGGCCGGGGTGGCTCCGAAGACGTACGAGCCCGCGGCCTGGCCCTGGGTGTGGATCCAGTCCGCCGGGCCGGGCAGCCGGGAGGTGCGGACCAGCACGAAATGGGCGAGCCCGGCGTTGGTGAAGCGGAGCCGGGGGTCCGGGGGCCAGGGGACCTCCGAGGGGCCCGCCGGGTCGGTGACGGCCCGGGCGACCAGCGCCTTCAGGCCCGGGTCCACGGCGTACGCGCCCCCCGCGAGCCCGGCCTCGTACGCGTCCCGGGTCTGGGCCGCCCGTACGGCCAGGTCGCCGGAGTAGGGGCCCGTCGTGTCCAGGGCCACCACCCGGGTCAGGCGGGGCGAGTCGTCGTGCGCGGCCGCGTCCAGGGCGAGCAGGGCCCCGGCGGAGTGGCCGACGTACTGGTACGGCAGCCCGAGCGCCCCGTCCAGCGCCTCCACGACCGCGGCCAGATCCCGGCGGTGCGCCGCGAGCCCCGGGTCGGGGCCGATGTCCTCGGCGGTCGCGGCGTCCTCGCGCGGGGTGACGCCGACGACGAGCAGGCCCTCGCGGCGCAGCCGGTGGGCGAGGTTCAGGTGGGACGGGGTGAAGAAGCCCGCGCAGAAGTTCAGGCCGCCGCCCGGCAGGAGGTACGCGATCCCGCGCGGGACCCGCCGGGTGTCCGCGACCACGTCCACCGTGACCGGGGCCGGACCGCCGTCGTCGAGCGGGAGCGTGAGCCGGATCCAGCCGTCCCCCGGGACGTACACCGCGGTGCCGGTGCCCAGGGTCCGCTCGACGAGGGTCAGCAGCCCGATCCCCGCGTCGACGGGATCCGCGGGCCGGCCTGCGGGGACGGTTCCGTGCGCGGGCCGGCCGGGCTCCGCTTCGCCGTGCTGTCGTGCCATGTGTGGTGCCTCCGGGCGCCTGCCCCTGCCCGGGGATGGCCGAATGCCGTCCCCCTGGGGGACACCTTTGCCGATCAGCGCACTTCAGCCAAGTCCGGTGCCGGTTCCGGCTGTTCGGAGGCGGCGGCTCCGCGGCGCCGGCGCAGCACCCGGGCGGCGATGGCGGCACCGACCAGCACCAGGAGGGCGCCGAGCGCGGTCCACGGCACGGCGAGGAACTCCGTGGAGGAGGAGGAAACGAGGTCGGGGTAGGCCGAGGCGCCGGCGGTGATGTCGACGGTGACCCAGTCGGACTGGGGCGCGTCCGCCCACTCCTCGGTCAGCTCGATCCGCTGGCCCGGCAGCAGGACGATCTTCAGCTCGCGGGCCGGCCGGTCCAGCACCCGGCGGCCGAACAGCCCCTCGGCGGAGACGGCGACCTTCGGCTCGACGACCACGTTGCCCCGGTTGACCAGGGAGTACGTGATCTTGGCGCGGGCGTCCTTGGCCCAGGGCAGCAGCGGCGCCGCCCGGCTGACCTTCACGTCCTCCACGCTCAGCCCCGGGGTCACCGGCCCCGGGACCCGGAAGTACAGCCGGGCGCCGACCTGGCGCTTCACCCCGACCTGGACCTTGCCCTCCTGCTGGATCCCCTCCACGGCGGTGTTGAGGGCGACGATCCCGCCCACGTGGTCACCGGGCGTCGCGTCCGCCGGGACCTTCACGGAGAACGGGATGTCCTTGCGGCCCTTGGGCGGCACGGTGACGGTGCTCTTGGTCTCGGGCGGCAGCGCGACCCACGTGCCCAGGTCCTTGGGCTTCGTCTCCACCGGCAGCAGCGCGAAGCCGCCGCCCACCGGGGTGTTGACGGCGTCCGTGGCGAATATCTGGAACGTCAGCTCCTTGTCGGAGGAGTTCACGATCGTCGCGCTGTCGCTGATGGTGGTGCCGGCCTCGCCCTGGTGGAAGAAGTACGCGCGGTCGGTCATCGCCGCACCGGCCGGGGGTGTCGGGAAGACGCCCCAGGTGCCGTTGTCCGCGGCCGTCGCGGGGAGGGCGGGGAGCAGCAGGGCGGCGAGGCCGAGGAGCAGGCCGAGGAGGAGGGTGCGGGTGCGCATGGGCGGTTCTCCAGTCGGGCCGGACGGGGAGGGGGTGAGCTGGGGGATCGCGGGGGGAGGGGTGGTGCGCGGAAGGGTGGTGCGCGGAAGGGTGGTGGGGGGGCCG
>NZ_JBWJVM010000046.1:0-70418 GCF_056428985.1 Streptomyces sp. CA189 | reverse complement strand
GGGTGTCGGCCGGGACGTAAAGCGTGATTTGTGGCGCAGGTACACCCACCCACTGTCGAAGCTGCGCACAGGGCGCCTAAATCATGCAGTCCAGGCCGACACCCCACCCCGCCCCCGGCACCGGCCCCCACCCGCAGCCACCGGTCAGTGGATCTGGGTGACGACCACGTCGAGGGACCAGGCCCTGCCCGGCTTCGCGGGGGCTTCGGCCTCCACCGTGAAGCCCAGGTCCCGCAGGGCCGTCACCAGCTCCGCCGGGGACGCGGGGACCGCGCCCGCCGACAGCAGGTCGCGGACCAGGCGGCCCTTGGTGGCCTTGTTGAAGTGGCTCACCACCGACCGCTTCTCCACCCCGTCCACCATCTGGGAGTGCAGCACCCGGACCGTGGCCGTGCGGCCCGCCACCTCCCCCTTGGGCTTCCACGCGGAGGCGTACGCCGAGGACCGCAGGTCCAGGACCAGCCCCTCCCCCGCCGCCTCCGGCATCACCGAGGCCATCGGCTCGCGCCAGAACGCGCCCAGCGCCCCCAGCCCCGGCAGCTTCACACCCATCGAGCAGCGGTAGGAGGGGATGCGGTCCGCGACACCGACCGCTCCCCACAGGCCCGAGAAGACCAGCAGCGATTCCGCGGCCAGGGACGCCGCCGCGGGCGAGAGGGTCGACAGGCCCAGCGCGTCGTAGAGGACGCCCGTGTAGATCTCCCCCGCCGGGCGGGCGACCGCCGTCAACAGCTCCGTGTTCTTGGCGACCTCGCCGCGCAGGCCCTCGCTCAGGCCGAGCACCTCGCGGGCCTTCAGCTCGTCGCCCACGCACAGCTCGACCAGCTCTTCCAGCACGGCGGCCCGCGCGGCGGCCAGCCCCGGCAGCGAGAGCGTCTTCGGCTTCAGCGGTGCGCCGGAGCCGCCGGCGGCCTTTCCTTCGGACGGCGGCAGCAGCACGAGCACGGTGGTTCTCCTTCGGACGGGCACGGCACAGCAGCGGGGGTGCGGCCCCCGACCAGGGTAGACGGCTCGCCGTGCCGCCCGGGCCCACCGGCCATAGGCTCGGCTCATGCCACGCCGTCATATGATCATGACCGGCGCAGACGGGGCTGCTCTACGGGCCGCGCTGCGTGAACTGCGGACGAAGCTGGAGGTGCCGGAGGAGTTCCCGGCGCCCGTACTCGCCGAGGCCGAGCGGGCGGTACGAAACCCCCTCCTGCCGGACTTCGACGCCACCGACATCCCCTTCTTCACGATCGATCCGCCGACCTCACGCGATCTCGACCAGGCCATGCACCTGGCGAAGCGCGCCTCCGGCGGCTACCGGGTCCACTACGCCATCGCCGACGTCGCCGCCTACGTCACCCCCGGCGGCGCGATCGACACCGAGGCCCACCGCCGGGTCACCACCCTCTACTTCCCCGACGAGAAGGTCCCCCTGCACCCGGCCGTGCTCTCGGAGGGCGCCGCCAGCCTGCTCCCCGACCAGACCTGCCCGGCTCTGCTGTGGAGGCTCGACCTGGACGCCGAGGGGCGGGTGGAGAGCACCGGGGTCCGGCGCGCGCTCGTGCGCAGCCGGGCCAAGCTCGACTACGACGGCGTCCAGAAGGCCATCGACGCGGGCACTGCCGAGGAGCCGCTGGCCCTGCTGCGGGACATCGGGCGGCTGCGCGAGGCCTTGGAGACGGAGCGCGGGGGGATCTCGCTGAACGTGCCCGAGCAGGAGATCGTGGAGCGCGGGGGCTCGTACAGCCTGGCCTACCGGGCTCCGCTCCCGGCCGACGGCTGGAACGCGCAGATCTCCCTGATGACCGGCATGGCGGCCGCCGAGCTGATGCTCGCCGCCGGGACCGGCATCCTGCGGACCCTGCCGACGGCCCCCGACGGAGCCGTCGGGCGGCTGCGCCGGGCGGCGAAGGCCCTGCGGATCGAGTGGCCGCACCACGTCCCGTACGCGCAGCTCGTGCGCGGGCTCGATCCGCACCGGCCCGCCCACGCCGCCTTCCTCCAGGAGTGCACCACCCTGCTGCGCGGCGCTGGCTACACGGTGTTCACCGGCGGCGAGACCCCGGACCCCGTGCTGCACGCCGCGGTCGCGGCCCCGTACGCCCACTGCACCGCGCCGCTGCGCCGGCTCGTCGACCGGTGCACGGGCGAGCTGTGCGTGGCGGCCGTCGCCGGGACCGAGCCCCCCGGGTGGGCGCTGGACGCGCTCGACGCCCTGCCGAAGGAGATGTCGGACGGCACCCGGCTGGCGAACTCGGCCGAGCGGGAGTCCGTGGACCTGGTGGAGGCGGCGCTGCTCAAGGACCGCGTCGGGGAGACCTTCGAGGCGACGGTCATCGACGTCAAGGACCGGGAGCCGCTGGTCGGCACGGTCCACCTGGCGGACCCGGCGGTGATCGGCCGTGTCGAGTCCACCTCGGCGGAGCTGCCGCTGGGCGACCGGATCAGGGTCCGGCTGACGGAGGCGGACCCGGGTCGGGCGAAGGTGCTCTTCGCACCGGCCTAGGCGGTGACCGCTCTGGTCATCGCGCCCCGTGACCTGGCATCATCGGCCGACCGCGCGGCATCACCGGCCGCGCAACAGCGGGGGGGAGGGCCCGGACATGGGCTCGGTCGACGCCTTCGACGTACGCGCGATGCCCGCCGCTGCCGCGGGCAGCCGATCGGCGCGCCGCCGCCCGCCGGCCGCCGCCCTGCGGTCGGCCATCATCAACTACACGGGGTTCCACACCGAGTTCACCGCCCCGAGGCGCCGCCTGGAGCTGCCCACCGGCTGCGTGACGCTGGTCTTCAACTTCTCCGAGGGCCTGTGGGTCTCCCGTACGGAGGACCTCGCAGCGGCCCGGCTGCGGCCCGCCGCCGGGGCCATGATCAGCGGCCCGCGCACGGTGCCGGCGATCGGGGTGCACGCGGGGGTCGTGCACGGGCTGGAGGTGAACATGACCCCGCAGGGCTGCTACCGGCTGTTCGGCATCCCGATGTGGCACTTCGAGGACGCCCACGTGGACCTGGTGGAGGTGCTCGGACCGCAGGGCCGCCACCTCACCGAACGGCTCCGGGCGCTCCCCTCCTGGACGGAGCGCTTCGCCCTGCTCGACGCGCTGTTCCACGCCCGCCTCGACGGCGGCCCCTTCACCGCGCCCGAGGTCGACGGAGCCCTCTCCGGGCTCTGGACGGACAGCGGCTCCCTGACCCGGGTGAGCGCCGCGACGGGGTGGAGCGCCCGGACCGTACGGGCCCGGTTCCGCGAGCAGGTGGGCCTGTCCCCCAAGGCCATGGCCCGGGTGTTCCGGCTGCAGCACGCGCTGCGGATGCTGGCGGCGGGAACGGCGGCCGCGCAGGTGGCGGCGGCCTGCGGCTATCACGACCAGGCGCACCTGAGCCGCGAGGTGAAGGCGATGACGGGGCTGCCCCCGTCCCGGTTCGTCCTGCTGCGGTGCGGCCTGGCGCCGGGTTCGGCACTGGACCGGATGGCGGGCCGGGTCAGCAGCGTGATGCTGGCCGGCTAGGCCGCCGCCTCGCCCGCCGGATCGCGGCCCCGGGGCGCGCCTCGGATCGCGTCCCGGGGCGCGGCCGGACCGTGCCGTCCGGCGGCGGCTCCCCCGTTGGATTCCGCCGGACCCCGCCGGCGGGCGTCGGCTCCCGTCGGCGAGCGGTTCGCCCGCCCTGGGCTGAGGACCCCCGTACCCCAGCCCACGGGCGAGCGCTCCGACCCCCTGGTCCTGCATCTGGAGCCTGCCGCCGTGACGGCATCGCGACTCCTCCCCCTTCCGTCCTGCGCCCACCGGCTCCGCCGCTCAGTCGGCTAGACGCGATGCGTCGAGTTATTGAGCGCCGCTCCATCTAGTGGGCTAGACGGCTGGACGAAGATACGCCGCGGCACACATGCCCTGTCAAGGTCCCGCGGGGTGCCCCGGGGGCAATATGACGTGGGTCACTTTCCACGGGGTCCGCTAGCTGGGTAGACGCACTTCGTTGCACTGTGTGGCGAAAGCCATCTAGGCAAGTAGATAATGCCGGGGATGATTTAGTACTGGACTATGAGAGCCAGCAGCAGACGGGAGCAGTGACGGTGATGGGTGAGGAGACCCCCACCGGCCGGCGGGACACCATGGGTGACCGCCTCGGCTTCTTGATCGAGACGATCCATCCGGCGGGCCGCGGTCCGTACACGTACCAAGAGATCGCCGAGGGCACCAAGAAGCTGTCCGGGCCCTCCGTCTCGCACGGCACGGTCCAGACCATCCGCCTGAACAACAACCCGAACCCGGGCATCGACTCGATCCGCGCGATCGCCAACTTCTTCGGCGTCACCGTCGGGTACCTGGCCGACGGCGAGAACGCCCAGGCGATCGAGCAGCGGATCGAGGAGCGGATCATGCGGCTGCGCGAGGAGATGGGCAAGGCCGCCGCGGCCGACGAGTTCGCCCAGGTCCTCGAGGACGAGCAGGTCAAGGCCGCGGCCTTCCGTCTCAGCGGCTTGTCCGCCGGGTCCATGCGGTCCGTCACCGGTTTGATCAAGCAGCTCCGGAAGGCCGAAGGGCTTCCGGATGTGAAGCCCCGGCGCCGCCGCGGCAAGGAGTCCTGAGGCGCGAATCAGCCACGCGCCTCGCCCGAGCAGTCGTATTCCGGCCACCGACCCGTCCTCAGTAAGCCCCTGCCGCGCTTCCGGTTACTCTCAAACCCGATCGGGTGTGCGGACTGGGCGACGACGGGCGGGGAGGGCGACCATGCGCTGGTGGAAGCGCGCCGACGCGGAGTGCGCCGCCGTCGCGGACCGGCTCGCCATCCCCCGGCCGTTCGACCTGGAAGCCTTCTGCGAGGGCATAGCCGCGCAGCGCGGCCGGCCGCTGATCCTGCTGCCCCTCGACGGACCCCCCGACCCGGCCCTGCCCTGCGGGATCTGGCTCGGACTGGACGTCGCCGACCTCGTCTTCTACGACGCCGTCGCGGCCGAGATCCTCAAGGTGCAGATCGTCCTCCACGAGATCTCGCACATGCTGCTCGGCCACGTCGCTCCCGAACTCGACATCCCCGGACAGGCGTCGGACCAGGAGATCGCCCGGGCCTCCGAGCACTTCCAGCGCCTGCTGACGCGTACGCACACGGCCGTCTCCGGACTCGACCGCCCCGAGCTGCCCGTGGCCGAGATCATCCGCACCGAGGCGGCCCGGATCAGGAACGTCGCCCGCATCACCGAATCGATCGACGAGGAACTCGGCCTCGACATCGACCGCCTGGCGCACCTCATGGGGCGGAGCAAGTTCGCCAGCCCGCAGGAGCGGCAGGCCGAGACCCTGGCCACGCTCATCCACGAGCGGGCCGGCCGCTACCACACGACGCAGTCGACCTCCAGTGAGGCCGAGGACCGTCTCGTGCGCCTCCATGACGCCCTCGGGCACCCCGTTCGGAATACGTGGTCGTGAAGTGAAACACCTCGAAATCGCCATCCTGGCCATGCTCTGGACGGTGACGGTCTGGCGCGCCCCCTCCGCCGTCCGCTCGGTCAAACAACGGGCCCTGTGGACGGCGTTCGCCGCCCTGACCGTGTCCATGACGCTCCGCCTCCCCGGCGTGATGCGCACCCTGGACGACTGGGCGGGAGTCAACAACCTCTCCACCCTCTTCAAGCACTGGCTGGGCATGATCGCGGCCGGCGCGGTCGTCGACTTCGTCGTCGCCATCGCCCGCCCGGAGACCGGCCGCCGGCTGCGGGCCCGCCACTACGCCGCCCTGACCGCGATGACGGCCATGGCGGTGCTCTTCGTGTTCTTCGTCCCGCGGCCCCGCGAGATGACCGACTTCTTCGAGGAGACCGCGGGCAACGGCTGGGCCACGGTCTACTACCTCCTCTTCGTCGTCTACCTCGGCATCGCCATGGCCACCGCCACCTGGCTCTTCTGGGGCAGCGCCCGGCACGCCAGCGCCCTGTGGCTACGGACCGGCGTCCGCCTCATGGGCATCGGAACCGCCGTCGGCGTGCTCTACACCCTGCTGCGGGCCGGGTACATCGCGAGCCGCCTCGCGGGCCTCACGGACGACACCAGCGATCCCGCGGTCGACAACGTCACCGACGCCCTGAAGTACCTGGCGATCGGCTTCATCCTCATCGGGAGCAGCATCCCGGCGTTCGGCGTGGCCTGGCGCACCGTCCAGGACGGCCGCCACCACCGGCAGCTCCAGCCGCTCTGGCAGGACCTGACCGCGGTCACCCCCGACATCGTCCTGAAGACCGGACTCCTGCGCAGCCCGCGCCTGCGGCTGTACCGGAGGGTGATCGAGATCCGCGACGCCGCCCTGACCCTCGACGCCTACACGGCCAACGAGCTCCGCGAGCGCGCGCACCGCGCCGCCCTGGAGGCCGGATTCGACCCGGCGACGAGCCCGGCGGCCGAAGCCCTCTGGATGCGGGCGGCCCGCGAGGGCAAGGCCCGCGGCGTCCTGCCGGTCCGCGGCACCCAGGAGCCGGCGGCCACCGTCGGGATCGACGAACTCGACTTCACCACCGAAGTACTGCGACTCATCCAGCTCGCCCGGATCTACCACTCCGCCGTGGCTGACGACTTCCTCACCACGACCAGCCAGGAGGCCACGGCGTGACCGCCACGCTCACCCAGCCCACCGAGTCCCGATCCGCCCGCCTGATCACCGACGGACTCGATCCCAAGACCTGGATCATCGCCGACACCCTCCTGATCGGCTGGCACACCGCCGGCCTCGCCGGGATCGGCTGGGGACTCCTCGGCTGCCTGTTCGCCGCCGTCATCCCGCTGGTCTTCATCAAGTACGGCATCCGGCGCGGCCGCTGGGCCGACCGGCACGTCGGCCAGCGCCAACAGCGCATCACCGTGATGGTGTTCATCATCGGCTCGGTCGCCACCGGCATCCTCCTGATGGCGCTCCTCGGCTCCCCCCGCACGATGATCGCGCTGATCGCGGCCATGCTGGTCACCCTCGCGGCCCTCCTCGCCGTGACCCCCGCCTGGAAGATCAGCGTGCACGCGGCCGTCTCCTCCGGGAGCGTCGCCATGCTCGCCATGACCTACGGGCCCTGGCTGCTGCTCGCCTACCCGCTGGTCGCCGTCGTCGGCTGGTCCCGGGTCGAGCTGAAGGACCACACCCTCGCCCAGGTCGTCGTGGGCGCCGCGGTGGGCGCGGCCGTCGCTGCCACCACCTTCGCGCTGGTCCGCTAGGCAGCCCGTCCCGTAGGCCGCCCGTCCCGCTGTTTTCGCGCCGTGCCGATTTCGACAAGACAGGCGCGCGCCGGCTTGTCACGCTCGGCGCACACGGTCGGCACCGCGGCAGCCCGTCACGGGGGTGCGGGCTGCCGCAGTGCGTCGACCAGTGCGCGGGGCTCGTCCGCGTGGAAGCGGATGACGCGGGCTTCGGCGCGGGCGCCGAGCGGGCGGCGGAAGGCGAGCGGGCGGGTCAGTTCCACGGTGACGGTGGTCTGGCTGCCGACGATCAGGTCGAGCACCCCGCCCTCGGAGAGGGTGACGAGCCGCCCCTCGGGGTAGCGCCGGTCCACCCGGACCGAGGCCACCGCGTCCGGCGGGACGGTCAGGTCGAAGAGGGCTCCGTAGCGGATGCGCAGGGTCCCGTCCGGGCCCACCACGTGCGGCCGGGTGACGCAGGCGGCGTGCAGCGCGAGCATCAGCAGCACCCCGTACACGTCGAGGACGAGCACCACCCGGTGGACGGCCGGCCAGGGGATCAGGAAGGCCAGCGCCACCGTCTCGATCAGCGACACGAACACCAGCCCGTACATCATGGCCGTCTGCGGTCCGGTGTACGGGGCCGCCTGGTCTCCGGGGCGCACCCCGTGCGGCGGCCGCCGCAGCGCCCAGCGGGCCAGCGAGGCGGACGCGCGCAGCTCGTGGAGCACGAGGCGGCGTACGGTGACGGGGACCACGGCCCGTACGGCCTCGCGGCGGGCCGTGCCCGAGTCGGCGCCGCGGGCGCGCGAGGCGGCGTACAGGGAGTACAGGACGCCCGCCTCCAGGAGGAGGACCCCCAGCACCACCGCCTCGGCGACGGCGAGGGCCCAGCCGGGCGGGCGCACTCCGGCGGCCACGCAGACCACCAGCGCCAGCTCCACGGGGAGCACGGCGGCCACCCCCGTCCGTGCCGCGCGGATCGCGCTCATTCCCGGCCCCTCTTCGTTGACCCCACGCTGTCCGTGAAGGCTTCCGTCACCCGGCGGACGACCTCCGCCTGCGCCGGGGCGTACTCGGCGAGCAGGGCCTCCAGGAAGCCCGGCACCGCCTGCGGCCCGCCGGCCCCCTCCGTCGCCGCGATCGCCGCGAACACCTCGGCGGGCACCGCGGCCACCAGTTCCGCGGCGAGCGGCCCGATCCGGGGATCGTCCTCGGCCGCCTCGGCGAGCTCGTCGAGCCGCTCGTACAGCGCGAGCACGGCCGGATCGGCGGCGACCGTCCCGAGCAGGGCGTAGAGCTCCTCCCCCGCGGCGCCCGAGGCGTCGAGCAGGCTCAGGTGCTCGCGGTCGAGCGCGGCGGACGGCGAGGCCGTCGCGGGCGCCTTGGCGAGCAGCTCCGCGAGCGCGGGCGACACGGGCTCGGTCTCCCCGGGCGGGGCGGCGAGCAGGACGGCGAGGCGCCGCCTGCGCTCGGCCAGTTCGGCCTGCTGGCGGGCGAGGTCGGCGTCAAGCTCGGCCAGTACCTCGGCCAGCTCGCGCCCCGCGTCGTCCGCGAGCACGTCGCGCACCTCGTCGAGGCTGAGCCCGAGCTCGGTCAGCCGGCGTACCCGGGCCAGCCGGACGGCGTCGCGCACGCTGTAGGCGCGGTAGCCGTTGGGGCGCCGGTCCGGCTCGGGGAGCAGGCCGACGTGGTGGTAGTGCCGGATCGCCCGGGTCGTGACCCCGACGAGCGCGGCGATCTCTCCGATCCGCATGGATCCAGTAGAAACCCTGCCGCTGCGTCAAGGTCAAGCCGTGATGACGCAGCCGGTACGATGGGCGGCACGACAGACGAGTCGGCCGGGCGGCCGCGTCGGGATCCCCGGATCCCGCCGAGGAACGTCCGGGCTCCACAGGGCAGGGTGGTGGCTAACGGCCACCCGGGGTGACCCGCGGGACAGTGCCACAGAAAACAGACCGCCTGGGGCTTCGGCCCCCGGTAAGGGTGAAACGGTGGTGTAAGAGACCACCAGCGCCTGAGGCGACTCAGGCGGCTAGGTAAACCCCACCCGGAGCAAGGTCAAGAGGGGCCGTTTCCGAACGGCCCTGCGCGAACGTTCGAGGGCTGCCCGCCCGAGTTCGCGGGTAGACCGCACGAGGCCGGCGGCAACGCCGGTCCTAGATGGATGGCCGTCTCCCC
Organism: Streptomyces sp. CA189; assembly: GCF_056428985.1. Taxonomy (NCBI): domain Bacteria; kingdom Bacillati; phylum Actinomycetota; class Actinomycetes; order Kitasatosporales; family Streptomycetaceae; genus Streptomyces; species Streptomyces sp. CA189. Next base: position 61,095 of record NZ_JBWJVM010000046.1, on the reverse strand, counting down.
GGCGACCGCGAGGTCACCGGGTGACAGAACCCGGCGTACAGGCCGGCTCGCCTGTCGGCGAACAGCCCCCGCATACCCGTTCGTTCGGGGCGGGGGCTTCGTCGTACCGGTAGTGGTGGCGGTGCTCAGGCCTCCCAGTGGGCCCCGTAGCGGGGCCGGTAGGGCTCGATGATCGTCTCGGGGTCGTGGAGCGCGGCCCGGCAGGCGGTACGGGCCCGTGCGCGGGAGGCGCGCTCCGCGAGGTTCGCGGCCACGGACGGGGATGCCGCGAAGGCGCAGCAGTACCGCCAGCTGTCGAAGGCGCGCCGGACCTCCCGCGGTTGCGGACGCCGGCCCTCCTTCGCCGCGGTACGGAGCTCGGCGGCGGAGTAGCGCAGGGTGCGCAGGTCCACTCGGCGCCAGGGGCCGGGGAATCCGGCGTGGCGCAGGGCGAGCGCGTCGCGCTCCGCGCGCCGCTGCACGGCGTACGGGGTGCGCTCGGCGGGAATGTGATGGGCGGTGCGGGACACGGAGAGCCTCCAGTCGCACCCCAGGGCCTTCCTGGGGGTGCTACTGGAAGCCGGACGGGTACAGCTGCACGGGCGGCCCCTCCTCCTGTCCTCACGTGACACCGTTCTACCAAACGGCGGCGCACCGCGGCTCGGGGATTTACGGGAAGGCCCCCCCGCCCGGTCAGGGCGGGGGGCCTCGTCGTGCGGCCGGACGCGGTGGCTCAGCGCAGGTGGGACGTGTCGTTCAGGAGGCGGACCGAGGCGTTGCCGTCGGCGTAGTAGGCGACCGCCGACAGGGAGGCCGCCGACAGCTCCATGCGGAACAGGGCCTCCGGCGGGGCGCCCAGCGCCAGCCGGACCAGGATCTTGACCGGGGTCACGTGCGAGACCAGCAGGACCGTGCGGCCCGCGTGCTCGGCGAGCAGCCGGTCCCTGGTCGCCGAGATGCGGCGGGTGGCCGAGGCGAAGCTCTCGCCGCCGCCCGTGGGGGCGGCCCTCGGGGAGTCCAGCCACGCCTGGAGGTCCTCCGGGTAGCGCTCGCGCGCCTCCGCGAAGGTCAGCCCCTCCCAGGCCCCGAAGTCGACCTCGCGCAGCCCCTCTTCGACGGTGACGGTGAGCCCGAGCCGGTCGGCGACGGCCTGCGCGGTCTCCCGGCAGCGCCGCAGCGGGGAGCTGATCACCGTCTGCACGGTGCCGCGGGCCGCCAGCGACTCCGCGACCGCGGCGGCCTGGCGGCGGCCCGCCTCGGAGAGCTCCGGGTCGCTGCCGCCGCTGCCGGAGAACCGCTTCTGCGGGGTCAGCGCGGTCTCTCCGTGGCGCAGCAGCACGAAGGTGGCGGGGGTCCCCATGTCGGGGCCCCAGCCCTGTCCCGCCGCGGGGGCGGGAGTGGCGCCGGTGGCCGTGTCGGCCAGGTCCCGCCCGGAAGCCGGGGCCTGGGCCGGGAGTTCCGCCGGGTCCCCGAACAGGGTGTCGGCGCCGGCCGGTGCGGAGCCGGTCGTCCCGCCCGCAGCAGCGCCCGCACGGGTCCGCGTACCACCGCCGGAGGCCAGCGCGGCCCGGACGGCCGCGGCACCCTTCGCCGCGTCACCCGGAGGGCCCTGCGGGGACGCCGGCGCGTCCAGGGCGGCCGACGAGTGGGACGGCTCCCACTGCTTGCCGCGCTTGCCCGCGTCCATCGCCTCGTTCGCGAGCCGGTCCGCGTGCTTGTTCTTCTCCCGCGGGATCCACTCGTACGTCACCTGCGCGCGCGGCATGGCCTTCGCCGCCTCCGCCGCGAGCGGCTTCATGTCCGGGTGCTTGATCTTCCAGCGCCCCGACATCTGCTCGACGACGAGCTTGGAGTCCATGCGTACGAGGACCACCGCGTCCGGGTCCAGCTCGCGGGCGGCCTTCAGCCCGGCGATGAGGCCCTTGTACTCGGCCACGTTGTTCGTCGCGACGCCGATGTACTCCGCGCGCTCGGCCAGCGTCTCGCCCGTCACCGGGTCGAGGACGACGGAGCCGTAGCCGGCGGGCCCCGGGTTGCCCCGGGAGCCGCCGTCGGCTTCCACAACGAACCGCGGCATCAGATGCCCGCGTCGGCCATGCGGACCAGGATGCGGCCGCAGCTCTCGTGCCGGACGACCTGGTCGCGGGCGGCGGCCTTGATCTCGTTGACCTCGGCGAGGTCGAGCTCCAGGCGGCAGCCCTCGCAGCGGCGCTGCGACAGGCGGGCGGCGCCGACGCCGCCCTGCTTCACGCGGATCTTCTCGTACAGGGCGATCAGCGCGGCCGGCATCGTGGTGACGATGACTTCGCGGTCCTTGGCGATGCCGGCGACCTCGGCGTCGATCTCGCCGGTGGCGGCGTCGCGGCGCGCGGTGGCGTCGACGAGCTTGGCCTCCAGGGAGGCGACCCGGTCGGTGAGCTCGGTGACGCGCTCCTGCGCACCCTCCAGGCGCTCCATGACCTCCAGGACCACGTCCTCCAGGTCACCCTGGCGCTTGGCGAGGGAGACGACCTCGCTCTGCAGGTTGGCCAGGTCGCGGGCGGAGATGCCGACGCCGGTGTCCAGGCGGGCCTGGTCGCGGGCGGCGCGCTGGCGCACCTGGTCCACGTCCTGCTCGGCCTTGGTCTGCTCGCGGGCGGCGTCGGTGGCCTGCGTCTGGGCGGCGACGAGGAAGTCGCGCTGCTGGGCCAGGTCGCTGGTCAGCGAGTCGACCTCGGCGTGCTCGGGCAGCATCTTGCGCTTGTGGGTCAGCTGAGACAGCCGGACGTCCAGGGCCTGGACGTCGAGAAGTCGGATCTGGTCGGCGGGCTCGGCGTTCAGTTGGGGGCTCCAGGGTGAGAAGGGGATGTCACGGACGGCGCGTGCGCCGTCCACGGGTCGGTGGCCGTGCGCGAGACGTGGGTCCGCAGACCCCAGCCGTTGCGCTCGGAGATGGCGTCGAGCTGGGCCGCGGCCTGCTCGCACCAGGGCCATTCGGTGGCCCAGTGGGCGGCGTCGACGAGGGCGAGCGGACTCTGCTCGCGGGCCTCGGACACCGGGTGGTGGCGCAGGTCGGCGGTGACGTACGCGTCGGCACCGGCGGCCCGGACCTGCGCGAAGAGGCTGTCGCCGGAGCCGCCGCTGACCGCGACGGTACGGATCATCGCGTCGGGGTCGCCGGCCACCCGGATGCCCTGCGCGGTCGGCTGGAGCCAGGCGGCGACGCGCGCGGTGAACTCGCGCAGCGTCTCGGGGCGGTCCAGCTCGCAGAGGCGGCCGAGGCCCCGGCGGCCGGCGGGGTCGCTCGGGTCGGGGACCAGCGGGCCGGTGACGCGCAGGTCGAGGGCGCCGGCGAGGGCGTCGGAGACGCCCGGGTCGGCGGTGTCGGCGTTGGTGTGGGCGACGTGCAGCGCGATGTCGTTCTTGATCAGCGTGTGCACGGCCCGGCCCTTGAAGGTGCCGGCGGAGACGGTGGTGGTGCCCCGCAGGTAGAGGGGGTGGTGGGTGACGAGCAGGTCGGCACCCAGCTTCACCGCTTCGTCGACGATCTCCTGGACGGGGTCGACGGCGAACAGCACCCGGGAGACCTCGGCGTCGGGGTCGCCGCAGACCGTGCCGACGGCGTCCCACTCCTCGGCCCGCGAGGGGGGCCACAGAGCGTCCAGCGCGGCGATGACTTCAGAGAGACGGGGCACAGGCCAAGGCTACCGTCCGTGGCGACCGGCGACTCCGCCGCGAGGCGGTCGCGGCGCCCCGGCCCGCGCGCTCCGCGCTTACTTGACCAGGAACGTGCGCAGGTCGTCCAGGACCTTGTCGGCGGCGGTCACGCCGAGGCCCAGGTACCAGGTCTCGTCCGGGACGTCCTTGGCCCGGCCCTGCTTCACGGCCTCCAGGCCCTTCCACAGCGGGTTGGCCTCGGCGGAGTCGCGCTTGGTCTTGTCCTTGGCCCCGTAGACGCCGGTGAAGATCCAGTCGGCGGCGGCCTCGTCCATGCGCTCCGGGCTGATCTCCACCGCGAGGTCCTCGGCCTGCTGGTTCTGCGGGCGCGGGATGCCGGAGTCCTTCAGGATCGTGCCGATGAAGGAGGCGCCGGCGTAGAGCCGGGTCTTGCCCGGCATGTAGCGCAGCATCGTGACGGTCGGCTTCTTCTCGCCGAGGTCCTCGCCGAGCTTCGCCGCCTTGGCCTGGTAGGCGTCGAGCTTCGCCCTGGCCTCGGCCGTCTTGTCGAGGGCGGCGGCGTTGAGGAGGTAGTTCTCCTTCCACGGGAAGCCGGGGCGGATGGAGAAGACGGTCGGGGCGATCTTCGAGAGCGCGTCGTACTTGTCCGCGGAGCGGAGCTGGCTGCCGAGGATCAGGTCGGGCTTGAGGGCGTTGATCGCTTCGAGGTTGAGGTTGTTGATGGTTCCGACGGACTTGGGCTCTCCGGCGTCCTTCTTCAGGTAGCCGGGGATGCCCTCGTCGCCCTCGGTGGGCGCGTAGCCGACGGGCCGCATGCCGAGGGAGACGACGTTGTCGAGCTCGCCGACGTCGAGGACGACGACCCGCTTGGGCGCGGCCTCGATCTCGGTGGAGCCCATGGCGTGGGTGACCGTGCGCGGGAACTGCCCCGCGGCCGCGGTGGTCCCGAAGGCCGCCGTCTTCTTCGCCGCGTCGGAGAAGTCCTTGCCGCCCTGGGCGGCGGCCTTCTTCTCGGTGCCTCCGGCCGGGGCCTCCTTGCCCGGCGTCGCGGCCTTGTCGTCCTGGCCTCCGCAGGCGGTGAGGACGAGTGCGGCGGCAGCGGCCAGGGCGACGGCGGCGACGGAGCCACCTCGGGGCGTGCGGCGTCGGAGGGGCATGGGACGTCTCCTGAGGGTGGGGAGCGGGCGAAAGACTGAAAGATCTGCACAAGCGGGTTAGGTGTGCCTAACCAGGCCCCTCACCCTAAACGCCCCGATATCGCACAGCACAATCGCCTCCTCCTTCACAGCCGAATCGCCGCCCCGCCACCCGTATGTGTGAAGCGGCGATTGTCGCGTTGTCCAGGGGGAAGCGCGATCACTACGTTCCTCGGCGGAGGTAACCGCAATGACTGTGTGTGCCATCGAGAAGACCAGCGCGACCCCGTTCACCATCGCCGCGGACGGGTCCTACGCCGCCCGGCTGGCCGGGGACGGGGAGGCCCGTTATCCGGAGCGCTGGACGCTGACCGGGCCCGAGCCGTACGCGGTGCCCCTGCCCCTAGCGCAGCCCGAGGAGGCCGACAGCGAGGTGCTGCCGCTGGCCGACGGGCGGGTGCTGATCCACCGTCGGGTGGCGGAGCGGCACGCCTTCGCCCTGCTGTACCCGACGGGCGGCGGCGAGGCGGGCGCCGGGCCCCGGACCGGAGAGCTGCAGCTCGGTGCGATCCCGGCGGTCGACGGCGTACGGGTCACCCTGCTGCCCCCGTCACCGGACGGGCACGGGGCCTTCGCCCTGGCCGTGGGGGCCGCCTCGACCACGGTGTGGCAGGTGGCCGGTGTCCCCTTCGGGCCGGAGCGCGTCGCCCGGATCCCGGGGCGCTGCTCGGGCGGGGTCTGGCTGGACCGGACCGGCCGGCTGCTGGCGCTGGACCGCGAACTGGACGGCCCGGACGGACCGGTGACCAAGGCCGTGGCCGTGGACCTGCGGCGGGCCGGGGAGATCTCGCCGCTGCTCCAGATCGCGGAGGCCAGCAACGACCGGCTGCTCCTGGCCGATCCCGACAGCGGGCTGCTGCTGATCCGCTCGGACGCGCCGGGCGAACCCCGGCTCGGCTGGGGGGTCCTGGGCAGTGCCCGCCCGGTCCGCTTCCCGGAGTGCCTGCGGGCCGTCGGGGCCACGGCGACGCCGTTCGCGGTGCAGCCGGGGCAGGTGCTGATGCCGGAGAGCTGCGGGGTGGCCCTGCGGGTGGACGAGGCCGGCGACGGCTACGGCGGCTCCGTGGCCGGGCTGGCCCTGTGGCGCCCCGCCGACCGGCACGTGTTCCGGCTCGGCGCCCCGGCCGGCTGGCTCGGCGCGACGGGCCGCTGGACCCCGGAGGGCCGCCTGCACCTCCCGTACGCCACCCCCGAAGTGCCGTGCGGCCTCCTGGGCATGACCCTCCCGGTCGCCCCGCCCCCGCCCATCCGCCTGGACCCCATCCCCCTCCCGCCCGCACCCGCCCGACCGATCCCGTTGCAGCAGGCCCCGCTGGGGTGAGCGACGACGCCGGGCCCGGGGTTCGACACCCCGGGCCCGGCGCTCGCGTACTGGCGTACTGGCGTACTGGCGTATCCGTTGTATCCGTTGCAGCCGTCAGCCGTCGTGCTTGAGGCCGAGGACTTCGGCCGCCGCGAAGGTCTCGTTCGGCGGGCGGGAGTCGTAGTGCGGGGTGAGGACTTCGTCGAGCTCCTCGTAGGAGAAGGACTCCTTGGTGGTGTCGAACTTCGCCGCCACCTTCGGGCGCTCCATGACGACCACGATGCCGCCGTGGACGACGAACAGCTGTCCGTTGGCCTTCGCCGAGGCCGGTGAGGCCAGGTAGCCGACCAGCGGGGAGACGTGCTCGGGGGCGAGGGCGTCGAGCTTGCCCTCCTCCGGGACCTGGAAGCCCGCGAAGACGTCCTCGGTCATCCGGGTCCGGGCGCGCGGGCAGATGGCGTTGGCCGTCACCCCGTACTTGGCGAGCGCCAGGGCGGTGGACGTGGTCAGGCCCACGATGCCGCCCTTGGCCGCCGCGTAGTTGGGCTGGCCGGCGGAGCCGCCGAGGAAGGCCTCGGAGGAAGTGTTGATGATCCGGCCGTAGACCGGTCCGCCGGCCGCCTTGGAGCGTTCGCGCCAGTGCACGGAGGCGAAGTGGGTCGTGTTGAAGTGGCCCTTGAGGTGGACCCGGATGACCGAGTCCCACTCCGGCTCCGACATCGAGAAGACCATCCGGTCGCGCAGGATGCCCGCGTTGTTGACCAGGATGTCGAGCTTGCCGAAGCTGTTCACCGCAAGCTCGACCAGCTCGCGCGCCTGCTCAAAGTCGGCCACGTCGCCCAGGTGCGCCACCGCCTGTCCGCCCGCGGCCCGGATCTCCGTCGCGACCTCCTCCGCCGGGGCGGCCGAGGCCTCGCCGGAGCCGTCGCGGCCGGGCTGCCCGAAGTCGTTGACGACCACGCTCGCGCCGAGCCGGGCGAGTTCGATCGCCTCGGACCGGCCGAGGCCGCGGCCCGCCCCGGTGACGATGGCGACGAGTCCCTCAAGTGGCAGTGACATCCGTACGGTTCCTCTCGAAACGGGTCAGAGTTCGATGCAGGTGCGCAGGGCCACGCCCGTACGCATCTGGTCGAGCGCGTCGTTGATCTCGGCGAGCTGCACGCGGTGCGTGATCAGGCCCGCCAGGTCCACCCGGCCGGCCCGCCACAGCGCGATGGTGCGCTCGTAGGAGCGGAGCACGTCGCCGCCGCCGTACATCGACGGCAGGATCTTCTTCTCGTCGAAGAAGAGGGAGAACATGTTGATCGAGTAGTTGTCGTCGAGGGCGCCCGCGCCGACCACGACGACGGAGCCGCCGCGGCGGGTCATGTCGTAGGCGGTCTTCGTGGTCGCGGACTTGCCGACGACCTCGAAGACGTAGTCGAAGCCCTCGCCCGCGGTGATGCGGTTCTTGGCGTCGGCGAACTCCTCCGGGGAGACCGCCTCGGTGGCGCCGAAGCGCAGTGCGGCCTCGCGCCGGGAGGCGACCGGGTCGACGGCGATGATCTGGGCCGCGCCCTGCACCTTGGCGCCCTGGATGACGGAGATGCCGACGCCGCCGCAGCCGATGACGGCGACCGAGGAACCGGCCTCCACCTTGGCGGTGTTGATGGCCGCGCCGAGTCCGGTGGTGACTCCGCAGCCGATCAGGGCGGCGATGTCGAAGGGCACGTCGTCGGGGATGGGTACGGCGCAGCCCGCCGGGACCACCATCTCCTCGGCGAAGGTGCCGGTGCCCGCGAAGCCGAAGATGCTGCTGTCGCCGCGCTGGAAGTTGGGGGTGGCCACGTTGCCGAAGGCCTCCAGGCACAGGTGGCCCTGGCCGCGCCGGCAGGAGGGACAGTGGCCGCAGGGCGGGAGCCAGCAGACCAGGACCCGGTCGCCGATCTTGTGGCTGGTGACGCCGTCGCCCACGTCGGTGATCACGCCGGAGCCCTCGTGGCCCGGGATGAAGGGGGCGGGCTGCGGGAGGACGCCGCTCATCGCGGAGAGGTCGGAGTGGCACAGGCCGGTGGCCTTGATGCGGATCTTGACCTTGCCGGGGCCGAAGCCCACGGCCTGCATGTCCTCGACGACTTCGAGCTTGTCCTGGCCTATCTCGCTCTGGAGTGCTGCGCGCACGGTGCGGCTCCTTCTGTGGGTGTGCGGGTTTCTCGCGTGCTTCGGCTGCTCCGGCTACTGCGTCCGGCTCAGCCGTGTTCGACGACGGTGTCGGCGAGGACCGGGGCGTCGTCCCGGTCGGCGGCGCTCACCGTGACGAGGACCCGGCCGGGCTCCTGCCACATCCGGATCCGCAGGGTCTCGCCGGGGAAGACGATCCCGGCGAAGCGGGTGCGGTAGGAGCGAACGCGGGACACGTCGCCGTCCAGGACGGTGTCGACCACGGCCTTCAGGGTCATGCCGTACGAGCACAGGCCGTGCAGGATCGGCTGGTCGAAGCCGGCCATCTTGGCGAACTCGGGGTCCGCGTGGAGCGGGTTCCAGTCTCCGGAGAGGCGGTACAGCAGCGCCTGCTCCTCGCGGATCTTCCGCTCCTCGATCCGGTCGGGCGCCCGCTCGGGCTGCTCGGCCTTGACGGAGGGGCCGCGGTCGCCGCCGAAGCCGCCTTCGCCGCGCACGAAGATCGACGCGTCGGAGGTCCACAGCGGCCCGTCGGCGTCCGCGACCTCGGTGCGCAGGACGATCACGGCGGCCTTGCCCTTGTCGTAGACCGCGGCGACCTTGGCGGTGGAGGCGGCCTGCCCCTTGACCGGGATGGGCCGGTGCAGCTCGATGGACTGGCTGCCGTGGAGCACGTTGGCGAGGTTGACCTCGATGCCCGGGGCGGCGAGGCCGCCCATCATGGCCATGCCGGCGCCGGCGACGGTCGCGAAGCTGGGGAGCACGTGGAGCTTGGACTCCAGGGTGTAGCGCAGCTCGTCCGGGTCGGTGGCGGCCCCGGGGTTGTTCGGGGAGGTCCCCGCGCCGAGTCCGAGGTGGTAGAGCTGGATGTCCTTGTGGTCCCAGGCGATGTTCCCCTGGCGGGGTTCGGCGGCGAGGGCCTTGGCGGCATCGATCGGCATGGGCGTGCTGCTCCCTGTGTTGGAAACACCGTCTTTGGGGCACCGGCTGTGTGGCACCGGTCGTGAACCGGCCGTACGGCACCGACTGCGGAAGCGCGGCGCCTTGGAAGACCTCGGCGCGGCCGTCCGCACCGTCGGCCGCACCGAGGTCGTATGCGGGACCGGCGCCTAGAACGCGTTCTAGGTTGCCGGTGAGGGAATGTATAACGCACGCCCCAGCACTTGGGAAGAGTCCTGACTCCCCGTCAGGCTCACTTCGTCCGCGGCGCGTTGCGCGGGCAGGCGGCCCTTCGCCCCTACCCTGGCCGGGTGGATGAGATGCCCGTTTCCCTGCCCCCCGCCCGATCCCTGCGGGTGCTCCTGGACCCGCCCAACCCGGCCCTGGCGGTCCTCCTCGGCCTCCAGCCGGACATCGAGGTCGTGACTTCGGCGCTCGCCCGCCCGGCGGTGGCGCTGACGGAGTCGGTGGACCGCGTCCCCGTGCTCCTGGCGGATGATCCGGAATGCCGGATCCTGGTGATGACGGGCTCCGCCCATCCGGGCCTGCCGGAGGCCGCGCTCGCCGCCGGCGCGGCGGGTCTGGTGCTGCGGGACGGCCCCGTCGAGGACCTCGCGGACGGCATCCGCCGCGCCTCCCGGGGGGAGTCGGTGGTCGACCCGGCGCTGGCGGCCCCACAGGCGCCGCAGGCCTCGTAGGCCCTGCCGCCTGCCGGACATGCGCCCGCCCCGCGGGTCCTTCCGGAGGATCCGCGGGGCGGGCGGGGTCGTGTGCGCGTGGAGGGTGTGGAGCGCGTGGAGGGCGTACTCAGCCGGAGGCGGGTGCCGTCCAGTCGTCGACCGTCCGCGACGGGTCCAGCGCGATCGGAAGCCGCTCCAGCCCGCGGAACGCGGGGAAGGGCCCCTTGAGCCACTCCTCCTCGCCCGCCCCCCGCGTCGCCAGGACCATGTCGGGGAACCGGTCGAACAGGGTCGTCAGAGCGGTCTCCAGCTCCATGCGGGCGAGCGGGGCGCCGAGGCAGTAGTGGGGTCCGTGGCCGAAGCCGAGGTGGGTGCTCTGCAGTCCCTCCCGCGTCACGTCCAGGGTGTCCGGTGCGGGGAACTTCTCCGGATCGCGGTTCGCCGAGGCGATCGCGATCTGCACGAGAGAACCCTTGGGGATGGGGGTTCCCCCGATCTCCATGTCCTCGATGGCGTACCGGAACGTGGAGGTCTCCACCGAGCCTTCGAACCGGACGAGCTCATCGATCGCGTGGGGCAGGAGTTCCCGGTCCTCCTGAAGGAGGTGGAGCTGATCGGGGTGCGTCAGCAGGTCGAAGACGGCGTTCCCGATCTGGTAGGTGGTGGTCTTGTGCCCGGCGAAGAGCAGCACCCAGATCATCGACACGAGTTCGTCGTCGGTCAGGGACCCCCCGTCGTGCTGTGCCTCGATCAGCACACTGAGGAAGTCCTCCGAGGGGCGCGCGCGTTCGCGGGCGATGAGGCCGGTGAAGTAGGTCCGCAGCCAGTTCTCGGCCGCGGCCAGGTCACTCGCCATGTCCTTGCTGAACCGGGCGCGCGTCACGTTGCCGAACCACTTCAGGACGTCCGTGCGCTCGTCGCCGACGATTCCGAGCAGTTCGCAGATGACCATCACGGGAAGCGGAAGGGCGAACGACGCCATCAGGTCGACGGGAGAGTCCGTCGGGCACCGGTCCAGCAGTTCGTCGGCGATCTCCTGGATGCGCGGGCGCAGGTCTTTGACGTGGCGCGGTGTGAAGGCCTTGTTGGCGATCTGGCGCAGCCGGGTGTGCCGGGCGCCGTCGGCGAAGAGCAGGTTGTCGTCGAGCGCCTCGCACGTGTCCCCGAAGACGGCGTGGTAGAGGTCGGGGCGCTCGTGCATGTCCTTTCCGATGCGCGGATCGGAAAGCACCTGCAGGGCATCGTCGTACCGGGTGATCAGGTACGTCGCCACCCCGTTCCGCGTCGTCAACCGGGCGACGGGGGCCTGCTCGCGCAGTGACTGGTAGACCGGATAAGGGCACGTCCGGTACTCCGGCGTGCCCATGGACACGGCTGCCACGGCTTTGTCGACCGGGAGGCCGTCACTCACTGCCACTGCGGGTTCGGTCGTCACGGGCTCAGACCTCTCGTGGGGCTCGACTGTCCAGCCACCTCACTCCCTCTGCCCGGGGGCCGAAAAACGCCGAAAAACACGGATTACCCCGTTCGGGCCCGAAACTACGCCCGCCCGAGCGGATCGGCCGGGTCCCCGTCCTGTCCCGCGAACACCCGCGCGGGACGGCCGTAGGGTCCCCCCATGCCGGACATCGCAGACCTCACCCCGCCGGACGACGGCAGTCGCCACCGGATCGACGTCCACCACCACTTCTGCGCCCCGGAGTGGTTGGAGTGGGCCGAGGGCCAGGGCCTGGTGAACCGGAAGGCCCTTCCGCCGTGGGCGCGCTGGGATTCCGCGGCGGCCCTGGACCTGATGGACCGGGCCGGCATCGCCACCGCCGTCCTCAAGCCGATGCTGCCGGCGCGCTACGCGACCTCCGCGCAGCTCCGCGAAGCCACGGCCGTCACCCTGCGGGCGGCGGCGGAGGTGGCGGACGCGCATCCGGGCCGCTTCGCGTTCCACGCCCCGCTGTTCCTCGACGACCCGGAGGTCTCGCGCTGGGCGCTGCGGCGCGGGCTCGACGAGCTGGGGGCGGTGGGGGTGAACGTGACGGCGAACTACGGGGGCGTCTACCTGGGCGATCCCTCCTACGACCCCCTCTTCGCCGAGCTCGACGAGCGGTCCGCCGTCGTGGACACCCATCCGCACAACCTGCCGCTGCCCGGCGGGGGCGCGGGCGGAGGCCCGGGGGCGGTGGCCGTTCCGGGGATCCCGCACTTCCTGTGCGACTTCCTCCTGGACACGACGCGGGCCGCGCTGAACATGATCCACAAGGGCACCCTGGACCGGTTCCCGAACCTGTCGGTGATCCTGCCGCACGCGGGCGGCTTCCTCCCGCACATCGCCACCCGCGTACAGGCCTTCGCGGGCGCGCTCACTCCGCCCGTGGAGCCGGCGATGGTCCGGGACCACCTGCGCCGCTTCTACTACGACACGGCCGGGCCCATGTCCCCTGCGGGCACCCTGCTGGCGATGGCGGACCCCGACCGCATCCTCTTCGGCAGCGACTGGCCGGCGTGCCCGGCGGCGATGGTCACGGACATCGCCCTGCCGGCGCTGGCGGACGACCCCGCGCTGACACCGGCTCACCGTCGGGCGGTCAACCGGGACAACGCGCTGCGCTTGATGCCGAGCCTGGCTCCGCTGAGCCCGGCGCGCGTCTGAACAGCGACTCGGCCGGAACCCGGTTCTCTGCGGAGTCTAGGATCCACACGGCGGTCAGCGCAGAGCAACGACCGGTCCTCGACAAGAGAATGGAAGGCTGATCGTGGCCCGTTACATACGCGTGGGAGCGGTTCTGCTCATCGGGGGCCTGATCGCGGGCGGCACGGTGTGGGGCGGGGTGACGTTCGCCGAAAGCATGGAAGCCGAACTCGGCGACCCCGCCGCGGTTGCCACCGCGGCCCCCGCCGAGCGGCCCGTCGGTGACGTCCTCACCGCTGCGCAGCGCGCCGACCTCGGGCCCGACGTCGCCACCGGCCGCGAAGGCGGCGACGCGGTCGCCACCGCCCACGCGGCGGTGTGGGAGGACAAGGACATGCGCCTGGCGAAGATCCCCGTCGTCCTCACCAACCCCGGGGATGCGCAGCGGCGCGTCGAGATGCGCCTGAGCGTGTACTCCGCACGCGGCGAGGGGGCGCACTCGCTGTGGGAGGGAACGGTGGACGCCGACGGCGAGCTGGCCCCCGGCAAGTCGGTGGTGACGCATGTGATCGTGCAGGGCGTACGTGACCTAGCGGCGTTGAGGATCGAGCTCCGGCAGACGTCCGGCGAAGGCTGACCCCGTGGTGAGCCGTGGCCGGCCCGCCCGCGGAGCTATTTGCGCAGCAGGGTGACCACCGCCGCGCCGCCCAGGCCTATGTTGTGCGCCAGGGCGACCCGCGCCCCGGGGACCTGGCGGGGGCCCGCCTGGCCGCGGAGCTGCCAGACGAGTTCCGCCGCCTGCGCCAGGCCCGTCGCGCCCAGGGGATGGCCCTTGGAGATGAGGCCGCCCGAGGGGTTGACCACCCAGCGGCCGCCGTACGTCGTCGCCCCCGACTCCACCAGTTCCCCGGCGCCGCCGTCCTCGCACATGCCCAGCGCCTCGTACGTCAGCAGCTCGTTGATCGAGAAGCAGTCGTGCAGCTCGATGACGTCCACGTCCCCGATCCCGAGCCCGGACGCCGCGAAGACCGCCCGCCCCGCCGCCGCCGTCATCGGTTTGCCGACCACGTCGATGCAGGAACCGGAGGAGAAGGACGCCTCCGTGTCCGTGGTCATCGACTGGGCGACGATCTCCACCGCCCGGTCCCCGAGCCCGTGCCGCTCCACGAAGCGTTCCGATACGACCACGGCCGCCGCCGCCCCGTCCGAGGTCGGCGAGCACTGGAGCTTCGTCAGCGGCTCGTGGATCGTCTTCGCCGCGAGGATCTCCTCCACCGTGTACACGTCCTGGAACTGCGCGTTCGGATTGTTCGCCGAGTGCCGGTGGTTCTTCGCCCCGACCGCCGCCAGCTGCGCGGCCGTGGTCCCGTAGAGCTTCATGTGCTCCCGCGCCGCGTTCCCGAAGATCTGCGCGGTCGGCGGGGACATCTCGAAGCCGTGCCCGGCGGCCATGATCCCGTAGTGCCGGGCGACCGGGGAGGCCTTGAAGGATTCATCAGCGGCTCCGCCGCGGGCCCCGCCGTCCGCCCCGCCGCCCAGCGCGCCGCGCTTCATCTTCTCGAAGCCGAGCGCCAGCACGCAGTCGTTGATCCCGCCCTCCACGAACTGCCGCGCCATCATCAGCGCCGTCGAGCCCGTCGCGCAGTTGTTGTTGACGTTGTAGACGGGGACCCCGCTCAGCCCCAGCTCGTACGCGGCCCGCTGGCCGGCCGTGGAGGCCTGGAAGCAGTAGCCGACCGGTACTTGCTCGACCAGCCCGTAGTCGATGCCCGCGTCCGCGAGCGCCGCGTCGCCGGCCTCCTTGACCATGTCCCAGTACTGCCAGTCCCGCGACTCCGGCTTCTCGAACTTCGTCATGCCGACGCCCACGATGTACGACTTCATGTGTGTCCCCACTGCCCTTCAGTCCTTCGGTTCAGTCCCTGGGAAGGCCGAGAATGCGCTCGGCGACGACGTTGAGCTGGACCTGTGTGGTGCCCCCGGCGATGGTCAGGCAGCGGGACATGAGCATGCCGTGCACGGCCCGCTTCCCCGCTCCCTCGCTCACCGCGCCCGCCGGGCCCAGCAGTTCGAGCGTGAGCTCGGCGGTCCGCTGCTGGTGCGGGGTCTGGACGAGCTTGCGTACGGACGCGCCCGCGCCCGGCTCCAGTCCGGAGACCTGCTGGAGCGTGGTGCGCAGCCCGATGCAGGCCAGCGCGTGCGCCTCGGCGGCCAGGGCTCCGATCCGCACCCGGTACCCGCCTTCGAGTTCGGCGGAGCGGGCGAGCAGCGCCTCCAGGCCGGTGTCGAAGGTCATCTGGTCGGCCATGTGGACGCGTTCGTTGCCGAGGGTGTTGCGGGCGACCTTCCACCCCCCGTCCTCCGCGCCCACCAGGGCGTCCGGCGGCAGCGGCACGTCGTCGAAGTAGACCTCGTTGAAGAGGGCCTCGCCGGTGATCTCCTTGAGCGGCCGGACGTCGATCCCGGGGGTCTTCATGTCCACGATGAAGTAGCCGAGCCCCTTGTGCTTGGGGGCGTCCGGGTCGGTGCGGGCCAGCAGGATCCCGTAGTCGGCGCTGTGCGCGGAACTCGTCCACACCTTCTGCCCGTTGACCAGCCAGGAGCCGTCCCCGGAGGCCGAACGCTCCGCCTTGGTCCGCAGCGAGGCGAGGTCCGAGCCCGCGCCCGGCTCGGAGAAGAGCTGGCACCAGGTGACGTCCCCGCGCAGCGTGGGGAGCAGGTAGCGCTCCTGCTGCTCGGGGGTGCCGTAGGCGAGCAGCGAGGGGACGACCCAGGTGGCGATCCCGAGGTCGGCGACCTTGACCCCGGCGGCCGCCAGTTCCTGCTGGACGACGAGCTGTTCGACGGGGCCGGCGCCGAGCCCGTACGGGGCCGGCAGATAGGGGGCCGCGTACCCGGTGGGTGCCAGTACCCGGCGGGCGGTGGCGGGGTCGAGCCCGGCCGCGTCCGCGATGGCGCTACGGGCCTTCGCGCGGTGGGTCTCGGCCCGCGCGGGCAGCTCCAGGCGCAGTTCGCGCCGGGCTCCGGCGGCGGCGAGCCGCACGGCGCGGACCCGGTGGCCGTCGCCGGGGCCGAGAAGCTGGCGGGCGACGAGGGAGCGGCGGAGGTAGATGTGGGCGTCGTGCTCCCAGGTGAAGCCGATGCCGCCGAGCACCTGGACGCAGTCCTTGGCGCAGGAGTACGCGGCGTCCAGCGCCGTCCCGGCGGCCAGCGCGGCCACCAGCGAGCGCACCTCGGCCGGCTCCTCGGTGGCCTGCGCGGCGTCCCAGGCGAGCGCCCGGGCCTGCTCCACCCGCACCAGCATGTCGGCGCACAGGTGCTTGATCCCCTGGAACTGCCCGATGGGCCGCCCGAACTGCTCGCGCACCTTCGCGTACTCGGCGGCGGTGCGCAGCGCCCAGGCGGCGGTGCCGCAGGCGTCGGCGGCGAACAGCACGCAGGCGAGGTCCCGTACGAGGGCGGCGTCCAGTTCCAGCAGGGCGCCCGGCCCGGCGGTGACCCCGCGGGCGCGGACCTCGGCGGTGGGCCGGGTGGGGTCGGCACTGTCCTGGGTACGGACGTCCAGCGCGGCGGCGTCGACGGCGAACCAGCGGGTCCCGTGCGCGGTCTCGGCGGCGAGCAGGACGAGCTCGGCCTCGCCCGCGCCCAGCACCGGCGGCGCGGTCCCGTCGAGGAGGTACCCGCCCTCCACGGCCACGGCGGTCAGGTCCCCGGGCCCGAGCGCCACGGCCCCGACCCGACCGCCGAGGGGTTCGGCCCCGGCCCGGTCCAGGAGTACGGAGGCCAGCACGCTCGGCAGGTACGCCCCGGGCAGCGCCGCCCGGGCGGCCTCTTCCACCGCGACGGCGAGGTCGAGCAGGGTCCCGCCCTCCAGGTGCGGCTCCAGCAGCCCGGAGGCGAGCAGCCCGTCCCAGTAGGCGGGGCGCGACCCCGTCTGCGGCGGGGTGTCGAGGAGCTTGCGCACCTCCTCGGGCGGCACGGCCCGCGCGACCCAGCCGCGCACGGCTTCGGCCAACTCCCGCTGTTCCTGTGTGATTCCGATGCCCATGCGCGGCAGAGTAGAACACGTTTCATTCTGACGGAAGGTCAGAACTGAAACGTGTTCTCGATTTGACGGCGCCCGGTGCCGAGACGAGGGGCCCGCCGGGGAGCCCGTCGGCGGCGGTGGTACGCCACGGTGACGACCGCCAGCAGCGGCCCCCAGGCCAGCAGGGGCAGGTAGCAGGCCGTCATCACCCAGTACGCCACGCCCGTTGGGGAACCGGGGGCGCCCATGTTCCCCGGGTCGTTCCAGCCGATGGCCCCCAGGACTCCCAGCAGGGTGAGCGCGGCGGCCCCCAGACCGGCGGGGATCACGGCGGCGAGCGGCCGGACGACCCTGCCGCCGATCAGCGGCAGCCAGTGCGGAGCGACTTCGCCCCAGCGCTGCACGAGGCCCAGGGCGAGGAATCCCAGCACCTCGGCGAACACGCTCAGGCCGATCATGTAGAGGGAGAACCCGCTGCCGAACCTGACGTCCGCCAGCGGGTCGCCCCCGGAGAAGCCGAGCGGCACTCCGCACGCTCCGGCGATCCGCCACAGCCCGGTGGGCAGCGGGGCGAGCGCGGCGAGCTGGGCGAGCCGCACCACTCGGCGGCTCGGTCGGCGCTCCACGGCCGCTCTCATTCCTTGTCCCCCGAGTTCGCGGAGTTCGTGGAGTTCGCAGACGGGTTCGGCGGGAGCACGTGCACGACCTTGAAGTCGCCGCTCTCGGCGATCTCGTACGGTGCGGCGCTCAGGCACTTCGGCACCTCCAGACCCTCGAAGCCGGACACGGCCCAGCTGTAGCCGACCCGGTCCTTCTTCCCGTCGCCCTTCCCGTCGTAGACGGTGAAACCGACGCGCTTGCCGACGGCACCGGGGGGCAGGTCGGAGCTCGTGATGATGCCGGTGGCGGTCGCGACCGGACCGCCGGTCAGCAGGCAGTCGATACGGCCTTCGGCGTACGCGCCCTGCTTGCCGTCGGCGGTGTAGTGGCTGAACCGGAAGGTGCCGCGCGAGGTGCCGGCCGGGGCGTCCGGCTCGTCGGGCTCGGCCGGGGCGAAGCCGTGTGCGTCGAAGGAGAAGCGGACCTGCTGGCCGTCCTCCCGGTACATCTTGGCGGAGCCGGTGAGACTCGATTCCTTCGGCGCCTTCCTCGCCCCATCCGAGACGGAGGCGAAGGCGGAGGCAGAGGCGGAGGCGGAGACGGCGAGGCCGCCGATGACCGCCAGTGCGGTGATGCCGACGACGGACGTACGGAGAGAGACACTGCGCGACATGGTGAACTCCTCGATCCCGGCGGCCGGTTGAGCCGCTGTTCGGTGTGGCATCAGCCTCTGCCACCGGGACGGTCCGGGACCATCGGCCGAAGGGGAGATCCCCTCGGGGGCCCGGCGGACCCTCTATGCCGTTCGGCAGAGGCCGCCGGCCCGGACAGCCCCTAAGGTCGTGGAGGTGAAGATCATGGGCATGGCACACCGGGACCGCGCGGTCGTCGGCGTCGTGGCCGCCGCCTGCTGCGCCGCCGCACTCTTCCTGGGCGTACGGACGCTGCCGGCTCTCGCGGCCGCCGGAATCGCCCTCGCCGCCTTCGGCTGCCTGCCGCGGTCGCGCGCGTGGACCGGAGCCGCCACCGGCGGCGCCGGCGGCCTGCTCCTGGTGGCCGCGTTCGCCTGGCCCGGACACGGAACGGCCGAAGGAGCGGCGTGGCACATGGTGGCCGTAGGAGCGGTGCTGCTGCTCCTGACGGCGGCGGTGCGCTGGTCGCCCCGGCGGCAGCTCCTGACGGGCGGCGGGCTCGGCGCCGTGGCCGTCGCCGTGTGGACCGTCCCGCTCGTACCGGAGGCCTCCTTCTTCGAGCGCCTCGGCCTGATGGCCTTCTGGTCGGCGCCCATCGTCGTCTCGGCCGTCATCGGCGGCTATCCCCGCCTGATGGCGGACCGCCGCCGGCAGGCGGTCCTGGCGGCACGCCGCGCCCAGCAGCTCGAACTCGCCCATGATCTCCACGACTTCGTCGCCCACGACGTGAGCGGCATCGTCGTGCAGGCC
The DNA here is from genome assembly GCF_056428985.1 of Streptomyces sp. CA189. Classification (NCBI taxonomy): domain Bacteria; kingdom Bacillati; phylum Actinomycetota; class Actinomycetes; order Kitasatosporales; family Streptomycetaceae; genus Streptomyces; species Streptomyces sp. CA189. The sequence goes on along the minus strand of NZ_JBWJVM010000046.1, from coordinate 42,489 downwards.
CAGGCGGCCCGGTTCGTGGCCGAGCACGATCCGGCGGCTGCGGCCCTCGCGCTGGAACGGATCGAGCGGGCCGGACTCGCGGCACTGGAATCGATCGACCGGACGGTCCGGATGCTGCACGCGGCCGACGAGAACACCGGCGAGAACACCGGTGACGGCGGTGCCGACGGTGACAGCGGCGACAGCGGCGGCCCGGCCGGAGGCGGGGCCGCCGGCGGCGCCCGTACGGTCCTCCCGGGCACTGGCCAACTCCGCGAGGTCGTGGACCGGTTCAGCGAGACGGGCCAGATCCGGGCCCGCCTCGACCTGGCTCCGGACGTCGCCGACGCCCTCTCCCGCGAGGGGGCCGCCACGGTCCACCGGGTCGTGGTGGAAGCGCTCACCAACGTGCGCCGGCACGCGCCGGGAGCGGCCGGTGTGCGCGTCGCGCTCAGCACGGACCGTACGACCGTCGAGGTCAGCGTGACCAACGACGGCGGCCGCGGCCGCTCTTCGCACCTGCCCACGCTCCCCCGCCTCGAACGGGGCGCCCGGGGCGCCCGGGGCGCCCGGGGCGGCGGCGGACTGCTCGCGCTGGCCGAACGCGTCCGCGCCTCCGGCGGCACCTTCGCCTCGGGCCCGCACCAGGACGGCTGGCGCGTGATCGCGACACTTCCGGCCACCGGATCGCACGCCACGGCATCATGATCCCGTGACCACCCGCATCCTGATAGCCGACGACCAGGAAGACGTGCGCAACGGCTTCCGGCTCATCCTCGACTCGCAGCCCGACATGACCGTCGTCGGGGAGGCGGCCGACGGCGAGACAGCGGTCGAACTCGCCCGTACGCTCCGGCCCGACGTGGTGATCGCCGACATCCGGATGCCGCGCCTGGACGGCCTGGAAGTGACCCGGCTGCTGGCGGGCCCGAACGCCGAACACCCCGTCCGCGTCGTCGTCGTCACGACGTTCGACCTCGACGACTACGTGCACACCGCACTGCGCAACGGCGCCTGCGGCTTCCTGCTGAAGCGGTCGGGCCCCAACCTGCTGATCGAGGGCGTACGGGCGGCGATGGCCGGGGACACCCTGATCAGCCCGCAGCTCACGGTCCGGCTGCTGCGCGGCCTGTCCGCGCCGCAGGCCCGACCGGATGCCCGACCGCAGGCCGCGGCCGAGGACCCCCTGACCGTGCGGGAGCGCGAGATCGCCCTGCTCGTCGCACGCGGACTGACCAACGCCGAGGTCGGCGCCGAGCTGTTCATCTCGCCGGGCACCGCCAAGACCCATGTCGCCAACATCCAGGCGAAGCTGGCGGTGCGCAACCGGGTGGGCATCGCCGCGTGGGCGTGGGAGACCGGCCTGGCGAGCGGTACCTGACACCGTTCTTTCACGGACGTCAGGACCGTTCGTAGTAGTAGCCCTCGCCGTGCGAGGGGCCCACGTTGTGCTGGAGGCCGGCCGGCAGGCTCTTGGTGAAGAAGGAGGGGTCCAGGACCCCGCAGAACTGGCTGGTGGACTTGGACTTGTCCACCGCTGCCGCGCCGATGTTGATCCGGGTCCCGCCGGAGGCCAGGGACGTCACCTTGGCGATGTTCTCGCAGTGGCCCATGTTGGAGTCGCTGATCAGCCGGACGGCCCCGGACCGGCTGATGGTCACCGTCCCCGGCTGGTTGATGTTGAACTGCCCCTTGTAGGTCCAGGTGCCGGCGAAGTACGCGGGGACCGCGTCGGCGCCGCCGGACGAGCCTCCGCTGGGCGAGCCGCCACCGCTCGGCGAGCCTCCGCCGCTCGGCGAGCCCGATCCCCCGGGGGTGGCACTCGGGGCGGTGCCCGTACCGGTGCCGGCGCCTCCGGCGGGGGTGCCCCCGCCGCCCTGGCTCGCGCTGCTGCCGCCCGGGGTGCCGGAGCCTCCGCCGGGGGTGCCCGCGCCCGCAGCGGCGGCCTGGCCGTCCGGCACCGGTACGGGAGGGCTCTGGGCGGCCTGCGGACTCTCGGGGTTCGGATCGGCCGGGGCGGCGGGCGAACCGCTCGCCGCCGAAGGGGGGCCCGAGGACGCGCCGGGCGTCACGGGCGCACTGCTCGCCGGGGGCGCGGCCTGCGACCCGCCGCCACCGCCCCCGAACGGCTGGAGCAGGGCCACCGTGCCTCCGCCGACGGTCAGCACCAGGACGGCGGGCACGGCTATGGTCCAGCGCCGCCGGGCCCCGCGCCGCTCGTTCTCCGCAGCACCGCTCCCGACGGCCGGTCCGGTCACCGGCGCGGCCACCGACCCGCCGACCGGCTCGACGACCTCGACGACCTGCTCGCCGGACCCGCCGGACGCACCGGCCTCGCCACCGGCCCCGCCCGCCTCCGGCCGCAGCCCGACCGTCTCCCGGTCGAGGGGCTGCCCGTCCCCCGTGGCCCCGCCTTCCACCACCGCGGGTACCGCCTCCGCGTCGAGCAGCCGGGCCGCCTGCCGGGCGAGCCGCTCCACCACCTCGGGCGGCAGCCACGCCCCGCCGCGCACCGCCGGGCGGACCCGCTCCGGGTCCGCCAGCAGCTCGTCCACGCCCGGCCGTTCCTCGACGCCCTTGACCAGGCAGCGGCCGATGAGCGCGCGCAGGGAAGGGTCGGCCACCCGCTCCAGGGCCGGTTCGCCCTCCACGATCTGGAACATCACCGCGTGCTGGTTGCTGGCACCGTGCCCGAAGGGCAGCTCGCCCGTGGCCGCGTACATCAGGACACAGCCGAGCGTGAACACGTCGCTCTTCGCCCCGGCCCGCTGGCCGCGCACCTGCTCGGGCGACATGAACCCGGGCGAGCCGACGACCATACCGGTGCTGGTGAGCAGCGATTCGACGGAGGTCTCCAGGGCGCGCGAGATCCCGAAGTCGATGACCCGGCTGCCCTCGACGGTCAGCATGACGTTCGACGGCTTGAGGTCGCGGTGCACGATCCCGGCCGTGTGGATGTCCTTCAGCGCGTGCAGCAGCCCGTCCGCGAGGGCGTGTACGGAGTCCACGGGCAGGGGGCCGTGCCGGCGCACGATCTGCTCCAGCGAGAGTCCGGGTACGTATCCGGTGGCCACCCAGGGCCGTTCGGCGTCGGGGTCGGCGTCCAGGACGGGCGCGGTGTACCGCTCGCCCACCTTCCGGGCGGCGTCGATCTCGCGGCGGAAGCGGGCCCGGAACTGCGCGTCGGCCACGTGCTCCTCGTGCACCACCTTCACGGCGACCGTACGCCCGCCCTCGGAACGGGCCAGGAACACCCGGCCCATCCCGCCGGCGCCGAGGCGCCCGAGCAGCAGGTACGGCCCGATCCGGCTCGGATCCCCCGCCGAGAGTGGCTTTATGCCGCCGTCGACGTTGTCATCACTGCCGCCACCCTGCCCCTTGCTGGTCCCGCTGCCCATGCTGCCCGTCCCCCGGTGATCCCCTGCGGCGGACCGACCGGCCCCGCCCCTCCGAACTCGGCCAAGGGTAGAGGCAGTTCGTCGACCGCCATGAGGAAGGGGGGTGGTCCGCGGCATTTCGTGCCACGCACCACCCCCCGCCGTTCGTCCCGGGCCCTCCACGGAGGACTCGGAACTCGGGCCTACTTGAGGCCGTATCCGCCGTGCCCGGCGTAGACGCTGTCGTAGACCCGGCGTTCCCCGGTGGCGTCCGACACCACGTTGTGCACCGTGCCGCCCACGACGAACGTGGTCGAGCCACCACCGTCGAGGTTGAGCGCATCGATGGCGCCGAGATCCTGCATGATCTTCGCCAGGTCGAAGATGCCCACCCCGTTACGGACAGGGTCGGACCGGACCCCACCGGTGACGGTGACGAGGAGCGTACGGCCGTAGCCGTCGACGCCCAGGGCGGTGCGAGGGTCGTTCGCGGGGTTCTGCAGCTCGGTGGCCTGCATCACGCCGTCGCGCATGAGGAGGTACGTACCGTTCACGACGTCGATGGACGGGTGCGCGGGGTCGAGCGGCAGCACGTCGCCGACGGCGTCGGTCGCCTTCTGCGTGTAGGAGAGGGTGGACCCGACGACGGCGTGCTCACGGAGCCACTTCTCTCCGCCACCCGCCGCGTCCACCTTGTTGAGAGCGGGGTCGCGCTCCCCGGCCACCTGGTTTCCGATGCCCTGGAAGACCCTGCCGCCCGCGGGGATGGCCATGCCGCCCAAGGTGTTGTCGACGGCAACGACGACGCCCGCGGCGTTGACGGCCACCTCGATGCCCGCGGCGTTGTCCGCCTTCACGAAGTTCGAGTGGTTGGCCTGCGGAGTCGTGGCGCCGTACTCGGAGGTGAAGACGACGATCTCGCTGTCGTCCTCGAAGAAGTACTTCCCGTTCAGGATGTCCCGGCCGGACTCGTCGAGGTAGACCCTCTCCCCCTCCGTGGTGGTCCTGAAGGGGATCAGCCGGTCGTCATCACCCTGCTTGCACGTGGGGACCCAGCCTGCGTAGCGGTTGGCCGCGTCGACCTCCCGCGAAGCGCCGTCCGATGCGGTCAGCCGGAGCTCGGTCTTCACCTTGGAGATGTAGGGACGCCCGTGCTGGAGCACCACGGATTCACCCACGTTGAAACAGGAGACGCCTTGTACGACATCCCCTTGAACGGTCGCCCCGGTCGGGACCGACAGCTCTTCCTCGATCAACGCGGAGGCCGCGTCCTGCCCCTTCTTGGGCACGGAGAAGCCGCCGTTGACGCCGACGTACGGCTGCGGCTGCGCCGTGCCCGTACCGACGGTCTTCAGCATGTCGGTCGTCTTCTCCCGCTCGCTCACCGACTTGCCCACGGTGCTCGACAGGGAGATCCCGCCCAGGTCGGGATCGATGGAGACCACGCGGACGACGCGGTCGTCCACGTCGCTCGAATACGTCGTCCTCGTGATCCCGTCCGCGACCACGAGCTCGTGGGGGGTGAAATTGTCGATGAGGGAATTGACCTTACCGACGCCCTCGCCCACGGGGACATCGGCCGCGAAAGCGGGCATCTGGGTCAGGGACAGCGAGCCGAAGGCGAGTGCCACGGCGGCGAAGCGGTTGCCGAAGCGGCGTGCAGAGCGCGTGTTGGTCGACATGGTCAGCACTTCCCTTCATCGGCGACCAGCTTGTGCGAGCTGAAATCGAGGTCGTAGAGCGTCGGAACGGTGGTTTCCTCACCCGGCTGCACGACGAATGCCCGGTACCCGCCCGTCCACGTGCCGGAGTAGCCGGCGTCCTTGTAGAAGCACGCGACCTGGGTCGTGCGGTTCGAGACGGACACGACCTTGTTGTCCCACGACGTCGTGCCGTAGTCCCTGTTGCCCTTGCCCCCGTTACCGAGGTCCTCGGTCTGCGCCGTCACGGAGCCGATGCCCCGCCCGCTCGGCTCCCGGAAGATGCAGAGCAGCCCCGCCTTGCAGCGCTCGTATCCCGTGTAGCAGCCGGCCTTCGACTTCGCGAACTTGTGCGACGACGGCGTAACCACCTGGGTGCCGTCCAGGGGGCCGGAGGTGTAAGTCGGCATGTCCAGCCCGGCGTGGCCCGGCCGGACCGCCTGGATCCGGGACCCGTAGCTGTCCTCGTTGTACAGGCAGGCCCAGTACGTCGTCGAGTTACGGACGGAGACGACGGTCTTGCCCGCCAGGGCAGCGTCATCGGTGTAGTTCAGCCGGGTGTCGGTGGAACCGAACTGCGCCGACGTACCGGTACCGCCCGAGCCCGTGTACAGGCAGAGCCTGTCAGCACCACAGTCGTCGTAGCCTGCGGCCTGGGCCGGTGCCGCCTGGATCCAGACCAGAGCCGCGGCCAGGATCCCCAGCACGAGACCGGCCGCGGGTATGCGGCGTAGAGAATACTTAAAGATCTTCACGGTCGTGACCATAGCGGTTCACTTCCGGACCCTTTCGGGCGCCACCGTGAAGCGGCGCCCGTGCCGGTCAGAGACCCCGGACGAAAGCCGCGAAGGCGGCGGGGGCGACGGTGAAGACGGGGCCGTCGGGGACCTTGGAGTCCCGGACGGCGATTTGGCAGGGCTGGGGGGCGATCTCCACGCAGCAGCCACCGGTGTCACCGCTGTACGTGGACTTGTGCCAGGCGGCGGCGCCGAGCGGGGCGCACTCGACGCAATCACCGCCGGTGTCACTGCTGTACGAGGACTTACGCCACCGCGCGCCCGTCAGGTTCTGGATGGTGTCCATAGCGTTCCTCCATTACGCGGGCGATCAGTTCCGCCGATTTCTCCACGGAGAGCGCGGCGGCCTGCAGGTGATCGTAACGGAGCGAACCCTCCCTGAGGGCTTCCGGATTGGCCGTCATGTGCCCCTGCACGAAGTCCTCGGTGTAGACGAGATCCGGGTCGTCGTCGAAGCGCAGGAGGTTGAACGAGCCCGGCAGCCCCGCGTGCGCGCCCGCCTCGAAGGGCAGGATCTGCACCCGCACCCACTCCCGGTCCCGCAGCTCCAACAGGTGGGCGAGTTGGCTTCGCATCACCTCCCGGCCGCCGATCTCCTGGTGCAGGACGGCCTCGCTGAGCACCACCCACATCAGCGGCGGGTGCTCGCGGTCCAGGATCCGCTGCCGCTCCATGCGGGCGGCCACCTGCGCGTCGAGGCGCTTGTCGTGCCGCACGCCGAGCACGGCCCGTGCGTAGGCCTCCGACTGCAGCAGTCCGTAGACCAGCTGCGCCTGGAAAGTGGAGATGTAGGTCGCCTTCGCCTCCATCTCCGCGTACGCCTGGAACCAGGTCGGCAGCTGGCTCCGTAGCACCAGCCCCACCAGGCGGGAGAACACCCCGCCCGTGTCCAGCGCGACGTCGATCCGTTCCGAGAAGTCGCGGGTCGGGACCTTTCTCGCCGTCTCGATCTGCCCGATCAGCGAGCCCGCGCAGAAGATGATGTCGCCCAACTGCCCCTGTTTGAGCCCTGCGGCCTCCCGCAGGCGGCGCAGTTCGGCGCCGTAGTAGTCCAGCGGGGAGGCGCTGGGATCGAGGCTACGGATGTTGACCATGGAGCGGTCACCCCCAAGTACACGCCAGGCGGCGTTCGTTTCGGTCCATAGCCGAGCGTAACGACGCCGCCTCACCCTGATGTCATGAATCTCACAACTGGCCCCTCATCAGCAGGAATTGACGGCAGCTATCGCATGGGCTTCACCGTCGGTGACCATTCGGCCCGACACATGCGCCGCATCCTGCGGATGTTCCTCACCCAGTGGGAGCTCGACGCCCTGGCCGACGCCGCCGAGCTCGCGCTCACCGAGCTGGTCGCCAACGTCGTGCGCCACGTGCCCGGACGCGGCTGCGCGGTCCTCATCCTGCGGCAGCCGCACGGACTGCGCGTGGAGGTCTCCGACGGCTGTCCATCGCCCCCACGCCCGGCGCCCGACTCCGGGGAGTTGAGCGAGGGCGGGCGCGGCCTGCTCCTGGTCGAGGCGGTGACGGACCGCTGGGGCACGGACGCGAACTCCACGGGCAAGACCGTGTGGTTCGAGTGTGACGCCGGGCCGTGAGCGTCCGAGCAGGATCACGAGCGTTCGAACGCCGTGAACGAGGGGTCCGTCGGCTCGTTGTCGCTCAGGTCGGCGCCGATGAACAGGCCCTTGTACTTGAAGATCCTGGCCGTGGAGACGCCGTCGTGGAAGCTGCGGACATCACGCTCCTTGCCGGTGGCGGCGTCGAGGACGTACAGGTCCTCGTGCCCGAGCGCCGAGGTCGGGCTCGTACTGACGATCACCGTGACCTTGCCGTCGTGGAGGTTCAGGCCGAGACCCTGGGTGTGGTCGAGTCCGGTCTTCCAGACCTGCCGGCCGGTGGCCAGGTCGAAGGCGACCGCGTCGTGGCGGGTGGCGCCCTTCCCGTAGTAGCCGGCCAGGGCGTAGAGCCGGGTGCCGTCCGTCGCCGCCTCGAGCGGTTTCTTGCCGTCGAGGGTGCCGTAGGCGCCGATGTAGTCGATGGGCGGATTGGGGCGGCCGTCGTTGCCGAAGGAGTGGAAGGCCCCGTCCTTATAGCCCACCACCAGCGGGTCGGCCGAGATGACGGACGTGGCCGCGTCGTAGCGGACCGGCTCGCGATCGCCGAACGGGGTGGACCACAACAGCGCGCCGGTGGCGGGATCGAAGGCGGCCGCGTGCAGTTCGGCGCCTACGGGGACGCCGCCGCTCGTTCGCTTCTCGGGGCCGCCGCAGGCGAGGAGGGCGGCGACGTGCCGTTTGGCCGGCGCGGCTTCGCGGGGGACGCAGTTCTTGGGAACGGCCGCCGTCCAGCGGGACGCGCCGGTGCGCACGTCGACGGCGCGCAGACCCTGGTCGGCGAGTACGGCGAAACCGCCCCCGGCGGCCACCGGGTCGGGCTCGAAACCGCCCTCCCCGTCGGCGGCCGGGATCGGCGCGCGCCAGATCTCCCGGCCGTTCTTCATGTCGATGGCGGCGACGGCGGTGCAGAGTTCCCGCTTGGACGAGGCGGGTCGGGTCTCGTCGTCGCGGGTGACGAGCAGGACGGAGCTGTCGAGGTCGGCCTCGGCGGCACAGATCTCGGAGCGGCCGGGCGGCCGGTACTCCCAGGCCCGCTTTCCCGTACCGGCGTCGTAGCCGGTCACCGCGTCGGAACGGCTCCGCACGAGGGTGTCGCCGGCCAGCCAGGCCCCGTTGCCCTGCTTGGAGGCCTTGCCGTCCGCCGGGGTCTTCCAGGCGATGTCCATGGAGTCGCCCGGGAAGCGTTGCGTGACGGCGAGGCATCCGGCGGTGACGGCGCCGATCAGGACCATGGCGGCGCCGCCCGCGATCAGCGTGCAGCCGAGCCGTCCGATGCCGTTGGGCACGTCGTCGTCCGTACGCGTGGCCATGTTCACTACCCCCTGGTGCGACGCCGCCGGATGACAGGTGTGCAGGACGTCGCGCGTTCCCCCCCGGCGGGATGATCATAGGGATTCGGCCAACCGGGCGGGAGGGGCGTTCCGTCGCGGTGCGGTCAGCGGGTGCAGTCAGCCGGTGCGGTCAGCCGGTGCGGTCAGCGGGTGCGCGCGTGCTCCACGGCGGCCGCCGCCAGGCCGGTGACGAGCGGGTGGGCGCGGGTGCCGTCGCCGTCCAGTTCGGGCTGGAAGAGGGTGGCCAGGAAGAAGGGGTGCTCGGCCAGTTCGGCGATGCGGATGTCGCCGGATTCGTCGGCGCCGGTGAAGGTCATGCCGTGGGCCCGCAGCAGGTCCAGGTGGAGCGGGTTGGGGCCGTAGCTGCAGTGGTACCGCGCCTGCGTGCGGTCCGCGCCGAGCAGCCGGGCGGCGCGGGAGCCGGGGGTGACCCGTACGGTCCCCTCGTGGCCCACGAGCGAGCAGGCCAGCGGGACGACCACCGCGTCCGCCTCGGCGGTCGCCGGGTCGTTCTCGGCGTGGGCGGCCCGGTCGAGGCCGCAGACGGTACGGGCGAACTCCAGCAGGGCGTGCTGGAAGCCGCCGCAGGTGCCGAGGAAGGGGATGCCGTTCTCGCGGGCGTCCCGGATCGCGGCGAGCACTCCGCCCTCGCTGCGGTAGGGGCTGCCGGGCAGGACCCAGACGGCGTCGAAGCCGTCCATGCCCTCGCCCGCCTCCTCGGTGGGGATCCAGTAGGCGTCCAGGTCCAGGCCCTCGCGCAGGCGCAGTGCCGCCAGCAGGCCGGGCACGCGGGCGTGGGAGCGTACGGCGTCGGAGCGGTCCGCGATCAGGGCGATGCGGGCGGTGGGCGCGGTCTGCCCCGTGGTGTGGTTCGCGTTCATGACGGCCATCCTCCGAGCCGCCGGCCCATCACGTCCAACGATGATCCGCACTACCCGCATCAGCAATACTGATGCGCATGGATCCGCATCTGCTGCGCACCTTCGTCGCGGTCCTCGTGTCCCGTCTCACGAGACCTTGCCTCTGTCTCATCTGACCTTGTCCGGTTCGCACGCTAGGGGCAAGGTCAGGTGAGACAGCCAAGGGCAGGTCAGCCCCTGTTTCCGATCCCCAACGAGGAAAGGAAGTCGCGCAGGTCGGTGGCACGCTGGGGCGGACACTGGCCGTGGTCAGCTCGGCCGCAGCCGTGGCACGTGTCGCAGACACCGTCGATCGACAGGAGCGAGCCATCGGGGGTGGTCAGTGGGACGTAGTACGTCTTGATGCCGCTGCCGTGGCCTTCGCAGTACGGGCATGCCGGTACACCATGACGATCTGGTTCGGGCAGGTGAGCCAGCGTTTCACGGGTACAGATGAAACCGTTGACGGCGGCTTGGTAGCTGATGCCGGTGGCGGATGCGAGCTGCTTCGCGGTCTGCTTGCGGCCGTGGTGCATGACCATCGTGTTCCTTGGTCCGGCGCGGCTCGGTCCCGTGACCCGACGCGCCTACAGGGCACGATCGGAAAGACGTGATCGGTGGTGATGCACAAGCGCACCTTCGGGCCGTCGGCGCACTGGTCACGGGCCAGCGCTCAGGCCGTAGCTACCACCAGGCAGCTGTTACGGCTCAGAGTAGCGCAACCAGCCGTCCCGCTCAGCGCGTTCGGCCTTGGGGGCCATCGGGGCAGCCGCTGCCCTAGCGGCTGCCCCGATGGCCCCCAAGGCCGGCTCTGCCCACGCAGCCGCGACCACCCGCCATCTGACGGACGAGTGGGCCGCCTCACCACGAGGGAAGCGACCCACCTTCGACGACGTCAGCTCAACGCGATCGACCCCTTCCTCGACGCACCCGCCGCGGCGCGGCGGAGGGCTCAGACGGGGTTTCCTGCGTTTCACTCTGACGACGGGTCAGGATCATCAGCACCTCGATTGCCGCCTGACGGCGCTCTTCGGCCTTGGTGAAGAGCGCAACTACAACGGCCAGAGCGATGAGGCCAAGCAACACAGCTACCACCACGAAGACGGGCGTGGCGAATCCCTGCAGCAATGGGAGAATTTGGGCAGCCGACACGGCTCCTCCTCAGAGGATCACGCGTCGAGTGCCTCAAGTTCGACAGTGGCGAGCGGCCCCGCCTCAGGCGATTAATGTGCGACCAGCTTAGCGCACCACGTCTGGATCGATCGGGCTGAGCGGCACCCGTTTCTTCCGACCGGTTGTGCGATACGCGCCCGCAGCCGTACGACAGACGCGGGCCGTGACAACCAACGGGGCATGCCCCCGCCAGCACTTCAGCGGCGCGCTCTCCTCGTCCGGCATGGAATCGTCGATCAAGGCAAAGAAGGTCCAGCCGACCCTGCGGCCATTGGGATCGCTCGGCGCACTCGCCGCAGCCGGAATCCAGGCGGACACGGCAATCCCGTCGGGGGCGTCGAAAAGCCGGGCCATCACGTTGTCGCAGTCCGGGCAGACGAGCTCTCCCATGCACCGCTGCGACCCCAATGAACGCGTGTCGCCGTCGTAATGCGGGCCGATTTGGGTACTCCAGAAGACCATGGCCCCACGCTATCGGCCCGGTGGGGACCCGGTACCCGAAGTTCAACACGTTGGACTTGACAGGGAACGGCGACTACAAGGGCCACGGCCTCTACGACGGCCAGGCGCTCGAGCACTTCGCCGACCGGGCGGCGCTGGAGAAGGCGAAGCACAACGGCCGGATGCTGAACCGCACGGCCGCGGCGAAGCACCTGGGCGTCCGGTCTCGGACTTCAACCACCTGGTGAAGGCCAAGTGGCTCCGCCCGTCGACGTGGGTCCACAGCGGATGGCAGCGCCAGCGTGACGTGTCGTGCGTGGCCCTGTTCCGGCTCGGCGACCTCGACGTGCTCCAGGTCCCACCCGGCCATCGACTGGGAGGCGGTCTGCGCCACCCAGAAGGGGCGGCCCTCCCCGCTCGCCCGGCTCACCGCCCCCACCCCCTGAAGGAGTAGCCACCTGTGCGAGAACTAGGCGGGTGGCGAGCTGCCGATCTCCGGCGTCAACCAGCAGATGTCCATCATGGAGGCCTCCATGATGGACATCTGCTTGTGTCCATCGACGATGGCCACGCTAGACTTGGACCCGCGAGGGAAGTACACGCTATGGCCGTGCGTACGGCGCTCCAACACGGTACGGACCTTGTGAAAAGAGTGAGGACCCCGCCAATTTCGACGGGGCCCTCAAGGGTTGAACAGTTACATACGGGAACATTCCCCGCACGGCCTTCAGGACTCGCGATCCTGGAGGTCGTTTGCGTTTCAGCTACAGGCGGGGGGCGACGTACATCCCCCACCCCCAGATGAACGCCCAGATGATCAGGGCGGCCAGCAGGTTGATCACGGTGCCGAGCAGGATCTCCCGCGTGATCTTCGTAAGCTTGCGCTTGCGGATCTGTCCCCGAGCGGTGTCCATCGCCTTGGCCTCCTTCGCCTTGCGGCGCTCCGGCTTGGGCTCCTGGTCCTTCTCGGGCAACTCCACGTCTCCGGTCTCCTTCCAGTCGGTTCTTCGTGGGTGGTGGCAGGACGACACGGGGAAATCTGTGTCGTCCCACGCCCACACACGATGTGGACCGGCTGGAGCGAGGTGACCATCGTATCGACCATCGCGCGCCGATATCGACGCTACGGAGGCCAATCCGAAACTGATGCCGGTGGCAAATGCCCAGTGACACGCGCGGAGTTGGGGTACCGGTAAGAACCGTGCCACCAGCCACCAACGGCGGTGATCAGTCCTTGGGTTTGGCCGGCGCCGGGGCAGTTCGGACCTGCTGGTCGCCTCGGCGAGCGCAAGGCGACCGCTCTTCAGCTCAGTACGTAGTTGTAGATGGTGTTGCGGGAGACGCCGAGCAGCTTCGCGATCGAGGCCACGGTGTTCTCTGGACGGGTGAGCAGGTCGCGGGCGTGACGTACCTGTGCGGGTGTCATGGCTGGCGACCGTCCGAGGGTGGGCGCCGCGGGCGCGGGCGGCGTCCAATCCCTCGTTGGTGCCCTGCACGATGAGTTCGCGGATGAATGCTCGTCTCACATGACCTTCCCTCTCCGGGGTGGTTTGAGGGCGAATCTCGAGTGGGCGGTGCCTGCTCGGGGCTTTGCTCGGATCTGTGTGATCGGTCCGGGAAATTCGTCGGGGGATGAGTGGTGGATGCCGGGTTGCTGGGGCAGGCGTCGTTCGAGGTTGAGTACGTGGAGGAGGGCCTGGTTCGCCGCCGTGAGCCGCTCCCGGTCTGCTGGACCTTGCGGTTCGAGCGTCTGCCCCCGGTCCGTACGGTTCGGTCCTACAAGGGGCAGAGGTCTGTGACCCGCGACTACTGGGCGGCGACGACGGCCGAGCAGTTGTCCTGCGAGTCACATCTGGAACGGCATCACGCGATGCTGATGGACTTCGACGCGCGAGTGACGGGGATGGCAGCCCAGCCTTTCCGCCTGTTCTGGCCCAGCCAGCGAGGCCGTCGCGGGCACGTCCCGGACTTCTTTGCCCGCCTCGATGACGGCGGCGGCCTGGTGGTGGACGTGCGCCCCGACGACCGGATCGAGCCGGACGACGCGGAGGCGTTCGCGGCGACCGCGCGGGCCTGCGAGCTTGCGGGGTGGTCCTTTCGTCGGGTCGGTGCAATCGATCCGGTCCTGCTGGCGAACGTCAAGTGGCTCGCGGGCTACCGACATCCACGCAATCACCGGGAACCGGTGGCCTCGGAGCTGACGGTGGCCTTTACCGAGCCGGAGGGACTGATGGCCGGGGCCGAGCGAGTCGGGGACCGCCTCGCGGTGCTGCCGGTGCTTTATCACCTGTTGTGGCGCCGCGTCCTGGAAATTGACCTGGCGGCGGGGCCATTGGGGCCGGCCAGTGTGGTCCGGCAGGCGGTGACGACTCAGTGAGGCATCCACTGGTGGTCAGTCCCGGGGACCGGGTCCGGTTCGACGGCTTGGTGCACACCGTGGTCGGTATTTCCGGCGTCCTGGTCCGGCTGGCCGATGAGCACGGCCGGCCCAGCGCGATGCATCTGCCGACGCTGATGACCTCGCCCGGCTTCGAAGTGATCGGCTCGGGCGGCACCCGCAGGCTTCCGCCGGGGTTGCTGGATGGACTGCCACCCGGCCAGGCGGAAAATGCCTTGTGGTGGCACCGACACATGGCCGAAGTTCTCACCGGTCTGCCGCCGGACGCCGAGGTCGGGGCGATGCCTCGGCCCGAGTTCGATCCCGCGTTGCGAAGCCTGGCCGAGCGGGAAGCGGCCAAGGCCACCGAACTGACTCGGGAGAGCGGGCGTCCTGTCAGCCCGCACACCATCCGCTGGCGCCGGCGCCGCTACCAAAAGCGCGGAGTGCTGGGCATGCTGGACGGCCGCCAGGCCCCGCGCCGCCCGGTGCTGGGGCAGGTGGACCCGCGGGTTGTGGAGGTGCTGCGACGGCTGATGGACCAGGCCACCGACGGCTCCACCCACACCGTCAGCTTCTACTTCGTACGCGTTGGCCAGGCGGTGAAAAAACTCGACGGGCCGCCACTCGACATGCCGTCCCGGGCGACGTTCTACCGTCTGTTCAACCGGTTGGAGGCCGGGCGGCACACAACCGGTTCGGCCCGCACCCGCCGCTCGCTGGCGACTCAGCCTGACGGAGTCTTCGATCAGATCGTCGTGTGTCGTCCGGGTGAGTTGATGGAGATCGATTCCACCCCGTTCGACGTGTTGGTCCGGCTGGACAGTGGCGTCGTGGACCGGTGCGAGCTGGTCGGTATGGTCGACGTCGCGACGCGGTCCATCACCGCGGCGGTGCTGCGGCCGACCACGAAGTCGCTGGACGCCGCACTCCTGCTGGCCCGGTCGGTGACCCCGGCCCCGATGCGTCCGGGCTGGCCCGAGGCCCTGCGGATGGAACACTCCGCGCTTCCGTTCGAGAGGCTGCTGTCGGTTGACGAACGGCTGCGGCACGCGGCCGAGGTCCCCTTGATCATCCCGGAGACAGTGGTTGTCGACGGCGGCAAAGCGTTCTTGTCGAAGAACTTCCACGCGGCTTGCAACGCGTTCGGCACCGAAGTGATCCATGCGCCGCCCCGCACGCCAACTCACAAGCCCCATATTGAAAGAACACTGGGTTCAGCAGCCTCTTTGTTCGCGCAGTTCCTCACTGGGTATACCGGCCGCTCGACCGAGTACCGAGGCCGCAAGGTGGAAGACGAGCCGTTGTGGTCCCTGCACCAGCTCCAGGAACTTCTTCAGGAGTGGATCGTCGCCAGGTGGCAGACCAGGCAACATGACGGACTACGTGACCCGCTCGCCCCGGGACGGACGTTCTCCCCGAACGAGAAGTACGCCGCGCTGGTGGAGACCGCCGGTTTCCTGCCTCTCGCGCTGACGGCGGAGGACTACCTGGAACTGCTGCCGAGCCGCTGGCAGGTCATCAACTCCTACGGCATCAAGATCAACCACCGGATCTACGACTGCGAAGGGCTCGACGGCCTGCGACGGGAAATGTCCGGAATCATCGAGAGGAAGAACCGGTGGGAGGTCCGCCACGACCCCTACGACATCCGGCTGGTCTGGCTCCGGAACCATCGCACCGGGCAGTGGGTCACTGTTCCCTGGCGGCTGTTGTCCACCACGGCTACCCCCTTCGGTGAACTGGCCTGGAACCACTCCGCCCGCGACCTGCGCGACCAGGGAGAACAGGTCACCGAGAACGCCATCGCCGAAGCAGTCGACGACCTGCTGGAGCGGGCAGGGGCCGGTCCCGGGGAGAAGGAAGCGTCCCCGGCCAAGCCGGCCCGCGGCCAACGAAGCCGACGTCGGGGCGCCAAGGTCGCAGCCCGCACGCAGGCCACCAGCCAGCCCGCATGGCCTCGGCCCGAACCTCCGCAGCCTCCGCCAGCCCAGCCAACGGCCGGGGCCGGGGCCGGGGCCAACCAGGAGGACGAGGAGGACGAGACGGTTGCCAACGTCGTCCCGCTGAGGATCTTCGACGCACGCAAGGAGGCCAGGAAATGGTGGTGAACGCGGACGAGTTCGGGCTGCCCGAGGACCGGCGGATGCCCACAACGACTCTGGAGGGCTGGCGCCGCTTCATCGACGATGACCCGATGGCCTTCGACCTCCTGCCCGAGGACGAGTGGAAAGCCCTCGACCCGCGGGCCCAGGACGAGTACGACGAGGGCAGGGTCAACTACCACTCCGAGTTGGTCATCGTGGAGACCCCGACCGTCCGCGACGTCCTTCACCAAGGCCGGCTGCTGACCCTCGTGAACCGGCGGGAGATCAGCGCCCGCCGAGGGCTGATCGTCTCCGGGCCCTGGGCGACGGGCAAGTCCACCGCCATCAAGCAGCTCGGCAGGGCCCACGAACTGCGAGTACGCCAGCGTTTCCCCGACCACGACCGGATCCCGGTGGTCTACGTCTCCGCCCCGCCCAACGGCTCCCCGCGCAAGCTCGCCACCCGGTTCGCGCACTTCCTGGGCCTGCCCTTGAAGGCCCGGCACAACGAGATGGACATCGCGGACGCGGTCTGCGAGATCCTCACGGACGCCCGCTGCGACCTGGTCCTGGTCGACGAGATCCACAACATCCAGATGGCCACGTCCACCGGCAAGGACCTGTCCGACCATCTGAAGTACTTCGCAGAGCACATCCCCGCCACGTTCGTCTACGCCGGCATCAACGTCGAGCGTGAGGGTTTGTTCACCGGGGTCCGAGGCAAGCAGATCGCGGCCCGCTGCGTGATGAAGTACACCGGGAGCTTCCCTTACCAGTCCGAATGGCGCTCGATGATCGCGCTGATGGAGGATTCTCTGCGGCTGCACCACCACGAGCCCGGCAGCCTGCTCCGGCTGGCGAAGTATCTCCACACACGCACCGGCGGCAGCATCAGCAGCCTGTCCCACCTCGTCCGCGCGGCCGCCATCAGCGCGATCGCCGACGGCAGCGAACGCGTCACCCGCCGCCTGCTGGAGTCCATCCCGGTCGACCACAACACCCAGTCCGACACCCCCCGCACAGCAGACGACGGGGACAGCGAGGCCGGGGAAGCGGCATGATCAGCCACCTGCCGCCGCCCCGTCTTCGGCGGCTCCCGCACGCCCTCGCCCCACTGCACCGCGAAAGCTCGGACTCCTACGTCGCCCGGCTCGCGACAGCAAACCGGATTTCCCATCTCGATCTCCATGGACAGATCAACAACCAGCACCGGATCCACCCTGCTCCGCTGGGCCGGCTGGACGCCATCAGCAGCCTGTCCGGGCACCCCCGCGACCGGCTCCTGAAAGCCCTGCCCGACCTGCGGACTCCGGACCTCACCCGGCACCTTCCCGCCCAATGTCAGCCGCTCGACCACGGCTGGCAGGTCCAGGCGGCCTGCACGCTCTGCCTGGCAGCCAAGGGCGTCTTCGACCAGGCCCGGCGCTGGGTCCCCGAAAGCACCCGGCTCTGCCTCCGCCACGGCCGCTGGACCGACACCTACCACGCACAGTTCGACATCCGTCCGCTGCCCGAGATCATTCAGGCACAGCGCGACCACGACCGTCTGGTTGGCGAACACGGCTGGCAGACCGTGGTGGTCGCCATGCGCCAGGCGGCCGCATGGTGTTGGCGCTGGTGGGACGGCCGCAGGTTCCGTCAGCAGCGCGATCGCAGACTACGACTCCTCATTCCACCCGGAGGCGGCACTTACCGCGAAGACCCCCGGCTCATGGCCAGTAGCTATCCCGGCATCGTCGCCCTCACCGGCATCCTGGCCTCGCCCAAGCTCCGGAATCTTCCCTTCACCGGCTGCGACCGGGACTTCCGTCTGTTCATCAGCGAAGTTCGCGAACGGGTCGCGCCTGGATACCGATACGAAGGCGCCGGAGTCGCCGACCCACTCGTCCGCTGGATCGAGGAGGAGCGCTACTACCGCACCCTCCCCAACCACCCCTTTCCGATGCCCAACGAACCCAAGACACACATCCCGGAGACACTGGGCGATCTCACCCGCCGACTCAACGCTCTCCTCGCGCCCGACCAGGACGACGACCGGAGTCGATGCGCAGGCTGCGGCGGCCTCTTGCTAGATCCTCATCACAGAACGCGGTTCTGCACGCCAGCCTGCAAAGCGCGTCACCATCGGCAGAAGAAGCAACAACGTGAGCTCAGCAGCCCACTCCGCTCCCACAGGGAGTGCCCAGTCTGCGGTGTCACCTGGACGCCCGGCGACGACCGACGCCGAGACACGCGCTACTGCTCGGCGCGATGCCGACAAGCCGCCTACCGGCGACGCCAGGCGGTCAAAGACGACTGACCGGCAACTTCAAGTGAGAAATCCTTGAGCAAGTGCCGCTGAGGGACAACACCTTCTGAGATTCCCACACGATTCCATCTCACCTCGTATTGCATCAGCCCAGGTCACAACCCCAAGCGCAGGCAAGATCAAATGCGACGGGACACCTCGAACACCGCTCCTTCTCCACCGCCGCCTCGGTCCTCGGCTACACGCAGTCGGCCGTCTCCCAGCACATCGCGGCGCTCGAAGCCGACTTGGGAGCCAGGCTGGTCGAGCGCCGGCCCGTCGCCGCCACCGAGGCGGGGGTCCGGCTGATGGAACACGCCCCCGCGCTGCTCCTGCGCCTGGACGCGGCCCGCGCCGACATCGCCCGCCTGCACCGGGCGCCCGACGCCCGGCTGCGGGTGGCCTGTTCCCCCGCGGCCTTCGGCCCGGCGCTCGCGCAGGCCCTGACCCGGCTGCGCGCCGCGGGGCCGGTGGAGGTGGACCTGCACGTCCTGGGGCGGGACGCGGTGGTCGAGGAGGTCCTGACCGCCCGCGCCGACCTCGGCCTCCTGGACGGGGTGGCCGCGCCCAGCGACCCCCTCCCGCTGCCGGACCTGGGCCCCACCGTCACCCTCGCCGTCACCGAGGAGCCCCTGGCGGTGCTCTTCCCGCACGCCCACCCCCTGGCGCGGCGGAGCTCGGTCCGGCTGCCCGACCTCGCGCAGGCGCAGTGGATCGACGCCCCCGACACGGCGGTCCCCCTCGCCCGGCTCCGCGAGGTCAGCCACACCCCGGGCTTCCACCCGCGCACCCGCCACCACGGCACCGACCCGCACGCCCTGGCCGCCCTGGCCGCCGCCGGCCACGGCCTGACCGCGCTCCCCCTCTCCCTGGCGTCCGCCTTCCCCGGCACCACGGCGGCCCCGGTCCGCACCCCCCGCCTGGTCCACCGCACGGAACTCCTCCACCCGACGGACCCGTCCCCACACGCGGCCCGACTGGCGGCCCTCCTCACGGGCCACGGGTAGCCGACCGTTCGCGCCCCGCGGCCCCGACGCCCCGACGCCCCGACCACGTAGAACGCGGCCGGACATAGGCTTCGCCTCGGCGGGACGAGGATCGTGGCGGGGAGACGAGCCAGTGCGGGAACTGATCGAAGACCGGTACGAGTTGGAGGAGCTGCTCGGCCGGGGCGGGTTCGGCGAGGTGTGGCGGGCCACGGACCGCCGGGTGGGCCGCCCGGTGGCCGTCAAGATCGGGTACCCACTGACGTACGAGGACACCCGCCGGTTCGAGCGGGAGGCCAGCCTCGCCGGGAGCCTCGCCCATCCCCACATCGCCACCATCCACGACTTCGGCCGCACCGAACGTGCCGGGCGACCCACGGTGTTCCTCGTCATGGAGCTGCTCGCGGGACGCAGCCTCGCCGAGATCCTGGACGAGGGGGTGCCGCCCCTCGCCGACGCCCTGGTCTGGGCACGGCAGATCGCGGACGCCCTCGGGGCCGCCCACGACGCCGGGATCGTCCACCGGGACATCAAGCCGGCCAACGTGATGGTGGTCGGGAACGGGGTGGCGAAGGTACTCGACTTCGGCATCGCCAAGGCCCGGGGAGGCGGTACGGAGCTGACGGGCACCGGCATGATCATCGGCTCCTTCCCGTACATGGCCCCGGAGCGCTGGACGGGTGGCGCCAACGGGGTCCCCGTGGACGGCCGCAGCGACCTGTACGCCCTGGGCTGCGTCCTGATGGAGCTGCTCACCGGTGAACGGCCCTTCCCCGCGCGCGAGATGCACGAACTCCTCGCCCAGCACCTGACGGCCGAACCGCCCGCCCCCGGCTCGCTCCGGCCGGGGCTGCCCCCCGGCCTCGACGAACTCGTACTGGGCCTGCTCGCCAAGGACCCCGGGAACCGTCCCGCCGATGCGTACGAGGTGGCACGGCGGCTCGCGGAACTCACCCGGGGCGGCGCCTCCGGAGCACCCTCCGCGCCCGCCCTCACACCCTCACCCGAGCCGGGGCCCGTCCCCTCCTCGGCCCCTCCGGTGCCGTCCTACTCCCCGACCGTGCACGTCCTCACGGCGGAACCGGCCGACGATCCCGTCCGGGCCCTGTTGCGGCGGCGCCTGGAGCTGCTCTTGGCGGACGGCCCGGCCGACCTCGTGGAACGGCTGGACATGCTCGCCGCCGACTCGGCGGAGGAACTCGGCGCGAGCGACCCGCTGACGGTGCGGGCCGCGTACCACCGGGCGGTGCGCGTACGCGGGCAGGCCGGCGTCGAGCTGGAGCGCATCCTGCCCCGCATGGTGCGGGTCCTCGGACTCGAACACCCCGACACGATCACCGCGCGCGTCGCGTACGTCGGCGAAGCGGCAGCCCACGGGCCCGGCGACGGCCACCGACACGAGGCGGAGCTGCACGAGATCATCGAGCAGGCGGTCCGGGTGCTCGGCCCCCACGACCCGGTAACCATGACCGCCCGGTACTACCTGGCCTCGGCGATGCAGCGCGGCGCCCACGACCGCGACGGCCAGTGGGACGCCCGCACCCCCGAGCGGGCCGAGAGCGAACGCGCCCTGCTGGGGCCGCTGCTGCCCGGGCTGGAGCGGGCCCTGCCCTCGGACGGCCCGATCCTGCTCGACGTACGGCGTCGGCTGGCGCACGACGCATGGCTGGTCGGCGACTTCGCGGCGGCCGCGCCGCTGTACCTGCGGCTGTTCCCGGACGTGGAGGAGCTCGTGGAACACGGCGACCCGGAGGTGGCGCACCGCGTGATCCGCAGCATCGGCGAGGCGGGGGACCCCGAGCTCGCCCTGCGCCTCATCAGCCCGCTGCTGCACCGGCTCCCCTTCGTCTTCGGCAGCGGCGACTGGCTGACCCAGGAGGTCACCGACACCCGCGCGGATCTGCGCCGCGCACTGCGCGAGCGCCGTCGCGGCGCCGGCCCGGGGAGCGGCACCCTCTCCCGCCTCTTCGGCCGCTGACCGGAAGGGATCAGGAAGCCGGCTCGTCCGGCTGGGCGCGGCCCAGGAGGAACTCGGTCGCCCGGGCGATGGCCTCGGCGTACGTGGGGTGCACGGCCTCCGATTCCTCCTCCTGTCCGTCCGCGGCGACGGCGGTGTACCACCAGGCGTCGGCATCCGGGTCGTGGTGGATGACGGCGGTGCCGCCCGCGTAGCGCAGCGGGATGGACTCGCTGGCGGAGCGCTTCGCCACCGCGTGGGGCCATTTGAGGCGGGCCGACTGGCGCTTGATGCCGCCCCAGGCCGCGCCGAGCTGCGTATAGCTGGCTCCGCTGCGGCCGGCCACGGTCGCCGCGCTCTCCGCCATCCGGTCGACGGACCGCTTGGCTTCGTAGAGCGCCCGCAGCAGGGCCAGTTGTACGTCGGGCGCGGCCATGAGGGCGGCGTCGAAGGGCTTGCCGGCGGCGTGGTAGGCCTGTGCGCGCGTCGAGATGCGCCGGGCCAGCGGGCGGACCGCGTCGAGCACCTGGTCGTCCATGGCGAACGCCTCGTCCTCGGCGGGCTCGCTCCAGGCGGGCTCCACCAGGTTCATGACGGTGGCCCAGAAGTCCTCGTCGTTCCGGTCGGGGGTCGGGATCGGTGTCGAATCATCCATGTGACATGTTTACCTGCCGCAAGCCAGAACGACAAGTATAACTGTCGACGCGTCGATCGACAGCCATTCATGTCGCCGCCGCAGGGCTCGGCCCGGCGCGGTGGGCCGGAGCCCCTGCCCATGGCGCCCTACCAGCGGGTAAGGCACCATGGGCCGCCGATGTACGTCGGTGTACGCCGTATCCCGTACGCCACCCACCCCGCAGGAGGAACACCATGGCCAGCCCCAAGCCGGAGACCCTCGCCGCCTTCGAGGCCGCCAAGGGGTTCATGCCCGTAGGGGAAGGGCTCGCCCTGTACGAGGCGGCCGCCTCCGCGGCGCGGCTCGGGCTGCCGCTCCTGGAGGTCGGCACCTACTGCGGGCGCTCCACGATCCTGCTCGCCGACGCCGCCCGCGAGGCGGGGGTGAGCGCGCTCACCGTGGACCACCACCGGGGCAGCGAGGAGCAGCAGCCCGGCTGGGAGTACCACGACCCGAGCGTCGTGGACCCGGAGATCGGGCTGATGGACACCCTGCCCACCTTCCGCCGGACCCTGCACAAGGCCGGCCTGGAGGACCACGTCATCGCGATCGTCGGCCGCTCCCCGCAGGTTGCCGCGGCCTGGGGCGGCAAGCTCGGCCTGGTCTTCATCGACGGCGGCCACACCGACGAGCACGCCACGGGCGACTACGAGGGCTGGGCCCCGCACGTCGCCGAGGGCGGCACCCTGGTGATCCACGACGTGTTCCCCGACCCGGCCGACGGCGGCCAGGCCCCGTACCGCATCTACGTACGCGCCCTGGCCTCGGGCGCCTTCGAGGAAGTCTCGGCGACCGACTCCCTGCGCGTCCTGCGCCGCACGGGCGAGGGCATCTGACCCTCGGGCCCGGGATCGAGCCTGGGCTCGGGCTCAGGCCCGGGCTCGGGCTCAGGCCCGGACTCGGGCTCAGGCCCGGACTCAGGCTCAGGCCCGGACTCGGGCTCAGGCCCGGACTCGGGCTCAGGCTCGGGCTCAGGCTCAGGCTCAGGCCCGGACTCAGGCCCGGACTCAGGCCCGGACTCAGGCCCGGACTCAGGCCCGGACTCAGGCCCGGACTCGGGCTCGGACTCGGGCTCAGGCCCGGACTCAGGCTCGGGCTCAGGCCCGGGCTTAGGCCCGGACTCAGGCTCGGGCTCAGGCCCGGACTCGGGATCGGGCCCGGGCTCAGGCCCGGACTCAGGCTCAGGCCCGGACTCAGGCCCGGGCTCGGGCTCGGACTCGGGCTCAGGCCCGGACTCAGGCTCGGGCTCGGGCTCAGGCCCCCGCTCAGGCCCCGGCCCCGGCCCCCGCCCCGGCATATAACCTCACCGCGCCCCCGGATGGCCCAGGGTCCGTACACCCGACCGACCTCCGGTCTAGCATCGCCGGGTGCGCTACGACGAAAGCTCCCCGCCGCTCCCCGAGTCCTCGACGTCCATCAGCCCGGACCGGCCCTGGTACGCCCGCCGGTCCACCCTGGTGGTCGCGGCGGCCGCGATCGCCCCGGCCGCTCTGGCCGGGTGGGTGCTGACCGAGGTGCTGAGCGGGGGTGCGGGCGACGACTCGCGGCCGCCCCGGATCGTGATGCCGCTCTCGGCGGCGGCGGCTGCACCCTCCGCGTCGGCGGCAACGGGATCCGCATCGGCATCCGCATCTGCGTCGGCTCCGGCCGCGAGCCCGGCCCCCGGCGCGGCCCCCGGCACAACCCCCGGAGGGACCGGCACCGCTCCGAGTCCCGCCTCGGCCAACCCCCTCGCCGGCCGCACCGTCGTCATCGACCCCGGCCACAACACGGGCAACTTCAAGCACACCACCGAGATCAACCGCCGGGTGGACATCGGCACCAACCGCAAGGAGTGCGACACCACCGGCACCACCACCAACTCGGGCTACATGGAAGCCGAGTTCACCATGGACGTGTCCCGCCGCCTGCGCACCGTCCTGGAAGCCAAGGGCCTCAAGGTGGTCCTCACCCACGAGGCGGGCAAGGAGCGCCCCTTCGGCCCGTGCATCGACGAGCGCGCCCGCATCGGCAACCAGGCCGCCGCCGACGCCGTGGTCTCCGTCCACGCGGACGGGGTCTCGGCCGGCAGCCGCGGTTTCCACGTGATCCTCCCCGCCAAGGTCAAGGGCGGCAGCGCCGACACCGCGAGGATCGTCGAGCCGTCCCGGCAGCTCGGCGAGCGGATCGCCGGGAACTTCGCCCGGACGACCGGTTCCGCCCCCGCCAACTACCTGGGCGGCGGCACCGGATTGGTCGTCCGCGACGATCTCGGCGGACTGAACCTCTCGACCCGCCCCAAGGTGTTCATCGAATGCGGCAACATGCGTGATGCCAAGGACGCGGCGCAGATGTCGAGTCCGGAGTGGCGGCAGAAGGCGGCCCAGGGCATCGCGGACGGCATCGTCGGCTTCCTCGGCGGGTAGGGCCACCGGGACCGTCCTTCCGGACGGCCCGCAGCCCCGATCCTCTCGGCCGCGGCAATGCTCCGTACCATGGTGCCGCCCGCCCCCTGCTTCACGGCGGGCGACCCACGGCACCACGAGACGACGAGACCGAGAAGGACACCTGACACGTGAACATCCGATCCCTCACTCGAGGCGACGGCGTGGTGATCGGAGCAGCGGCGCTGCTGTTCATCGCCTCGTTCCTCGATTTCTATTCCGCGACCGGCGTCGACGCACCGAGCGTGTGGGACACCGACGCCTACAGCCTGGCGCTGCCGAGCGTCTTCCTGCTCGCGTTCATCGCCGTCGGCCTGCTCGTCGCCGCCCGCCTGCAGCCCGCCGGCCGCCAGCTCCTGGGCCTGCCCTTCCGGGCCTGGGGCACGGTGCTCTCCGTCGCGGCCGCCTGGTCCGCGCTCTGGGCGCTGATCACCTGCCCGACCGGGCTCGACCTCGGCGCGGGCTCCGTCATCGCCTTCCTCGCCACCGCGGCGCTGGCCGGCGTCACCCTCTTCGGCCCGAAGGTCCCCGCGCTCGCCGCGCAGCTCGTGCCGGACCCGAAGCCCGCCGTCACCGCCGTACCGCCGTACGGCGGCCAGCAGCAGCCGCAGCCGGGCGCCGGGTACGGGTACCCGGGCGGCCAGGAGCCGCAGCCGTACGGGGCCGCCCCGCAGCCGGCCCCGCCCTACGGCGGCGGTCACGAGCAGCCCCAGGCCCCGCAGGACGCGAACCCGCAGCCGGCCCCGGCGGCGGACTTCACGCCGTTCTGGTTCGCCGTTCCGGTGGCCCGTCCGCTCTTCGCCGAGGACGGCAGCCCCGCCCCGATCGCGGAGCTGGCGCCCGGCACCTGGTACCTGGCCGTGGAGCAGCGCGGTCCGGCCACGCTGATCGCCCAGACCCAGGACGGCCGCCGCGGCGTCCTGAACGACACCTCGGGCATCCAGCGCGGCTGATCCCGGGCACGCTCACGCACAACGGCCCCCCGCCCTTCCGGGCGGGGGGCCGTTGCCCTACAGTCACCTGACGCATCGTCAGATTCGTGGAGGGGACCGTCACATGCGCCTCGGACTCGCACTCGGCTACTGGGGCCGCGGCCCCAACCCGGACCACCTCGACCTCGCCGCCGAAGCCGAGAACCTCGGCTACGACTCCGTCTGGACCGCCGAGGCCTGGGGCTCGGACGCCTTCACCCCGCTCACCTGGATCGCCGCGCACACCTCGCGCATCCGCCTGGGCACCGCCATCGCGCAGATGGCCGCCCGCACCCCGACCGCCACCGCCATGCAGGCCCTGACCCTGGACCACCTGTCCGGCGGCCGGATGATGCTCGGCCTCGGCCTGTCCGGCCCGCAGGTGGTCGAAGGCTGGTACGGGCGCCCCTTCCCCTCCAGCCCGCTGACGGCGACCCGGGAGTACGTGGACGTCATCCGCCAAGTGCTGCGCCGCGAGGCCCCGGTCGCGCTGGACGGCCGCTTCCACAGCCACCCGTACCGGGGCGCGGACGGCACGGGCATCGGCAAGCCGCTCAAGCCCATCACCCACCCGCTGCGGGCGGACCTGCCGGTCCTGCTCGGCGCGGAGGGCCCGAAGAACATCGCCCAGACCACCCGCATCGCGGACGGCTGGCTCCCCCTCTACTGGTCGCCGACCCGCACGGACGTCTACCAGGCCTCGCTGTCCGAACTCCCCGAGGGGTTCATGATCGCTCCGATGGCCCGGGCGAAGGTCTGCGACGACGTCGCGGAGGGACTCCTCCCGGTGAAGGCGATGCTGGGCTTCTACATCGGCGGGATGGGGCACGCGGCCCGCAACTTCCACGCCGACCTCATGGGCCGGATGGGCTACGAGGAAGAAGCGCACCGGATCCAGGAGCTGTTCCTGGCCGGGCGCAAGGAAGAGGCCGTCATGGCCGTCCCGGACGCCTTCGCGGACGAGATCTCCCTGATCGGACCACGGGAGCGGATCGCCGAACGCCTGGAGCTGTGGCGCAAGGGCCCCGTGACCGACCTGCTCCTGACCGCCCCCGACCCGCACACCCTGCGGGTCCTGGCGGAGCTGAACAGCTAGGTTCCGGCCCGTCAGAGGGACGCGCGCCCGCTCGCGTCCGGAACCAGGATCGTCTTTCCGCGGACGAGGGTTCCCGCTTCCGCTTCCGCGTGTACGTCGGCCAGGTCGGCCAGCGGGCGGACCGCGGCGGGGGCGACCTCCAGGTCGCCCGCGTCGACCAGCGCGACCAGCCGCGAGAGCTGCCCGGTGTCCCGGCGGGCCACCAGGTGGATGCCGCCGGGGATCGGAGTCGCCACCGAGACCGCCACGCCGCCCGGGCCGAGGAGGGCCGGCAGGGCGGCGGCCGCCGCCGGGCCGAGCGGGGCCAGGTTGAGCACGGCGTCGAGCGGTTCGCCCTCCAGGGCCGCGCGGAGCGGGCCGGCCGTGTGGTCGATCACCCGCTGCGCCCCGTACCGCCGCACCGCCGGCGCGCTGCGCGGGCTCGCGGTCGCCACGACGGTGGCCCCGGCCCAGCGTGCGAGCTGCACGGCGAAGGCGCCCACGCCGCCGCCGGCCCCGTTGATCAGGATCCGGCTGCCCCGGCCGATCCCCGCCGCCTCGAACAACGCCTGCCAGGCCGTCAGGCCGGCCACCGGGATCGCCGCCGCGGCCGTGAGGGGGAGGGAGCGGGGGGCCGGGACCAGCAGGTCGGGGGCGACGGACACGTACGGCGCGGCGGCTCCGCCCGCGTCCAGCCGGCCGATCACCCGCTCCCCGGTGGTGACGACCGTGCCCGCCAGGTCCCAGCCCGGGACGTACGGCAGGTCCAGGGGCAGGACCTGCCGCAGCAGCCCGGCACGCAGGGCGAGTTCGGACGGGTTGAAGGAGGTGGCCGCCACCTCCACGAGAACCTCGCCGGGAGCCGGGACGGGGACCGGCACCTCCTCGTGGCGGATGACGGCGGGGCCGCCGTAGGCGTGGACGCGGGCCGCGCGCATCGTGGCGGCGGGCTGTCGGGTTTCGTTCTGTCGGGTTTCGTTCATGCCCCCACGCTACGAACCGGACGGAAGACGATCCATGCGTGAAGATCCATGTTTCCTGCGCATCCGTCTAAGCTGCCGGGCGTGGACGTACTCAGCGATGTCATCGCGCTCATGCGTACGGGCAGGCCCACGTCGGCGCTCGTACGGTGGCACGCGCCCTGGGGCCAGCGGTTCCCCGCGGTCCCCGGGTCGGCGGGCTTCCAGGTGGTGCTCAGCGGGAGCTGCCTGCTGGCGACCGCCTCGGAGCCGGTCCGTCTGAACGCCGGGGACGTGCTGTTCCTGCCGCACGGACACGCGTACACCCTGCTCGGCGAGCCGTCGGCGGAGCCGGCCGAACCCCGCTGGGACCCCGACCGCGAACCCGCCCTGCTCGTCCGGGACACCGTCGGGGAGCCGGGCGGCGGGCCGGTCACCGTGACCCTGTGCGGCGGGTACCGGATCGAGGCGGAGCACGCGCATCCGCTGTTGCGGGAACTCCCCGAGGTGCTCCACCTGCCGGGCGGACAGCCCGGCGCGGCCGAGGCGGTGGCCCTGCTGGCCCGGGAGGCCGAGGAGCCCGGGCTGGGGACGGACACGCTGCTCCCGGCCCTGCTGGACGTGCTGCTGCTGTACGTGCTGCGGGCGCACGTGGGCGGGGCTTCCGGGCCGGGCGGGGCCGCCGGGGAGGCCGGGCGGACGAGCTGGGCGGCGGCGCTCGCCGACCCCGCCGTCGGCGCCGCGCTGGCGGCCATCCACGCCGAACCGGACCGCCCCTGGACGGTCGCCTCCCTGGGGGCGCGGGCCGGACTGTCGCGGGCCGCCTTCGCCCGCCGGTTCCACGAACGCGTCGGGCAGCCGCCGCTCGCCTACCTGACGTGGTGGCGCATGACCACGGCCGCCCGCCTGCTGCGCACCACCGACACGCCCCTGTCGGTCCTGGCGGCCCGCTCCGGCTACACCGCGGAGTACGCCTTCGCCCACGCCTTCAAACGGACCTACGGGATCCCGCCCGGGCGCTACCGCGGCGGACGGCGCGACGAGGAGACCGCCTAGGCGTGTTGTCCCGGGACTGCCCGCTGTGTCGTGGACGACGGCTGGCCCTTGCGGCGGGCCGCGGAACGTTTGCAGGTCAGCCACACCGGCATCACAGGCCAAGCACCCGCCAGCCGCGTCACCAACCTGTCCGGACAACACACCTGGGCCGTTTCGTTCGGATCACCGGGCCGGGGCGTCGCCTGCCCGCGGGATATCTGGCCAGCGCCGTCGACTTCGGGTCATGTCCCTGCCTTGTGCGCCAAGGCTCTGGAAACGCGAGCCTGTGAACCGCATGCTTGCGGCCAACCAACGGCAGCAGCAGCCCGTCGGAGACCCGGCACGCCATTCCTGGGGGGAACCATGAAGAAGCCCGGCATTCTTGCCGTGATAGCTCTGACACTCGTGGCCACACTGAGCCCCATCGCCACCGCGCAGGCGGCACCGGCTCCGGGCACCACAAGTGCCCCCGCCCTCAGCGGGACCCTTGCCGCCAGCGAAGCCTGCAACGTCGAATTCTTTGGGAACGGTCCGGCCCCCGCGGTGAAACTGTGTGGATCCATTCCCAAGCGCTTGGACTGGCCGGACGGCCGGTACGAGTTCGTGCTGATCGGTAGCGACCGCCAGGTCTGGCACAGCTACCAGTCCAGCGCGAACGGATCATGGTCCACCTGGGCCAGGCTCGGCAACAGCAACAACGTCCAGGCCGGAGTCTGGGGCTGGTTCTCCGGTGGAAACCCCACCGTGGAAGTGCTCGGCGGTAACGGCGGCTACTGGTGCAACACGTTCAACGGCAATGGCACGTGGACCAACTGGTACGCCTGCTGAAGGCTGTTGCGGAACTGCTCCAACTGCTAGGCCGTCTCCTCCCCCTCGGGCTCCGCCTCCGCCTGCTCCACCGCGGCCAGCAGTTCCCGCAGGTCCAGCGGCATCACGGCGATCTCCATGACGCCGCTGTCCCCCGCGAACTCGACGGTCACGATCCGCGAGCCGGGGTTGATGGAGATCCCCTCCTTCACCGAGGGCGCCCGTACGCCGGTGGCGCGGCCGCCGGTCAGGACCACAGTCTCGCCCCGGCCGGGCACCCAGCGGGCCGCGCCCGAGTCGGCGTAGACCCGGCCGCTGCGCCAGCGGCCGGTGCCCGCGGGCCGGCGTGCCATGCACGGGATGCCGGGCACGGGCGCGACGGCCTGGCGCCGGAGGTGCTTGCGGCGCATCAGCCAGCCGGTTCCGGCGGCGGCGCCGGCGAGGACCACGTACTCGATCACCCGCCCATTCAAACAGGTGGAACAGGTGGAACAGGCCGGGCCGGAATGCTCCGGTCCGGCCTGTTCCAGGGCGGCGGCCTCGGGAAGGCCGCGCGTGCGCTCAGCCGGTCAGCTGCCCGGCGCTCGGGATCTTGTCGGTCACCGTGGCGCCCGCGCTCTTCCCGGCTTCCTTGACGCCGTTGATGACGTCCTCGAAGGCGCCGATGTCGGCGTCGCCCGCCTGGCCCTTGCGCAGCTTGGAGCCGAGTCCCTTGAGGGAGTCGATGCCGGCCGTCAGCGGGCCCACGGCCTTCGACAGCAGCGGGTCGCCCTTGGCGTTCTCCGTGGCCGCCTTGAGCCGGTTGTAGGCGAAGGCGCCCGCGAGGCCCGCCTTGACCAGGGCGAAAGTGCGGCCCTTGGCGCCCTTCTTGAACTTGCCGTCACGGTACGGCTTGATGATCCACTGGTAGGTGGCACCGGCCGCGAGCCCCGCGTTGGCGACGAAACGGGTCTTGGCGAACTTCTGCTTCTCTTCCTGGGTGCTGGCCGAGGGCGTGGCGGCGGCCGCTTCCGCGTCCTCGGCGGAGGCCGCCGCGTCGGCCTCGGCGAACGCGGCCATGGCCACCGAGACCTCGTCGGCCTGACCGGCGGCGGTCTTGTCGCCACCGCCCGAGCCGCAGGCGGTGGCACCGCCGAGCAGGGCACAGGACAGGAGCACCGCCGTGAGGGCACGGCGGAAGCGGACGGCTGGGGTGGGTACGGACACGGGTTTCCTCCGGGGACTGAGGCGTCCCCCGCAGCCTCACCCGGGCCACCCGACTCCGCCACCCGGGGGACCCGTTCGGGTTCACGCGCTCGGGTTCACGCGCTCGGGTTTACCCGGCCAGGGAGCGGCCAGAAGCGCGGCATGACCACACACACGCGAGCGCACACCAGAGGAAGCAGCCAGGCGGGCCGTGCCGTCGCGGTCGTGGCGGACGTCATGGCCTTCGTCATCGGCCTGTGGATCCTGCTGTACCTGCTGGACGCCAACCAGGGGAACGCACTGGTCGACTTCATCCACGACGCGGCGAGCTGGCTGGCCGGCTGGTCCTACGACCTCTTCACCTTCAACCGCGACTGGGTCCAGGTGGTGATCGGCTACGGCATCGCGGCCGTCGCCTACCTGGTCATCGGCCACGCCATCGCCGGCCGGCTGTACCGCCGCTGACGGCAGCCGACCGGCGTCCCCCGGAACGGGCCGGGGGACGAGCCGGAGGGCGAGCCGAGAGTACGGGAAGTGCTCAGGCGGCCGTCTCGGCGCAGCAGTCCGGCTCCAGGCCGGCCGGCAGCGTCAGCCCGCCGAAGACCATGCCGGTGGCCTCGTCGCCGCCCAGGGCGGCCACCGCGAGGAGGAGCGAGCCCGCCGTCCAGGTGGTCTGCTCCACGGGCCAGACCGCCCGGTCGTCGAAGACGTACCCGGTCCAGTACATGCCGTTGTCGGCCCGCAGGTGGCCTATCGAGCGCAGGATCTCCAGGGCCCGGTCCGACTCCCCCGTCGCCCACAGCGCGAGCGCCAGTTCGCAGGACTCCCCGCCGGTCACCCAGGGGTTCGGCAGCACGCACCGTACGCCGAGGTCCGGGACGACGAACTCCTCCCACCGCTCCTCGATCCGGGCCTTCGCCTCCGCGCCCGTCAGCGCCCCGCCCAGCACCGGGTAGTACCAGTCCATGGAGTAGCGGGACTTGTCGAGGAACCGCTCCGGGTGCCGGCGTATCGCGTGCCCGAGGGCGCCCGCGGCCAGTTCCCAGTCCGGCTGCGGATCGCCCCGGTACTCGGCGATGGCCAGCGCGCAGCGCAGTGCCTGGTGGATGGAGGAGGATCCGGTGAGCAGCGCGTCCGCGACGTCCTCGCCGGACGGTTCGCGCTTCCAGCCGATCTCGCCGCCGGGCTGCTGGAGCCGCAGGACGAACTCGACGGCCGCGTACACGGCGGGCCACATCCGGTCGAGGAAGGCCTCGTCGCCGGTGGACAGGTGGTGGTGCCAGACGCCGACGGCGAGGTACGCGACGAAGTTGGTCTCCAGGCTCGCGTCCTGCGGTTCCCGGGTGTCGACCCCGTCCTCGCGGTCGGCGTAGGCGGCGAACCAGGAGCCGTCCTCGTTCTGGTGGCGCGCCAGCCAGTCGTACGCCCGCTCCGCGGCCTCGTGCTCCCCCGCCGCGTCGAGCGCCATCGCGGCCTCGGTGTGGTCCCACGGGTCGAGGTGGTGCCCGCGGAACCAGGGGATGGCCCCGTCGGCGCACTGCGCGGCGAGGATCCCGGCGACGGTGGCGGCGGCCTGATCGGCGGTCAGCACGCCGTCCAGGACCAGGTGTTCGGGTGCGGTGCGGCGCCCGGGAGAGCTCACTGCGCGGCGCCCACGGCCGCGGCCACGGGGAGGTGCGGCTTGGTGGCGTAGGCGACGAAGCTCTTGCCGATGACCGGGTTCAGGGCCTGCTCCGCGAGCCGGGTCAGCGCCGGCTTCTTCATGATGTCCCAGACCAGGAGCTTGTGGTACGCCTTGACGGGCAGGGCCTTGTCGTTGTCGACGCCGAAGGCGCACTTGAGCCACCAGTACGGCGAGTGCAGGCCGTGCGCGTGGTGGGTGCCGTAGGGCTTGAGGCCCGCGGACTCCATCTTACCGAGCAGTTCCTCCGCCTTGTAGATGCGGATGTGGCCGCCCTCGACCTCGTGGTAGGCGTCGGACAGCGCCCAGCAGATCTTCTCGGGGCCGTAGCGCGGCACGGTGATGGCGATGCGTCCGCCGGGCTTCAGGACGCGGACCATCTCGGCGAGGACGCCCTTGTCGTCGGGGATGTGCTCCATCACCTCGGAGATGATGACGACGTCGAAGGACTCGTCGGGGAAAGGCAGCGCGAGGGCGTCGCCCTCCATGGCGGTGGCGGTGGCGCCGGCCGGGGCCTCGCCCGCCTCCTTCATCGCGGCGAACCACTTGGCGACCTCGCGGATCTCCTCGCCGTTGCGGTCGAGGGCGACCACTTGGGCGCCGCGCCGGTAGCACTCGAAGGCGTGCCGGCCTGCGCCGCAGCCCAGGTCGAGTACGCGGTCGCCTGCGGCGAGCGGGAACCGGGAGAAATCGACGGTCAGCACGTGGTCCTGCCTTCGCGGTCGCGGGGTGGGGAGGGGAACTGCATCGGACGGAAGGGGGAGGTCACCGGGCGGTACGGGACTTCGCGCCCGCCGCCCGCTCGATGGCGGCGCGGTAGTGGACGACGGTGCCCTCGGCGGCCTTGGCCCAGGTGAAGCGGGACAGCACCCGCTCGCGGCCGGCGGCGCCGAGCCGGGTGCGCAGTTCGGGATCGTCCAGCAGCCGGCCCAGCGCGGCGGCCAGCGCGCCCGCGTCGCCGGGCGGCACGGCGAGACAGGTCTCGCCGTCGGGGCCGGTGACCTCGGGAATCGCGCCGCCGGTGGTGGCGACCAGCGGGGTGCCGGTGGCCATGGCCTCGGCGGCCGGGAGCGAGAAGCCCTCGTACAGCGAGGGCACGCAGGCGATCTGGGCGCTGCGGACGAGGTCGACGAGCTCGGTGTCGGTGATGCCCTTGACGAAGCGGACGGCGTCCTGGAGCCCGTACGTCTCGATCGCGCGGGCCACCGGGCCCTGTTCGGCGCGCTTGCCGACGACGACGAGGTGGGCGTCGGGCTGTTCGGTGCGGAGCTTCGCGAGCGCCTCGACGAGGTGCACGAGCCCCTTGAGCGGGACGTCGGCGCTCGACGTGGTCACGATCCGCCCGGGCACCTCGGCCACGGAGGGGTCGGGCGACCAGAGGTCGGTGTCGGCGCCGATGTGGACGACGTGGATGCGCTCGCCCTGGACGCCGAGGTGCTCGGCGATCTCCTTCTTGGAGGAGCCGGAGACGGTGAGCACGGAGGACAGCCGCCGGGCCACGCGGCGCTGCATGCGCGTGAAGCCGTACCAGCGCCGCACGGAGGCGCGCTTCCTGCGGTCCTTGGCGGCGGCCAGGTCCAGTTCGCGGTCGACGGTGATGGGGTGGTGGATGGTGGTGACCAGCGGGGCGCCGAGGTCCGCCAACAGCCCGTAGCCGAGGGTCTGGTTGTCGTGGATCACGTCGAACTCGCCCGCGCGGGCCGCGAGATGGCGGCGGGCGCGGAGCGAGAAGGTCAGCGGCTCGGGAAAGCCGCCGGTCCACATGGTGGCGACCTCGACGGCGTCGATCCAGTCGCGGTACTCGTCGCGCTTGGGGGTGCGGAACGGGTCGGGGCTGCGGTAGAGGTCCAGGCTGGGGAGCTCGGTGAGGGTGGCTCCGGCGCCGGTGAGGGCGTCGGTGTCGAGCACCGGGTAGGGCTGCGCGCCGATGACCTCGACGGAGTGGCCCAGCTTCACGAGCTCGCGCGCGAGGTGGCGGACGTAGACGCCCTGGCCACCGCAGAACGGGTTCCCCTTATAGGTGAGGAGTGCGATCCGCAACGGGCGGCTGTCGTCGGCGGCCGGGCCCGTGAGAGGGCTCGTCACCATGGCCTCTGCGGTCACTCTCAGCCCCCTTCTCCCTGCACTTTCGCCGGAGCGTAACCGCTCGGATAATGTAGAACAAGTTTCAGACTTGATCCGTTGAAGAGCATTGAATCTACCGGCCGGAAACCACACCGTAAGAGGGGTGGCGGGTGATTCGCGCCACGGATCGGGCGCCTGCCATGCTGGGGCGCGCGACAGCCCGACGCGGCCCAGCACAGACATGAAGACCGTGGAACTGGAACGCCTTGGAACCGGAACGGGACAGATGACAGCGGAAGCGAAGGCCGTGACCCCAGCCGTCACCACACCGGCGTCTCCGCCCCTGACGGAGCGCCAGGAGGCACGCCGCAGGCGGATCCTGCACGCCAGCGCCCAGCTCGCGAGCCGGGGCGGCTTCGACGCGGTGCAGATGCGCGAGGTGGCGGAGTCCTCCAGCGTGGCCCTGGGCACCCTCTACCGGTACTTCCCCTCCAAGGTGCACCTGCTCGTCGCGACCATGCAGGACCAGCTCCAGCACATGCACGGAACGCTGCGCAAGCGCCCGCCGGCCGGGGACGAGCCCGCGGCCCGGGTCGCGGAGACCCTGATGCGCGCCTTCCGCGCGCTGCAGCGCGAGCCGCACCTGGCGGACGCGATGGTCCGGGCCCTCACCTTCGCGGACCGCAGCGTGAGCCCCGAGGTGGACACGGTCTCCCGGCTGACGACGGCGATCATCCTGGACGCGATGGGCCTGGAGGCCCCGCCGACGGCGGAACAGCTGTCGGCGGTCCGGGTGATCGAGCACACCTGGCACTCGGCGCTGATCACCTGGCTGTCGGGCCGGGCGTCGATCGCCCAAGTGAAGATCGACATCGAAACGGTCTGCCGCCTGATCGACCTCACGGCCCCGGCCCCGGAGCCCGGGCCGGCGACGCCGCAGGCACCCTCGAAAAAGTCCTGATCTGGCTGTTCGCGGCCAGGGCGTTGTCGGGGCAGGAGTCTCACACGCCGCCACGTACAGGCCGGGGCCGGCAAAAATCCAGCCCCGCCGGCGTTTGAGGCGCAGGGGTCCGGGGACTGGTCCCCGGCAACGGCGCCGCACGCGGCAACGGGCCAGGGGTCACAGGCCAGGGGTCACAGGCCAAGGGCCAAGGGCCGAAACTCCGCCCCCCGACCCCCGGCCCCGGCCCCCCGGCGGCCCCCTCACTCCTCCGGAGGGAACACCGCCTCGCCCCTCCCCAGCAGGGAGATCGCGATCGCCTCGACCGGGCACCCCTCGGCCGCCGCGAGCACCGGCTCGCTCGCGTCCGTCTCCACCGCCCGCGGATGCGACTGCCGCGCCGAGTCGAGGGCGAAGCCCTCCGGGGCGTGGTTCACGCACATCCCCGAGCCGATGCAGACCGAGCGGTCCACCTCGACGTGCCACCGGTCACCCATCACGCACCGGCCGCGGGGGGTACGTACCCTGCCGGGAGGTGGATCATCTTGTGCTCCAGGTACTCGCTCAGCCCCTCCGGGCCGAACTCCCGCCCGACGCCGCTGTTCTTGTAGCCGCCGAACGGCCCGAGCATGTCCAGGCTGAAGGTGTTCACGTTGAAGGTGCCGGTCCGCACCTGCCGCGCGAAGTCGATGCCGTGCTCCACGTCGGCGGTCCAGACGCTGCCGCTGAGCCCGAACTCCGAGTCGTTGGCCACCCGTAGCGCCTCCGCCTCGTCCCCGTACGGGATCAGGCAGACGACCGGGCCGAAGATCTCCTCGCGGGCGATCCGCATCGAGTTGTCGACGTCTCCGAAGAGCGTCGGCTCCACGTACCAGCCCTGGTCCAGGTCCTGTCCCGCCGGACGACCGCCGCCGGACAGGACCTTGGCACCCTCCTCCTGGCCGATCCGGATGAAGTCGAGCGAGCGCTGCTGCTGCCGCCTGGCCACCAGCGGGCCGAGCTGCGTCGCGGGGTCCAGCGGGTCGCCGACGACCAGTGCCGAGGCCGCGGCGGCGAGCGCCTCCGCGATCTCCTCGTAGCGGCTGCGCGGGGCGAGGACGCGGGTCTGGGCCACGCAGGCCTGGCCGTTGTTCATCCAGGCCGCGGGGACGATGCCGGCGATGGCGGTGTCGAGGTCGGCGTCCGGGAGGATGACGGCGGCGGACTTCCCGCCGAGTTCGAGGGTCACCCGGGTGAGGTTCTTCGAGGCGACCTCCATGACCCGCCGGCCGGCGGCGACGGAGCCGGTGAAGGCGACCTTGTCCACGTCCGGGTGGCCGACGAGGTACTCGCTGACCTCGCGGTCGGCGGGCAGGATCGACAGCACGCCCTCGGGCAGTCCGGCCTCGCGGGCGATGTCGGCGAGGATGTAGGAGTCGAGGACCGCCTCCGGGGACGGCTTGAGGATCACCGTGCAGCCGGTGAGCAGCGCGGGCGCCAGCTTGGCGGCGGCCACGAACTGCGGGACGTTCCACGGGATGACGGCGGCGACCACGCCGACGGCCTCGCGCCGGACGAGGATCGGGCCGAGGACGCCCTGGCGGAACTCCTCGTAGGGGTAGTCCCGGGCCACGGTGATCGCGGCGTCGTAGACCATCATCGGGCCGAGGGCCTGGGCGAGGATGCTCCAGGAGTACGGGGATCCGTTCTGGGAGCTGATCGAGCGGGCGATCTCCTCGTGGCGGACGGCTATGGCGTCCTTGATCCGGGTGACGACGGCGATCCGCTCTTCGAGCGTGGTGCGCGGCCACGGGCCCTCGTCGAAGGCCTTGCGGGCCACGGCGACGGCCCGGTCCACGTCCGCCTTCGAGGCGTGCGGGACGCTGCCGATGACCTGCCCGGTGTGGGGCGAGACGACCTTGATCGTGTCGGAGCCCAGCGGATCCGTCCACTCACCGCCGATGAACAGTTTTCCGTGTTCCACGAGCTCGGTCATGGCTGATGCCTCCTGCGGCTTGGCGTTCCAGAACTGATACCAGTTCTAGTTCTAGGAGTCCACGGCCCTGACCGAACCGCCCTCTCGCCGTCCCGCCCGACACCCCGCCCGACACCCCGAAGATCCAACGACTAGTCAGGAGCCCGCAGAAGTGGTCGACTTGGGCGACTATTGCAACACGTTCTCGTTCGACACGTTCTCGTTCGACCTGTTCTCGTTAGAGCGGAGCCCCTCATGGCAGAGGACACCCCAGGCGTGGCACCTCACGTCACCGATCACGGCGGCGGCGTGTGGGGCATCAAGGTCCCCATCCCCGACAATCCGCTCGGCCACACCCTCGTCCACGTCCTCGACACCGACCGCGGCCCAGTCCTCATCGACACCGGCTGGGACGACCCCGAGTCCTGGGACACCCTCGTCGCCGGCCTCGGCGCCCTCTCCATCGCCGTCGCCGACGTGCACGGCGTGGTCATCACCCACCACCACCCCGACCACCACGGCCTGTCCGGCCAGGTCCGCGACGCCTCCGGCGCCTGGATCGCCATGCACGCCGCCGACACCGAGGTCGTCGTACGGACCCGGGCCTCCGAACCCGGCGTCTGGTTCGACTACATGAGCGAGAAGCTGGCCACCGCCGGAGCCCCCGAGGAGCACATCGCCCCGCTGCGCGCCGCCCGCGCGAGCGGCCGCATGCGTACCCTGCCGGGGCTGCGGGCCGCCGTCCCCGACCGGGAGATCGTCCCCGCCGAGCTGCTGCCGCTGGCCGGCCGCCGGCTGCGGGCGATCTGGACCCCCGGGCACACCCCCGGCCACGTCTGCCTGCACCTGGAGGAGAAGCACCCGGCGAACCTCCCCGGCAACGGCCGCCTCTTCTCCGGGGACCACCTGCTGCCCGGGATCTCCCCGCACATCGGCCTCTACGAGGACCCCTCCTCCGAGCAGGTCACCGACCCCCTCGGCGACTACCTCGACTCCCTCGAACGCATCGGCCGCCTCCAGCCCGCCGAGGTGCTCCCGGCCCACCAGCACGCCTTCACCGACGCCCCGGCCCGCGTACGGGAGCTCCTGGACCACCACGAGGAGCGGCTGACCGGACTGCGGGAACTGCTGGCCGCCGAGCCGCTGACCCCGTGGGCCCTGGCGGAGCGGATGGAGTGGAACCGGCCCTGGGAGCAGATCCCGTACGGCTCCCGCAACATCGCCGTCTCCGAAGCGGAGGCCCACCTGCGGCGCCTGGTGAAGCAGGGCCGGGCGGAGGCGGTACCGGGCAGCGACCCCGTGACGTACCGGGCGGTGTAAGGGGCGCGGGTGGGCGGCGCCACCCGGCACCGGAGCTACGGGCCGGTAGAGTATGGGCGTCGTCCACACTTCCGTACGGGGGGAAGCCGGTGCGAATCCGGCGCTGACCCGCAACCGTGACCCAACCCGGCAGCATCGGGGCGGGGAGCCGGATTGCCCCGTGCCGGAGGTGCGCGGCTCGTGCCGCCGGGTCCCCGGCGGCCGGCACCGTCGAGGTAAACGGAGCCGGAGCCCGGTGCCAGCCTCCGCTGCTGTGCTGCCTGCCTCCGGGTCCCCAGCACGAGAGGCCCCCGCCCCGCCATGAACGTCCGCCGCAGCGCCGCCACGCTCGCCGTCTCCGCCGTGCTCTGCGTGGGCGCGGCCCCCGCGGCCCTCGCCGATGTCGCCACGCCGTCCCCGGCGCCCGTCGTGCCCTCCGGGCTCTTCGGCAAGAACGACCCGACGTACGACGGGGTGTGGCGGCAGTCGTTCGCGCTGCTCGCCCAGCACACCGTGGGCGTGAAGCCCGCGCAGCAGGCCGTGGACTGGCTGGTCGGCCAGCAGTGCGCCGATGGCGGCTTCGCCTCCTTCCGCGCGGACACGGCAGCCGCGTGCGACGCGAAGACGATGCTCGACACGAACGCCACCGCGGTGGCCGTGCAGGCGCTGAAGGCGCTCGGCGGCCAGGACGCCGCCGTGAAGAAGGGCGTGGACTGGCTGAAGTCCGTCCAGAACGAGGACGGCGGCTGGGCCTACGTCCCGGGCTCCCCGAGCGAGGCCAGCTCCACCTCCGTGGTGATCAGCGCGCTGGCGGCGGCGGGCGAGAAGCCGGCCGAGGTCAAGTCCAAGGCCGGCAAGTCCGCGTACGAGGGCCTGCTCGCCTTCCAGCTCGGCTGCTCGGCCGAGCCGGCCGCCGACCGCGGTGCCTTCGCCTACCAGCCGACGGCCGACGGCAAGCTCCCCGCCAACGCCGACGCGACGGCCGCCGCCGTACTGGCCGGCCTCGGCACGGGCGCGCTCGTCTCCCCCTCTTCCTCTCCTACGGACACCCCCGCCGCCCCGCTCGCCTGCCCGGCGACCGCCGGTGACCCGGCGGCGGCGGCGCAGGGCGCGGCCGGATACCTGGCGGAGGCCCTGAAGAAGGACGGCCACCTCACCGCCCTCACCCCGGGCGCCGACCAGCCGACCGCGGACACCGGCAACACCGCCGACGCGGTCATCGCCCTGGCCGCGGCCGGGCACAAGCAGTCCGCCGCGGGCGCCCTGGAGTGGCTGAAGACCAACTCCGCCGAGTGGTCCAAGGGCAGCCCGGCCGGCCTTGGCACCCTGATCCTGGCCGCGCACGCGACCGGCACCGACCCGAAGTCCTTCGGCGGCACCGACCTGGTGGCGGCACTGAACGCCACGGGCCCGGCGCCGCAGAGCACCTCCGCGAAGGCGTCGGAGCAGCCGGCGGAGAAGAAGGACGAGAAGAAGGAGAAGGACTCCGGCAGCAACGTCTGGTGGATGATCCTCGCGGGCGCGGCGGCCGGCATGGGCATCGGCATCGTGCTGAGCGGCCGCCGGAAGCGGAACCAGCTCTGATGCGCCGCCGCAGCCGTCCGGCTCTGCCGGTCTTCGCCCTCGGTGTCATCCTGACGGTGCTGGCCGCCTCCCCCGCCCTGGCCTCGACCTACCGCTACTGGTCGTTCTGGGACGGGGCCGGCGGCACCTGGGCGTACGCCACCCAGGGCCCCTCGTCGGCGCGACCGGCGGACGGCTCCGTGCAGGGCTTCCACTTCGTGGTGAGCAAGGACGCGGCCGACCAGGCCGCCCCGCCGCGCGCGGAGGCCGATTTCGCGGCCATCTGCTCGGCCACCGCCCCGGTGGCGGGCAAGAAGCGGATCGCCCTGGTCATCGACTTCGGCACGTCGGCCGAAGCCCAGGCGGGCGAGACCCCGCCGCAGGACGCTCCGCGGACGGCGTGCGCGCAGGTCGGCCCGGACGCCACGACGGCCGAGGCGCTGGCGGAGGTGGCCAAGCCGCTGCGCTACAACAGCGCGGCGCTGCTGTGCGCGATCTCGGGCTACCCGAAGCAGGGCTGCGGCGAACCCGTCGCGGACACCGCCACCACGCCTGCCGCGGACAAGCCCGCTGCCGACTCCGACAGCGGCGGCCCGTCGGCGGGCCTCCTCGCGGGCATCGCGGCGGTGGCCGCCCTGGGCGCAGCCGCCTTCTGGCAGTCCCGCCGCCGCCGCACCCGATGACGGTGGTGGGCGGGAGCGGCGGGGCGGACGCCGACGGCGGGCAACCCACCACGAGGGCCACCCGCACCCGCCCGCCCACCCGCACGGGTGGTGCGGGTGGGAACCCCGCCCGGCCGCAGGCCGGGCGCACGCCCCACGGCGCGGCGGCCGACGTCCCGCCCCCGACCGGCCAAGTCGCCGACCGGGCAACCCGCACCCCGCGCGTGCCGACGTACAAAAGAATCTGGCACGCCCCTGAGGCCACGCGTGGCAACGCCCTGCACGCGGGTGCCTGGTGGCTCTGGGCCCTCGGTCTCGCCACCGCCGCCTCCCGCACCACCAACCCGCTCCTGCTCGGCCTGATCGTCGGCGTCGCCGGGTACGTGGTCGCGGCCCGCCGGACCGATGCCCCCTGGGCGCGTTCCTACGGGGCGTTCGTCAAGCTCGGGCTGTTCGTCATCGGCCTGCGCCTCGTCTTCTCCATGCTGCTCGGCTCCCCCATCCCCGGCGTGCACACCCTCTTCACCCTCCCGGAGATCCCGCTTCCCGACTGGACGCAGGGCATCCGGCTCGGTGGCCGCGTCACCGCCGAGCAGCTCGTGTTCGCCTTCTACGACGGCGCGAAGCTGGCCACGCTCCTCATCTGCGTCGGCGCCGCCAACGCGCTCGCGAACCCGGCGCGGCTGCTGAAGTCGCTGCCCGCGGCCCTGTACGAGGTCGGCGTCGCCGTGGTCGTCGCGATGACCTTCGCGCCGAACATGGTCGCGGACGTGGTGCGCCTGCGTACGGCCCGCCGTCTGCGCGGCCGCCCCACGGGCGGGATCAAGGCGATCCTCCAGATCGGCCTCCCGGTCCTGGAGGGCGCGCTGGAACGCTCAGTCGCCATCGCCGCCTCCATGGACGCCCGCGGCTACGGCCGCACCGCGCAGGTCCCGGCTGCCGTGCGCCACACCACCAACGTGCTCACCCTCGGCGGGCTGCTCGGCATCTGCGCGGGTACGTACGGCCTGCTGGCGGCGGAGGGCGCCGAGTACGGTCTCGCGCTCCTCCTCGTCTCCCTCCTGCTGGCCCTGGCCGGGCTCCGCCTCGGCGGCCGCCGGTCGATCCGGACCCGGTACCGGCCGGACCGGTGGGGCGTACGGGCCTGGCTGGTCGCCGGTTCGGGCGCGGCGGTCGCG
Source organism: Streptomyces sp. CA189 (assembly GCF_056428985.1). Classification (NCBI taxonomy): domain Bacteria; kingdom Bacillati; phylum Actinomycetota; class Actinomycetes; order Kitasatosporales; family Streptomycetaceae; genus Streptomyces; species Streptomyces sp. CA189. The sequence goes on along the minus strand of NZ_JBWJVM010000046.1, from coordinate 1,010 downwards.
GCGCTGCTGATCCGGGCCGCGTCCCTGGACCCCGAGGCCCTGCGGCCCGGCGTGGTCCCCCTGGTCGTCCCGACCCTGCCGCTCCGGCCGGCCGCGGCGATCCTGCTGGGCCTGCTCCCGGCGCTGGTGGCCCCGCTGCCGCCCTCACCCACGTCTGCGACCTCAGCGCCGAAGGAGGCGTAAGACCCCCGTGATCCATTTCGAAGACGTATCGGTGACGTACGAGGGCGCGGCCGCGCCCTCCCTCGCCCACGCCGATTTCACGCTCCCCGAGGGGGAGCTGACCCTCCTGGTCGGCCCCTCCGGCGTCGGCAAGTCCACCCTCCTCGGCGCCGTCTCGGGCCTGGTCCCGCACTTCACCGGGGGCACCCTGAAGGGCCGGGTCACGGTCGCCGGCCGGGACACCCGCACGCACAAGCCGCGGGAGCTCGCGGACGTGGTCGGCACGGTCGGCCAGGATCCGCTGTCCCACTTCGTGACGGACGTCGTCGAGGACGAGCTCGCCTACGGCATGGAGTCGCTGGGCCTGCCGCCCTCCGTCATGCGCCGCCGCGTCGAGGAGACCCTCGACCTCCTCGGCCTGAACGACCTCCGCGACCGCCCCATCGCCACCCTGTCCGGTGGCCAGCAGCAGCGGGTGGCGATCGGTTCGGTCCTGACCCCGCACCCACGCGTCCTGGTCCTGGACGAGCCGACGTCGGCCCTCGACCCGGCGGCGGCGGAGGAAGTCCTGGCCGTCCTGCAACGCCTGGTCCACGACCTCGGCACGACCGTCCTGATGGCGGAACACCGCCTCGAGCGGGTAGTCCAGTACGCCGACCGCGTCCTGCTCCTCCCCTCCCCGGGCGCACCCCCCGTCCTGGGCACCCCCTCCAAAATCATGGCCGTCTCCCCGGTCCACCCCCCGGTGGTCGCCCTGGGCCGCCTCGCAGCCTGGTCCCCCCTCCCCCTCTCCATCCGCGACGCCCGCCGCCAAGCCACCCCCCTACTAGCCCGCCTCTCCACCCCCA
>NZ_JBWJVM010000045.1:0-72765 GCF_056428985.1 Streptomyces sp. CA189 | reverse complement strand
GGCGGGGCTGAAATTGCCCTGCGGGCAAATTCAGCCGCGCGTCGCGTCCGGCATCAGCCGAATCCAGCCCCGCCGGCGTTTGAGGCGCGGGGTCCGGGGCGGAGCCCCGGGGGCCCCGGCTGCGCCGGGCTTGCGACCCGCCCCGCCCCCAGCGCTACGCGTATTCCGTCGGGATCACGGCCTCGCCGCGCGAGAGCTGAGTGGCGGATAGCGGGAGGCCCGCCAGGCACTCGCGGTGGCGATCGCGGGCCGTCTCCAGGGACTCGCGGGCCACGACCTCGCCGCCCTTGACCAGCTCCACCAGGAGCTGCTTGTCCGCCAGCGCCGCCGGCACCGGCCCGGTCCCGAGGACCTCCGCCTCCGCGACCCCGTCCGCGTCGACCCGCCGGGCCGCCCACTTGCGCCCCCCGACGGAGGTCTTGCCGCCCGAGGACTTCTTCGCCACCGATACCAGCGGCGCCTTCGGGTCGGCCGAGGCGGCCCGCGCCACCAGCTTGTAGACCATCGAGCACGTAGGGTGCCCGCTGCCCGTCACCAGCTGGGTGCCGACCCCGTACGCGTCCACCGGGGCGGCCGCCAGCGAGGCGATCGCGTACTCGTCCAGGTCCGAGGTCACCACGATCTTCGTCGCGGTCGCCCCCAGCTCGTCGAGCTGCTGCCGCACCCGGTGCGCGACCAGCAGCAGGTCCCCGGAGTCGATCCGGACGGCGCCGAGGTCCGTCCCGGCGACCTCCACGGCCGTGCGGACCGCCTCCGCCACGTCGTAGGTGTCCACCAGCAGCGTGGTGGAGCTGCCCAGCGAGGCGACCTGGGCGGTGAAGGCGTCCCGCTCGCTGTCGTGCAGCAGGGTGAAGGCGTGCGCGCTCGTACCGACCGTCGGGATCCCGTACCGGAATCCGGCCGCCAGGTCCGAGGTCGAGGTGAAACCGCCGACGTACGCAGCCCGCGCCGAGGCGACGGCCGCCAGCTCGTGGGTGCGCCGGGCGCCCATCTCGACCAGCGGCCGGCCGCCCGCGGCCGTGGCCATCCGGGAGGCGGCCGCGGCGATCGCGGAGTCGTGGTTGAGGATCGACAGGATCACGGTCTCCAGCAGCACGCACTCGGCGAAGCTGCCCTCGACGCGCAGGACGGGCGAGCCGGGGAAGTAGACCTCGCCCTCCGGGTAGCCCCAGATGTCGCCGGAGAAGCGGTAGGAGGCGAGCCAGTCGAGGGTGCGGGCGTCGACGACGTTCCGCTCGCGCAGGAACTCCAGTACGGCGCCGTCGAAGCGGAAGTTCTCCACCGCGTCGAGCACCCGGCCGGTCCCCGCGATCACCCCGTAGCGGCGCCCTTCGGGGAGCCGCCGGGTGAACACCTCGAAGACCGAGCGGCGGTCGGCCGTGCCGTTGGCCAGCGCGGCCTGCAACATCGTGAGCTCGTAATGGTCGGTGAAGAGCGCTGTCGACGGCACGTCCACCGGCAGGCCCAGGTCCGCAGGGTTCATGCGACGGATGCTAGCGCACATCTCGTCAAAGTGACGAGATGTAGGGGCCCGTTTGTGCGACGGGCCCCCGTCAGTGGCAGCATGGGACAAGTGAGTGTTGCTCCCATTGAGATCGAACGCACCGAATCGGCCGAAGAGACCTTCGCGGTCCCCGAACCCGACGTCCCGTGGGTGACCCTGGTGCACAACGACCCGGTCAACCTCATGAGCTACGTGACGTACGTGTTCCAGGCCTACTTCGGCTACTCCAAGGACAAGGCGAACAAGCTGATGATGGACGTCCACCACAAGGGTCGGGCGGTCGTCTCCAGCGGCAGCCGTGAGGAGATGGAACGGGACGTGCAGGCCATGCACGGCTACGGCCTCTGGGCGACCATGTCCCAGGACCGCAACTGATGGGCGGCGTGTTCGAGCCCCTGAAGGCCGGCGGGGCCGCCATCGCGCTCGACGAGATCGAGATCTCGATCCTGCGCTCCCTGGCCGTGCAGCTCCTGGAGCTCATCGGCCCCGGCGAGCCGGAGCCCGACCCGGACGCCGACCCGCTGGCCGCGCTCTTCGCCGCCTCCGACGGCCCGACCGAGCCCCCCTCCGACCCGGCCCTGGCCCGGCTCTTCCCCGACGCCTACGGCGGCCCGGAGACCGGACCCGGCGCCGACGCGGAGGAGCTGCGGGCCCACTCGGCCGAGTTCCGCCGCTTCACCGAGAACGACCTGCGCACCCGCAAGCGGGAGGACGCGCTGGCCGTCGTACGCAGCCTGGACGGGCTCAGCCCGGCCGGCGACGGGGCGGCGGTCCTGGAGGTCGACGGGGAGCTGCGGCTGCGCTGGCTGGGCGCCCTGAACGACCTGCGGCTCACCATCGCGGCCCGCCTCGACATCACGGAGGACGACGAGAGCGCCGTGCTGTTCCGGCTGCCGGACGACGATCCGCGCAAGCCGATGGTGATGGCGTACCTCTGGCTCGGCGGTCTCCAGGAGACCCTCGTCGAGACGCTCATCGGAACCCTCTGACCCCGCCATCCTCTGAGGGGCCTCAAGTGCGTCTGCCGTTCGCTCAGCGGACGCTCAAATCCGGATAACGATCAGATCACCACGATGTGGTGATCTGATCCATTTCAGGACCTCTGTCCTGATTTTTTTATGCCCTGCGTCACATTTTCTTCCCTCATGCACCCATAAGCACGTGATAAATCTTCACGACCGCCGACGGGGCGCCACCCATGCCCCCCGGCCTGCTTGAACCGGCTGACCGCCGGCGTGCAACTCCATCCGTATCCGGGGGGATCGAGGACCCGATCCGCTGCCAGCCATGGCGCGGATCGGCGTGGAGAAAGGCGCACCAGACGACATGACCTCCGTACAGGTCGACGAGCAGCAGCACGACACAACCGAGGGCGGCGGCTACCACCGCGCACTCGGTGCCCGCCAGATCCAGATGATCGCGATCGGCGGCGCCATCGGCACCGGCCTCTTCCTGGGCGCCGGCAAGGCCATCTCCAAGGCCGGCCCCAGCCTGATCCTGGCCTACGCCATCGCGGGCCTGGTCATCTTCTTCATCATGCGGGCCCTGGGCGAACTGCTCATGTACCGCCCGGTGTCCGGCTCCTTCTCGGACTACGCCCGTGAGTTCCTCGGCCCCTTCTGGGGTTACGTGACCGGCTGGACCTACTGGCTCTTCTGGGTGGTCACCGGCATCACCGAAGTCACCGCCGCCGCGCAGTACATGTCGTACTGGACCCATGACAGCTTCCCGCAATGGGCGTACGCGCTGATCTTCACCGTCATCCTCTACGGCGCCAACCTGATCTCCGTGAAGCTCTTCGGCGAGCTGGAGTTCTGGTTCTCCATGGTCAAGGTCACCGCCATCGTCGGCATGATCCTGATCTGCGCCGGCATCCTCACCATCGGCTTCTCCGACGCCGCGGACACCGCCGCCGTCTCCAACCTGTGGAACGACGGCGGCTTCTTCCCCAAGGGCATCGGCGGCACGCTGATGACCCTGCAGATCGTCATGTTCGCCTTCCTCGCCGTCGAGCTGGTCGGCGTCACCGCCGGCGAGTCCAAGGACCCCGAGAAGACCCTGCCCAAGGCCATCAACACCGTGCCGTGGCGCATCGCCGTCTTCTACGTCGGCGCGCTGATCATGATCCTGTCGGTCGTCCCGTGGCACGAGTTCCAGCCCGGCGTCAGCCCCTTCGTCGCCGCCTTCGAGAAGATGGGCCTCGGCGTCGGCGCCGCGATCGTCAACTTCGTCGTCCTGACCGCGGCCCTGTCCTCCTGCAACTCGGGCATGTACTCCACCGGCCGCATGCTGCGCGACCTCGCACTCAACGGCCAGGGACCGAAGTTCTTCACCCGGCTCACCAAGAACGGCACCCCGCTGATCGGCACGAGCTTCTCCGCCGCGCTGATGCTCGTGGGCGTCTGGATCAACTACGTCGCCCCCGGCAAGGCCTTCGAGTACGTGGTCTCCTTCGCCACCATCTCCGGCATGTGGGCCTGGATCATGATCCTCGTCTGCCAGATCCGCTACCGGTCCCTCTCCGACCGCGGCGACCTCCCGAAGTCGCCGTTCCGCGCCCCCGGCGCCCCCTTCACGAGCTATTTCGCCCTGGCCTTCATCGGCATGGTCATCGTGATGATGGGCATCGACGAGAGCGCCCGCGTCTCGCTCTACTGCGCCCCGCTGTGGGGCCTGCTGCTGGGCGTCTCGTACCTGGTGATGAAGTCCCGCGACCCGCGCGGCGCCGCCTTCACCAAGGCCTCGTAGAGCCTCCGCGAACCGCGGGTCCCGGCCGCCTGTCACGGCCGGGAACCGCGCAGCCGACCGGCACGAGCCCCCGGAACAGGGGGCCCGTGTCCATCATCCGGGCCCTCCCGTACCACCCCTCGGTACGGGAGGGCCCGTCTGCTTATCCTGTCGCTCATGCTGACCATCACCCAGGCCCTGTACGACCAGATCGTCGCGCACGCCCGCCAGGACCACCCCGACGAGGCCTGCGGCGTGGTGGCCGGCCCGGCGGGCGCCGACCGCCCGGAGCGGTTCGTACCGATGCTGAACGCGGCCCGTTCGCCCACGTTCTACGAGTTCGACTCGAAGGACCTGCTGAAGCTCTACCGCGAGCTGGACGACCGGGACGAGGACCCCGTCATCGTCTACCACTCGCACACCGCGACCGAGGCCTACCCCTCGCGCACGGACGTCACGTACGCGAACGAGCCCGGCGCGCACTACGTGCTGGTCTCCACGGCGGACAAGGACGGCCTCGGGGAGTTCCAGTTCCGGTCGTACCGGATCGTCGAAGGCGTGATCACCGAGGAAGAAGTGCAGGTCGTAGCGGCCTACTGAGGCGCCGACACAGGGCTACTTCTCACTATGCGAGAAATATCCGTCCACGATGCGGAATCACACTCCAAACCAGGGGCCGGGAATCGTTAACATGACCGCATGGTTTCCCACGACGTGAGCATCGAGACGCCCGGCAGGCTGCTGCTTGTGGCGCGGCTGCACGTCGACCTGTGCCGCCTCGCCAGCGCCATCTGTCCTGCCGCCTGAGCCCCGCCGGCCCCCTCACGGGGCCGCGTGCTCACGCCCGCTCCGCTTCGCCCGCCTTCCCTTCACCATCCTGACTGGAGCCTGCCATGGCCATCGAGGTCCGCATCCCCACCATCCTCCGCACCTACACCAACGGCGAGAAGGCCGTCACGGGTGAGGGCGCCACGCTGGCCGACCTCTTCACCGACCTGGAGACCCGCCACAAGGGCATCCAGGAGCGCATCATCGACGAGGCCAAGGGCGGCGAGCTGCGCCGCTTCGTCAACGTCTACCTCAACGACGAGGACGTCCGCTTCCTCGACGGCATCTCCACCGCGCTCAAGGACGGCGACAACGTCACCATCCTCCCGGCCGTAGCCGGCGGATCGAAGTAATGCGCTACGACTCCCCCCTGGCCGCGGTCGGCAACACGCCGCTGGTACGCCTGCCCCGCCTCTCGCCCTCGGACGACGTCCGAATCTGGGCGAAGCTGGAGGACCGCAACCCGACCGGCTCGATCAAGGACCGCCCCGCGCTCCACATGGTCGAGCAGGCCGAGAAGGCCGGCCGGCTGTACCCCGGCTGCACGATCCTGGAGCCCACCTCCGGCAACACGGGCATCTCCCTCGCCATGGCCGCGAAGCTCAAGGGCTACAAGATCGTGTGCGTCATGCCGGAGAACACCTCTCAGGAGCGGCGCGACCTGCTGGCCATGTGGGGAGCCGAGATCATCCCGTCGCCGGCGGCGGGCGGCTCGAACACGGCCGTCCGCGTCGCGAAGGACCTGGCGGCGCAGAACCCCTCCTGGGTGATGCTCTACCAGTACGGCAACCCGGACAACGCGGGCGCCCACTACGCCACGACCGGCCCGGAGATCCTCACGGACCTCCCCTCGATCACCCACTTCGTGGCGGGCCTCGGCACCACCGGCACCCTGATGGGCGTGGGCCGCTACCTGCGCGAGCACGTCCCGGGCGTCAAGATCGTGGCGGCGGAACCGCGCTACGACGACCTCGTCTACGGGCTGCGCAACCTCGACGAGGGCTTCGTGCCCGAGCTGTACGACGCCTCGGTCCTGACGACCCGCTTCTCGGTCGGCTCGGCGGACGCGGTCACCCGCACCCGCGAGCTGCTCCAGCAGGAGGGCATCTTCGCCGGCGTCTCCACGGGCGCGGCCCTGCACGCGGCGATCGGCGTCGGCCGCAAGGCGGTCGCGGCGGGCGAGTCGGCCGACATCGTCTTCATCGTGGCCGACGGCGGCTGGAAGTACCTCTCCACGGGCGTCTACACGGCGGCCACCACGGAAGAAGCCATCGAAGTCCTCCAGGGCCAACTCTGGGCGTAGCCCGATCCAGCCGTCCGGCGTTTGAGGACCGGGGTCTGGGGCGGAGCCCCAAGGGGGTCCGGGCGCAGCCCGGGCCCCCTCAGCCCGTCCGGCGCTTGAGGACCGGGGCCCGGGCGGAGCCCGGGGAACGGTGGAAGGGCGGGTAGGGGACTTCGCCCCGCAGGGCCCACCACCCGCACCGCCCACCGGGCCCGCGCCGGGACGGCGGTGGCGAGCACCCCGACCGGCCACCGCCGGACGGAGTCCGGCGCAGCGGCCCGAAGCCAGGGAAGCGCGCTAGCGCTGAGCGGTGTGAGGGTCGCGTCAAGACGGAGCGGAGGCCAACAGCGCGGCCAGCACCCCCGCATGGCTCGCCCCCGGATCCTTGACGGCAGTCAACAGCGTGACCGGCCCGGCCGCAGCCACGGACCGCAGCCGCGACAGCTCCGCCACCGCCTCCTCCGAGCGGAGCTCCACCGCGTACCGCTCCCGGAACTCCGCCACCGATCCACCCCCGTGGAACCACTTCCGCAGCTCCCCCGACGGGGCAACGGCCTTCGCCCACTCGTCGACCCCCGCCGCCTCCTTCGACAGCCCCCGCGGCCACAGCCGGTCCACGAGCACCCGGACCCCGTCCAGCTCCGGATCCGGCGGATCGTAGACCCGCTTCAGCCGGACGGCCCGGGCCCCCCGAGCCCCTTCACCTCGTCCCACACCGCCGGATCCACCGTCCCCAGCCTCCGAGCCCGCGCGAACTCCCACACCGACACCTCCACCGCCCGGTCCGCCTCCAGGAACGCGCCCCGCGCCCCCACCACCCCCGGCGGCAGCGGGATCACCCCGGCGCGCCGGTCGTCGTACTTCCCCGTGATCCGCGCGATCCGCGCCCGGTGGCCCCGTACGCCCAGCACCAGGCAGGGCCGTCCGTCCTCCAGGGACCACAGCTCACCGGCCTTCGGCCGCGGCAGCGGTCCCGGTCCGTGCGGCGGATCCGCGGCCCGCCGTACCCGCCGGGGGAGGAGCACCAGCAGGATCACGACCACCACCGCGGCGACCGCCGGCCACCAGGACGTGTCCATACTCCGACCGTAGCCCTGCCCGGCGCCCCCGGCACGGCAGCGGCCCGCCGAACGGCAACCCGAGTCCACCCCGTCGCTCCCCCGGGTGACAGCTCAGGTGATTCGCCCCACAACGGCCTGCCGCGGAGGAGCGACCGGGCGTTTCGCGCCTTACGCTCGACCCACGCACGGCCCGCATTCCGTCCACGGACCGTCCACGGAGGTTCACGCTCCATGAAGCTCACCGTCGTCGGCTGTTCGGGCTCGTTCCCGTCCGCGGAATCAGCCTGTTCGAGCTACCTCGTCGAGGCCGACGGCTTCCGGCTGCTCCTCGACATGGGCAACGGCTCCCTCGGCGAGCTCCAGCGCCACATCGGGCTCTACGATCTCGACGCGATCTTCCTCAGCCACCTGCACACCGATCACTGCATCGACATGTGCGCGTACTTCGTCGCCCGCTTCTACCGCCACGAGGGCGGCCGCTGCGGCACCATCCCCGTCTACGGCCCCGAGGGCACCGAGAAGCGGCTGTCCACCGCCTACGAGGACGTCCCCGACGAGCGCTCCATGAGCGAGGTCTTCGACTTCCGCACCCTGAAGTCCGGCACCTTCGAGATCGGCCCGTTCCAGGTCCGCACCGAGAAGGTCTGCCACCCGGTCGAGTCCTACGGGATCCGCGTCGAGCACGGCGGCCGCGCGCTGACGTACTCCGGCGACACCGGCGCCTGCCCCGAGCTGGGCCTGCTCGCCGAGGACACCGACCTGTTCCTGTGCGAGGCCTCCTTCACGCACGGCAAGGAGGACATCCCGGACCTCCACCTCAACGGGCGCGAGGCCGGCGAGTTCGCCCGCGGCGGCCGGGCCGGCCGGCTCGTCCTGACCCACATCCCGCCGTGGACGGACGCCGAACGCAACCTGGCCGACGCCCGCGCGGTCTACGACGGCCCGGTGGAGCTGGCGTACACGGGCGCGGTGTACGAGGTCTGAGGTCCGCCCCCCCGCACCGGATACGCGAAAGCCCCCGCCCTCCCTTCCGGGAGAGCGGGGGCTTTCTGCGTACCTGCGTGCGGTACGGACCTACTTACTTGGCCTCGGCCTTGAGGATCTCGGCGAGCTCCTCGTCGGACTCGCGGCCCGGCGTCGGCAGGTTCCACTTGGTGATGGCGAAGCGGAAGACGAAGTAGTAGACGACCGCGAAGCAGAGGCCGATGCCGGCCAGGCCCCACGGGTTCTCCGCGATGCCGAGGTTCAGGACGAAGTCGACCGCACCGGCGGAGAAGCCGAAGCCGTCACGCATACCCAGGGCCCAGGTCAGCGCCATGGAGACACCGGTCAGGACCGCGTGGATCGCGTAGAGGACCGGGGCGATGAACATGAAGGTGAACTCGATGGGCTCGGTCACACCGGTCACGAAGGCGGTGAGCGCGAGGGAGAACATCATGCCGCCGACGACCTTGCGGCGCTCGGGGCGGGCGCAGTGGACGATCGCGAGGCAGGCCGCCGGGAGGGCGAACATCATGATCGGGAAGAAGCCGGTCATGAACTGTCCGGCGGTCGGGTCACCGGCGAGGAAGCGGCCGATGTCACCGTGGACGGCGCCGGTCGGGGTGTCGAAGGAGCCGGCCTGGAACCACGGGAAGGAGTTCAGGAGGTGGTGCATGCCGATCGGGATCAGCGCGCGGTTGGCGACACCGAAGATGCCCGCGCCGACGGCGCCGGAACCGGTCAGCCACTCACCGAAGCCGTGCAGACCCGAGCCGAGGACCGGCCAGATGAGACCGAAGACGATGCCGGTGACCAGACCCGCGAAGGCGGAGAGGATCGGGACCAGGCGGCGGCCGCCGAAGAAGCCCGCCCAGTCGGGGAGCTTGGTCCGGTAGAACTTCTGGTAGAGCAGGGCGGCTATGACACCCATCACGACACCGCCGAGCACACCCGCGTTGACCGGGGCGTCCACCATGACGATCTTGTCGCCGACGACCGTCGCCTTCTGCGGCAGGTTGCCGTCCGTGAAGGTGGCGAGCACCTTCTGGAAGACCAGGTAACCGGTGACGGCCGCGAGGGCGGTCGAACCGTCCGACTTCTTCGCGAAGCCGATCGCGATGCCGACGGCGAACAGCAGCGCCATGTTGTCGAGGATCGCGCCACCACCGGCGGCCATGTACCCGGCGATCTTGAGGACGAACGTCGGGAAGACGTCCTTGTCGCCGAGCATGTCGTCCGCGCCCAGGCGGAGCAGGAGCGCGCCGGCAGGCAGCACCGCAACGGGGAGCATGAGGCTCCGGCCGATGCGCTGCATGACGGCCATCACGCCAGCGCCCTTCTTCTTTTCCGCAGCGGTGGCTGTGGACATGGTCTTCCTCCAGTGGACAAGGCTCTGCCAGGACGTGGAAAAACGGGGGCTTGGCAGCGTCTCGGAACGGGGGACCCCGGGGCCGAAAGGCCTACGTGGTCTACACCACTCAGTGGTGTAGACCAGTTGTAGCACGGTGAGGTCGGCGTAAGGAACCCGTCATTTCCGTGGGGGAGGACACAGTTGGGCATACATGACAAAGGCCTTCGGACCCTGTGGGTCCGAAGGCCTCGTGTGCCATCGGGTGTTTCGGGCGGGGCTTCCGGCGCCCCGTGATGCTGCGTTCGGCAGAGCCTCCGAGGGGCGTTCGCCTACCCCCGGGGCGGGCTCACGACCTGCGGCGTCACGCCTTGGTGTTCTCCGCCTGCATGGCCTCGATCTCCTCGTCCGACTCCCGGCCGGGCGTCTTGATGTCCCACTTGGTGATCGCGAAGCGGAAGATGCCGTAGTAGACGACCGCGAAGCAGAGGCCGATCGGAATGATCAGCCAGGGCTTCGTCGCCAGGCCCCAGTTGATGACGTAGTCGATCAGACCCGCCGAGAAGCTGAAGCCGTCCTTCGCCCCGAAGGCCCAGGTCACCGCCATCGACACACCCGTCAGCACCGCGTGGACCGCGTACAGCGCCGGCGCCAGGAACAGGAACGAGTACTCCAGCGGCTCGGTGATGCCGGTGACGAACGAGGTCAGGCCGACCGACAGCATCAGACCGCCGACCTCCTTGCGTCGCGCCGGCTTCGCGCAGTGCGTGATCGCCAGCGCCGCCGCCGGCAGGGCGAACATCATGATGGGGAAGAAGCCGGTGAGGAACTGGCCGGCGTTCGGGTCTCCCGCCAGGAACATCGGGATGTCACCGTGCACGGTCTGGCCGTCAGGCTTGGTGTAGCTGCCGAACTGGAACCACACCGGCACGTTCAGGAACTGGTGCAGGCCGATCACCAGCAGCGCGCGGTTCGCGATGCCGAAGATGCCCGCGCCGACCGAGCCCAGACCCACCAGCCAGTCCGAGAAGCTCTCCAGCGCGTTGCCGATCGGCGGCCAGATCCACAGGCAGATCACGGCGAAGGCGATCGCGACGAAGGTCATGATGATAGGGACCAGGCGCCGGCCGTTGAAGAAGCCCAGCCAGTCCACCAGCTTGACCCGGTGGTAGCGCTGCCAGAACCAGGCGGCCAGCATGCCCATGATGATGCCGCCAAACACCCCCGGGTTCTGGAATGTGTACTCGGCGATCGTCTGGTCGGGCCCCACGCAGTGGCCCTGGATGTTCTTGGTCCCGTCTGGGCAGGCCTCGGGGAAGGCGCGCAGCACGCTGCGGTAGACGAGGAAGCCGACCACCGCCGCGAGCGCGGTCGAGCCGTCCGCCTTCTTGGCCATGCCGATCGCGACGCCGATGCAGAAGAGCAGCGGCAGGCCGAGGTCGGCGTTGAGCAGGGCGCCGCCCGCGGAGGCCATCACCTTGGCGACGTTCGTCCAGCCCAGGCCGTCCTTGCCGAACACGTCGTCCTGGCCCAGCCGGTTCAGGATGCCGGCCGCCGGCAGTACGGCGATCGGCAGTTGCAGGCTCCGGCCCATCTTCTGCAGCCCTTGGAACAAGCCGTTCCACCACTTCGGCTGTGGCACTGCTGCGGCGCTGCTCGCGCTCATCCGCGTCCTCCCTGACCGGCCCGTTTTTGGCAGTCGCGACACTTGCGGCACACTGGTGTAGACCACTTGTGTTGCGGTCGCATTTCACCCGCCCTGAGGGCAGGTTGGTGCTGATCATCATCATTCGGTAGATACCGGGCATGTGCCCGCGTAACTGGGCCAATCGTGGGTTACCGTGACGAAGCGGACCGCCTTGGTTGGTCGGTCGGTCGGGCGGCAGGCGTGCAACGCCGGGCGCCGGATGTCAGTCGGACTCGTTCTTCGTAGAACTCAGGGAGAAACACATGGCCACCAAGGCTGAGAAGATCGTCGCCGGGCTCGGCGGCATCGAGAACATCGAAGAGGTCGAGGGCTGCATCACCCGCCTGCGCACCGAGGTCATCGACCCGAGCAAGGTCGACGAGGCCGCGCTGAAGGCCGCCGGCGCCCACGGCGTCGTCAAGATGGGCACCGCGATCCAGGTCGTCATCGGCACCGACGCCGACCCGATCGCCGCCGACATCGAAGACATGATGTGAGCTGAGCCCACCGGCTCGCACGCGCGCCCCCGCGCGCACCCGTACGTACGACAGGACCCCGACCGGACGCACCCGGACGGGGTCCTCTCCGTTCCCCACACCGGCTAGGCTCGGTGCCATGTCTCGCATCGACGGCCGTACGCCCGAACAGCTCCGCCCGGTCACCATCGAACGCGGATGGAGCAAGCACGCAGAGGGCTCCGTCCTCGTCTCCTTCGGAGACACCAAGGTCTTCTGCACCGCCTCCTTCAGCGAAGGCGTCCCGCGCTGGCGCAAGGGCAGCGGCGAAGGCTGGGTCACCTCCGAGTACTCGATGCTGCCCCGCGCCACCAACACCCGCGGCGACCGCGAATCCGTACGCGGCAAGATCGGCGGCCGCACCCACGAGATCTCCCGCCTGATCGGCCGCTCGCTGCGCGCCGTCATCGACTACAAGGCCCTCGGCGAGAACACCATCGTCCTGGACTGCGACGTCCTCCAGGCCGACGGCGGCACCCGCACCGCGGCCATCACCGGCGCCTACGTGGCCCTGGCCGACGCCATCTCCTGGGGCCAGGGCAAGAAGCTCATCAAGGCCGGCCGCAAGCCCCTGACCGGCACCGTCGCCGCCGTCAGCGTCGGCATCGTCGACGGCGTCCCGCTCCTCGACCTCTGCTACGAGGAGGACGTGCGCGCCGAGACCGACATGAACGTGGTCTGCACCGGCGACGGCCGCTTCGTCGAGGTCCAGGGCACGGCCGAGGGCGAGCCCTTCGACCGCAAGGAACTCAACGCCCTCCTCGACCTGGCCTCCGGCGGCTGCGCCGACCTGGAGGCCCTCCAGCTCGGAGCCCTGGAGCTCACGCTCTAGCGCGAGCCGCGGCAACCGCGCGGCACGCCCGCGCGTCTCTCGTTGTACGGGTGCACGGCGTCGAAGCCGTGCGCCCGTCCACGTACCTGCGTATCCACACCATCCTCCTGGGGGCCGAAGTGAAGCCGAAGTACCGCCTGGCCGCCGTCGCCCTGACGGCAGCGCTCGCCATACCCGCGATCACCTCCTGCGACGCGATCTCGACCGCGATGGACTGCGCGAGCACGGCGGTCGCCATCACGGACGGCGCCAACGACCTCCAGCAGGCGGTCTCGCAGGCCGGCAACAGCCCGCAGGACGCCCAGAACGCGCTCAACGCGATCGAGGAGAACCTCAAGAAGGTCGGCGACCAGACGGACAACGCCGACCTGAGCAAGGCCATTTCCTCGATGAACACGGCCGTCCAGAACGTCCGCACCTCCATCGAGAGCGGCACCACGACCCCCGACGTCACCCCGGTCGCGGACGCGGCGAAGGAGATCTCGAAGGTCTGCACCCCGGGCGGCTGACCCCGGCCGGTGCCCGGGCGCGGCCCGGGATAATGGCGCCATGACCTCGACGACGCCCTCCGCCAGCTCTCCCAGCCGCCTGATCCTCGCCACGCGCAACGCGGGCAAGGTCACCGAACTCCGCGCCATCCTGTCCGCCGCCGGCCTGCCGCACGAGCTGGTCGGCGCGGACGCGTACCCGGAGATCCCGGACGTCAAGGAGACCGGCGTCACCTTCGCCGAGAACGCCCTCCTCAAGGCCCACGCCCTCGCCCAGGCCACCGGCCTGCCGGCCGTAGCCGACGACTCAGGCCTCTGCGTGGACGTCCTGGGCGGCGCCCCGGGCATCTTCTCGGCCCGCTGGGCCGGAGCCCACGGAGGCGACGCCGCGAACCTCGCGCTCCTCCTGGCCCAACTCGGCGACATCGACGACGCCCACCGCGGCGCCCACTTCTTCTGCGCCGCCGCCCTCGCCCTCCCCGACGGCACGGAACGCGTGGTCGAAGGCCGCCTCCTGGGCACCCTCCGCCACACCCCGTCCGGCACGGGCGGCTTCGGCTACGACCCGATCCTCCAGCCTCTGGGCGAGTCCCGCACCTGCGCGGAACTCACGGCGGCAGAGAAGAACGCCATCTCCCACCGAGGCCAGGCCTTCCGAGCCCTGGTCCCGGCGGTCCGGGAACTGCTGGGCTGACGCCGACCATACGAACGGCCTGTGAATCAATCCTTCGATTCACAGGCCGTTGTGGTGCGGCGGAAGGGATTCGAACCCTCAAGCCGTTTCACGGGCCACAGATCCTAAGTCTGCTGCGTCGCCGTTGCGCCACCGCCGCTAGCCGCTTGCCATGATAGCGGCAGGCGGCTGCGACCGGTCGAACAAGATCAACGAAGGGGCTTGCTGCGGCCTCCTCGGCACCAGGTGGTCGTAATTGCATGGCAGTTGGGGCATAGCAGCCGCAGGTTCTCGCGGCGGTCGTCGCTCCAATCGCCATTGATGTGGTCGATCTCCAGCGTCATGGGAAGGCCCAGCCACTCCGCAGCCGTCCCGCAGCCGGCACACACGTCCGGAACGCCGATCTCGCGCAATGCGCGGCGCAGAGTCTTGGTCGTGGTCCGGCGTTCGTCCTCGTGTCGAACGAGTACGTCGTCGGCGGGCCGTGTGGTGGTGCCCCTCTTGCCGCGCTGATGTGCCTGCCCCATAAAGCGGGCGGTTGAGAGGGAGGCTTCCTCGATCCATCGCTTGAGCGCGGCATGCTGACTGCCTGACACGGGCCTGCCCAGGCGGCGCAAGGTCTCTGCTAGAGAGAGTGATTGTGTGACGGCTTCACGCAGGGCGCTTTCGTCCGGCTTCCCGCGCCGCACGTACGCAGCACGGTTGGCGCTGGTCATCGCCACCCCTTGCCGCGCCCGCGGTACGTGTCCGTTGTGGAGTGGCAGTTGGGGCACAAGAACCGCAGGTTGGTGGCTTGGTTGTTGCGCCATTCGCCATCGATGTGATCGACCTCCAGGGGTAGCGGCTCGCCCTGCCAGACAGCCTCTATCCCGCACAGAGCGCAGCGCTCCTCCCGTCCGGTCTCCAGGAGTGCGCGCCTGAGCCTGGCGGGGTCGACCCGGGTGGCGATCGGAGACCGGTCATCGCGCAGGATTTCCTCGGCGGAACGACGGCGACGGATGTCTCGCGTACCTACCGTGCTCGGCGGGGGTGCGAAGTGAGAGGTATCTATCGCGAACTTCTTGACCTTGCGGCTGATGTGAGTGTGGTGGCCGCCGACAACATCGAGGCCGAGCCGTCGCAGCACCTCGCACATCGTCGTCGAGGATGCGACGACTTCGGTCAGGATCTCCCTCGTCCACTTCACCCCCTCGCGCTCGAAGTGCGAGACATCCACCCCCAACTTCCGCATGCGGTCGAGCAGGTACCTCCGTGACGCACTCTTGGGGTCCACCCCCAGCTTCGCCAACGCCTCGGACAGGGTCCGTGACCCCTCCGCCGCCTCCGTGAGGCGTTCCCTCGTGTACGGGCTGATTGGCATCGGCCCCCTCCATTTCCCGGCCGCGCGTGCGGCCCTCGCATGGAGTAACGGACCGGTAGTCGGACGGTTACGGGAAATTTCGTCCGATAAACGGAACGGCCCGCACCGTTTGTGGGGGTGCGGGCCGTTCCGGAAGGCGGGGGCGGGGTCAGATGCCGAGGTCCTTGATGATTTTGGCTACGTGGCCCGTCGCCTTGACGTTGTAGAGGGCGCGTTCGACCTTGCCCTCCTCGTCGACGATCACCGTGGAGCGGATGACCCCGGTGACGGTCTTGCCGTACAGCTTCTTCTCGCCGAACGCCCCGTACGCCGTCAGGACCTCCTTGGAGGGGTCGCTGACCAGGGTGACCTTCAGGTGCTCCTGCTCGCGGAACTTCGCCAGCTTCTCCGGCTTGTCCGGGGAGACGCCGATGACGTCGTAGCCGGCCGTGGCCAGGACGGCCAGGTTGTCCGTGAAGTCGCAGGCCTGCTTGGTGCAGCCCGGGGTCAGGGCGGTCGGGTAGAAGTACACGATCACCTTGCGGCCCTTGTGGTCGGCGAGCGAGATCTCGTTGCCGTCCGCGTCGGGCAGGGTGAAGGCGGGGGCGATGTCGCCCGGCTCAAGTCGCTCGCTCATTCTCAACAGTCTCCTCGGGAGGGGATCGGTACGGTGTCGAGACTAAGCTGCTGACAGACTGTTCATGGTGGGCTACGCCCGCCATGGGACCGACCATGACGACGGAGGCAGCGCGGTGCCGGAAGCCAGGACCCCCGCACAGATCGAGGCGGACATCGTCCGCCGCCGCGAGCAGCTCGCCGAGGCGCTCGACGAGATCGGGGTGCGCATGCACCCCAAGACGATCGTCGGGGACGCCAAGGCGAAGGTGGTCAGCAACGTCGACCACGTCGTCGGGCGGGCCGTAGCGACGGTGAACCGTCTCGTCACGGACGCCGGTGACGCGCTGCGCCACGACGACGGCGCCCCGCGCGTCGAGCGGATCGTGCCGGTCGCGCTGCTCGCGGTCGGTGTCGTGGGCCTGCTGGTGATGTCGGCGCGACGAAAGCGCTGATGACCCTGGGGGGTGCGGGGCGGGTGTGGGCGGGTAGGTTCGGGTCGTGAGCGAGAACACCACCACCCACGACAAGCTGCCCATCCGCATGCTCCACGACCGCGTGCTCGTGAAGTCCGATTCGCCGGAGGGTGAGCGCCGCTCGGGCGGCGGCATCCTGATTCCGGCGACGGCCGCGGTGGGCAAGCGGCTGGCCTGGGCCGAGGTGGTCGCGGTCGGGCAGAGCGTACGGACGGTCGAGCCGGGGGACCGGGTGCTGTACGACCCCGAGGAGCGGGCCGAGGTGGAGGTGCGCGGGGCGACGTACCTGCTGATGCGGGAGCGGGACCTGCATGCCGTGGCCGCCGAGCGGCTGGGGTCGGAAGACTCCACGGGGCTCTATCTCTAGCCCCGTGAGATGAGAGCGAGGAGAAGGGCCGGTGACCATCGTCACCGGCCCTTTTCGTCGGGTTTTGCTACGGTGGTGGGGAACCCCCGACGAGACGCGCCGTACCGGGTCGCCGATGGCCAGTGGCCAGTGGCTGCATGACAAGACGACGCACCCCGTTCCGCTCTCGTCCCGGAGGTGCCTGTCATGGCCTGGGTTCTGCTTCTTCTCGCCGGTCTGCTCGAAGTCGGCTGGTCGATCGGTATGAAGTTCACCGAAGGCTTCACGCGGCTGTGGCCGAGCGTGTTCACGGGTGCCGGCATCGTGGCGAGCATGGTGCTGCTGTCGTACGCCGCCAAGACCCTGCCCATCGGTACGGCGTACGGCGTGTGGGTCGGTATCGGCGCGGCCGGGGCGGCGGTGCTCGGTATGGCGGTGCTGGGGGAGCCCGTCACCGCCGCCCGGATCTTCTTCATCTGTCTGCTGCTGGTCGCCGTGGTGGGGCTGAAGGCCACCTCCGGTCACTGAGTCGCCGGGTTGCTCCGGTTACTCCAGCAGGTCCGCCGGTGGGCGGAGGCCCTCGGTGGTACCGCCCTGGGTGCCCGTCGTGGTGCCGCCGTCCGTCTGGCCGCCGGTGGTTTCGCCTCCCGTGGTCTGGCCGCCGGTGGTCTGGCCCCCGTCCGTCTGGCCGCCGTCCGTCCGGCCGCCGGTCTGCCCCCCGTTGTTCTGGCCTCCGTTGTTCTGCCCGCCCGTCGTCTGGCCCCCGTTCGTCTGTCCGTTCGTCGACGGGGTCCGGGTCGGGCGGCCCGGCCGGTTCGAGGGGCGGTCGCCCGGGGTTTCCTCCTGGGAGGGGGTCGGGTCCGGGTCCACGGGCGGGGGCTGCGGGGGCCGGTTCGCGCCGGGCATGAGTTCCAGGTCGAAGTCGACGGGGTCGCTGTCGCCCAGGGCCGTCTTCGTGTACTGGGCCCAGATCCGGGCCGGGTAGCCGCCGCCGCCGATGCGGGCCTCGCCCAGGGCTCCGTAGAGGGACTCCAGGGCGCCGGTGTCCGGGTCCTGGCCCATCATCGAGACGACCGTGACCAGGTTCGGGGTGTACGCCGCGAACCAGGCCGAGCGGTCCAGTTCGCCGGTCCCCGTCTTGCCGGCGGCCGGGTGGCCGGCGGCCAGGGCGGCCGTGCCGGTGCCGTTGTCCACGACGCTGACCAGCATGGACGTGGTGGTGTCGGCGGCTTCGCGGCTGACGGCCTGGGCCGGGTCGCGGGGCGGGAGCGGGACGGTGTCCCCGGCCTTGGTGATCTTCTCGACGAAGGTGTGCGGGGTGTGCCGGCCGTGGTCGGCGAGGGTCGCGTAGGCCTGGGTCATGTCCAGAACGCTGGCCTGCATGGTGCCCAGTGCCATGGCCGGTCCCGAGTCGAAGTTCGGGGTGTTCTCGGGGATGCCGAGGGCGATGGCGGTCTGCTTGACCTTGTCGGTGCCGACGTCGACGACCATCTGCGCGAAGACGCTGTTGACGGAGAGGTCGGTGGCGGTGTTGACGGTGATGTTGCCGTAGCTGAGCTGCCCCTCGTTCTCCGGCGCGTAGGGGATGCGGGTGCCGACGACGCGGCGCTTGTTGTCGCCGTTGTAGATCGTGTACGGGGTGATCGTGCGGCCGTCCTGGGTGCGGGAGTCGTTCTGCACGGCGGAGGCGAAGACGAACGGCTTGAAGGTGGAGGCCACTTGGTAGTCGTGCCGGGTGGCGTTGTTGACGTACTGCTTGGTGTAGTCGATGCCGCCGTACATGGCCACGACCTTGCCGGTGGCCGGGTCGATGGAGACGGCTCCGGTGCGTACGATGCGGTCGGCCTTGCGCTTCGCGGGGTCGAGCTTGCTGACCATCTTGTCGTTGACGGCGTCGACCATGGCGGTCTGGCGGGTCTTGTCGATGGTCGTGGTGATGCGGTAGCCGCCCTCGGCGAGGGTTTTGTCGTCGAGGATCTTGTTTTCGACGATGTAGTCCTTGATGGCCTCGACGAGGTAGCCGCGCTGTCCGGAGAGGCCTGCGGCCGGGCGGACCTTGCCGGGCTCGGGGAACTGGGTGGCGGCGCGTTCGGCGGGCGTCATCCAGCCCTTCTTGACCATGCCGTCGAGTACGTAGTTCCAGCGGGCGAGGGCGCGGCCGCGGCCCTGGGGGTGGGCGACGACGTCGAAGGCGCTGGGGGAGTTGAGGAGGGTGGCGAGGTAGGCGCCCTCGGCGGGGTTAAGTTTGCCGACGTCCTTGCCGTAGTAGGCCTGGGCGGCGGCCTGGATGCCGTAGGCGTTGCGGCCGAAGTAGCTGGTGTTCAGGTACCCCTCGAGGATGTAGTTCTTCGACTTCTCGCGGCCGAGTTTGATCGCGATGAAGAACTCTTTCACCTTCCGCTTGATCGTCTGTTCCTGGCCCAGGTAGTAGTTCTTGACGTACTGCTGGGTGATGGTCGATCCGGACTGGGTGCCCTTGCCCGTCGCGGTGTTCCAGGCGGCGCGCAGCATCGCCGCGGGGTCAACCGCCCGTTCGGTGAAGAAGTCGCGGTCCTCGGCGGCCAGTACGGCCTCCTGGACGGTCCGGGGGATCTGGGAGAGCGGCACGTTGACGCGGTTGACCTCGCCGTCACGGGCGAGTTGGGTGCCGTCGGTGTAGAGGTAGACGTTGGACTGCGCCGTGGCGGCCGCGTTGGCGGGCGGGATGTGGACCAGCAGGTAGCCGGCCACGAGGCCGCCGCAGACGAGCAGGGCGAGCAGCAGGAAAGCGCCCAGGACCATGCGCCAGGTCGGGAGGAGCCGGCGCCAGCCGGTGCGCTTGCGCTTGGCCTTCTTGGCGGCCTTGGCCCGTTGTCTCTCCGCCCTCTTGGCGTCCTTGGCCGTGGGCGGTGCTCCGGGCTGCGGGGCCGAGTCGGCGCCGGTGGCCTGCTGTTCGTCGGGGGTGTCGGGATCGCGAGGCGTCCAGCCGGGCGGTGGTGACGGGTCGCTCATCTCCGGGACTCCTCGGCGCCGTACGAAATATCCACATCTGTACCTCATGCTGTCTACCCGATGGCCGCCGGTTCCGCTCCGGACGGGCGTAATTCGTTCGCGTGGATCGCCCCTCCGCACTAAGCTCGCGCGCTTTGGCCGACGTAGGAACGACGCAGCAGCGATCAGGGAAACGGAGGGGATGAGGTGCGCCAGCCGGTGGTGGGGCGAGCCGGGCTCTACGGGGCGGTCGCGGCCGGGGGCTTTCGCAGGTACGCCACGTACGGGACGGCCACCGCGGCGGGGGTGTTCACCAACACCGTGTTCGGTTTCATCCTGGCCTACACGTACATCGCGCTCTGGGACGAGCGGCCCGGGCTCGGCGGCTACGACGAGTCCGAGGCCCTCACGTTCATGTGGGTCAGTCAGGCCCTGCTGGCCGCCGGGGCGCTGATCGGCGGCGGCTTCCAGGAGGAGTTCCAAGAGCGCGTCCGTACGGGTGACATCGCCGTCGACCTGTACCGTCCGGCCGATCTCCAGATGTGGTGGCTCGCGGGTGATCTGGGCCGGGCGGCGTTTCAACTCCTGGGCCGCGGTGTAGTACCGCTGGTGGTCGGCGCGTTCGCCTTCCCGTTGGCGCTGCCCACCGCTCCGCTGCGCTGGCTGCTCTTCCTGGTCTCCGTGTTCCTCGGGCTGGTGGTGAGCTTCGCGCTGCGGTACCTGCTGGGGCTGGCGGCCTTCTGGCTGATGGACGGGGCCGGGATCAACCTGATGGCCACGGTCGTCTCCATCTTCTTCTCCGGGATGCTGCTGCCGCTGACCGTGTTCCCGGGCGGCTTCGGGGAGTTCGTCCGCCTCCTGCCCTGGGCGGCGATGCTCCAGGTGCCGGTCGACGTGCTGCTCGGCGGGGGTGCGGGTGCCGCGCGTACGGCGGGGGCGCTGGGATTCCAGGCCGCGTGGGCGGTGGCGCTGCTGGGGCTGGGCCGGCTGGTGCAGTCGGCCGCGACGCGGAAGGTGGTGGTTCAGGGTGGCTGAGCGGGTGGCGGAGGGAAGGGCCGGGGTGACTGCGCTGACCGACGTGGCGGTGGCGCCCGAGCTTGTCGTCCCGCGGCGCAGCCGGGTCCTGGAAGGGCTGCGCGGC
Organism: Streptomyces sp. CA189; assembly: GCF_056428985.1. NCBI lineage: Bacteria > Bacillati > Actinomycetota > Actinomycetes > Kitasatosporales > Streptomycetaceae > Streptomyces > Streptomyces sp. CA189. The sequence goes on along the minus strand of NZ_JBWJVM010000045.1, from coordinate 51,952 downwards.
TACCGGCTGATCGCCGCGATGTGGATCCGGTCGACGATGACGTACCGCACGTCCTTCTTCCTCTCGACCTTCGGCAACGCGGCCATCACGCTCCTGGACTTCGTCGCGATCACCATCATGTTCTCGCACGTGGACGAGCTGGGCGGCTTCACGCTGCCCGAGATCGCCCTGCTGTACGGGTCCTGCTCGGCCTCGCTGGGCCTGGCCGACCTGCTGCTCGGCAACACCGACCGGATCGGCTCCCGGATCCGCGACGGCTCCCTCGACACGATGCTGGTCCGCCCGGTCCCGGTGCTCGCCCAGGTGGCGGCGGACCGGTTCGCGCTGCGCCGGCTGGGGCGGATCGTGCAGGGGCTCGCGGTGTTGGGGTGGGCGGTCTCGGAGCTGGACCAGCTGGACTGGACGGTCGGGAAGGCGCTGATGGTGCCCGTGATGATCACCGCCGGTGCGGCGATCTTCGGCGCGGTGATGGTGGCCGGGGCGGCCTTCCAGTTCCTCGCCGGGGACGCCGCGGAGGTGCAGAACAGCTTCACCTACGGCGGCTGCACCATGCTCCAGTACCCGCCGACCGTCTTTGCGAAGGACCTGCTGCGCGGGGTGACTTTCATCGTGCCGCTCGCCTTCGTCAACTGGCTGCCCGCGCTGTACGTGCTGGGCCGGCCCGATCCGCTGGGGCTGCCGGGGTGGGTGGCGTACGCGAGCCCGCTGGTGGCCTTCGTGGTGTTCCTCCCCGCGTCGCTGGCCTGGCGCGCGGGGGTCCGTTCGTACCGCAGTACGGGGAGCTAGTCGTGTCGGATGCGCTGATTTCTTTGCACGAGGTCGAGAAGGTGTTCGACGTACGGCGTCGGGTGGGCCTGGTGCGCCGGGAGAAACGGCAGGTCAGGGCCGTGGACGGGATCAGCTTCGAGGTGGCCCGGGGTGAGATGGTCGGCTACATCGGGCCCAACGGCGCCGGCAAGTCGACCACCATCAAGATGCTGACCGGCATCCTCACCCCGAGCGGCGGCCGGCTGCGGGTCGCCGGCATCGACCCGGCGCGGGAGCGGCTGCGCCTCGCGCACCGGATCGGCGTGGTGTTCGGGCAGCGCACGACGCTGTGGTGGGACCTGCCGCTGAAGGACTCGTACGCGTTGATGCGGCGGCTGTACCGGATCCCGCCGGCGCGGTTCGCGGAGAACATGGAGCGCTGCGTGGACCGGCTCGACCTCGCCGAGCTGCTCGACGTACCCGTACGGCAGCTGTCCCTGGGGCAGCGGATGCGCGGGGACATCGCGGCGGCGCTGCTGCACGATCCGGACGTGCTGTACCTGGACGAGCCGACGATCGGGCTGGACGTGGTGAGCAAGGCGAGCGTACGGGGCTTCCTGCGGCAGCTGAACGAGGAGCTCGGCACCACGGTGCTGCTGACCACGCACGATCTCCAGGACATCGAGCAGCTGTGCGAGCGGGTGATGGTGATCGACCACGGGCGGCTGGTGTACGACGGCACGCTGGGCGGGCTGCACACGGCGGGCGGCGCGGACGGCGCGGTGGCGAGCGAGCGGACGCTGGTGGTGGACCTGGAGCGGGAGCTGCCGCCGATCGAGGTGGCGGGGGCGCGGGTGGTGAAGGTGGAGGGCGCCCGGCAGTGGCTGGCGTTCCCGGCGCGTGCTTCGGCGGCTCCGCTGGTGGCGGCGGTGGCGGCGGAGTATCCGCTGCTGGACCTGTCGGTGCGGGAGCCGGACATCGAGGACGTGATCGCGCGGATGTACGCGGGGCGGGGGTAGCACGGGTAACGGTGGCGGGGGTAGCGGGGGTAGCGGGGTGGGGGTAAATCAGGGACAACCCTGAGCTGGAGCGGGGTTCGTGCCGTACCGATCCCCGGGGTGACTGCATAGGCTGGTCCGCATGAGTGACGAGCGGCCTGAGAAGCCGGTGCCCGAGAAGTCGCTGCCCGAGGAGCCGCTGTCCGACAGGTCGCCGGCCGAGGGGTCGCCGTCCGAGACGGCGCTGCCCGGAGGGCCATCGTCGGCGCCATCGTCGGCGTCGGCTCCGGCACCCGCACCGCTGCCGGAGCTGCGGGCTTCGGACGCCGACCGGGAGCGGGTGGTGGACCGGCTGCGGGACGCCGTCGCCGAGGGCCGGCTCGACATGGACGAGTTCGAGGAGCGGTTGGACGCGGCCTACCGGTCCCGTACGTACGCGGAGCTCGAACCGCTGACGCGGGATCTGCCCGCGCTCGGCGCGACGGCCCCGATCGCGGCCGCCCCGGTGGCCCCGGTCGGACTGACGAAGGCGGTGCCGGCGGGGTCGGAGGCCGACTGGCCGGCCCGGATCGTGGGCGGCGGAGGGGCGGCGGGCGGCCCGGCGATGGCCGTGGCGGTCATGTCGGGCTTCCAGCGCAAGGGCAACTGGACCGTGCCCGCCCGTCTCCACGCCGTGGCGTTCTGGGGCGGCGGCGAGCTCGACCTGCGCGAGGCGAGCTTCGCGGAGCGGGAGGTCGTGATCAACTGCGTCGCCATCATGGGCGGCATCCAGATCATCGTGCCGCCGGGCGTCGAGCTCGACGTACGCGGCATCGGCGTGATGGGCGGCTTCGACCAGACCGACAGCCCCGGCCCGGTGGAGCCGGGGGCTCCGCGGGTGGTCGTGACGGGCCTCGCCTTCTGGGGCGGGGTCGAGGTGAAGGTGAAGCCGCCGAAGCAGCGGGCGGTCTCGAAGCAGAAGCCGCGCAAGGAGCTGTAAGGGGCCGGCCCGCAGGGGGCCCGCGGTCCACAGCCGGGAGGATCAGTACGGCGCGCCGGGAACTCCCCGGGCGCCCCGGGAGTCGGATGCTATGAAGTCGGACGCTTTGCGGACGAAATCGTCGCCCGGGGGAAGGCAGGAGCACGTGAAGCAGGGCAGCACGACGGCTAGGGCGGAGGCTGAGTCCTCGTCGTCCACGTCGTCCACGTCGTCCTCGTCGTCTTCGTCGACGACGTCATCGACCGGGGCTGCGGCACGGGGCGGGTTCGTGTTCAGCGAGGCGGACGAGGAGCGCCGGCGCGGCGTCCGCCGGATGAAGCGGACCGCCACCGGCCTGCTGGTCCTGGTCGCGCTGGTCTACGTAGCGGCGAAGTGGGCGGAGCACGCGGGCGCGGGCGGCTGGGCCGGGTACGTCGCGGCCGGGGCCGAGGCGGGCATGGTCGGCGCGCTCGCGGACTGGTTCGCCGTCACCGCCCTCTTCCGGCGGCCGCTCGGCCTGCCCATCCCGCACACCGCGATCATCCCGACGAAGAAGGACCAGCTCGGCGTCTCGCTCGGGGAGTTCGTCGGGGAGAACTTCCTCTCCGCCGACGTGGTCCGTACGAGGCTGCACGCGCTGGGCATCGGCGGCCGGCTCGGCGCCTGGCTGGCCGAGCCCGCGCACGCCGACCGGGTCACGGCGGAGCTGGCCACGGCCCTGCGCGGGGCCCTGACCGTCCTGCGGGACTCCGATGTGCAGGCCGTCGTGGGCGAGGCGATCACGCGGCGGGCCGAGACGGCGGAGATCGCGCCCGGGCTCGGCAAGACGCTGGAGAAGGTCGTCGCGGACGGCGGCCACCGCCGGGTCGTGGACCTGGTGTGCGCGCGGGCGTACGACTGGCTGGTCACCCACGCCGAGTCGGTGGAGGCGGCGGTGCAGGGCGGGGCACCGGGGTGGACCCCGAGGTTCGTGGACCGCAAGATCGGCGACCGCGTCTACAAGGAACTGCTCCGCTTCGTCCAGGAGATGCGGGACATGCCGGAGCACCCGGCGCGCGGTGCGGTGGACCGCTTCCTCTCGGACTTCGCGGCGGACCTCCAGTCGGACACGGAGACGCGGGCGCGGGTGGAGCGCCTGAAGTCGGAGATCCTGCAGCGGGAGGAGATCCAGGACGTGATCGCCTCCACCTGGACGGCGGTCCGCTCGATGATCATCTCGGCGGCGGAGGACGAGCGGAGCGCGCTGCGCCTGCGGGTCCGTTCCTCGCTGATGTCCCTGGGCGCCAGGCTGGCCACGGACGGCCGCCTGCAGGACAAGGTGGAGGGCTGGATCGAGGGCGCGCTGGTGTACGTGGTCACGACGTACCGTGCGGAGATCACCTCCCTCATCACGGACACGGTGGCGGGCTGGGACGCGGAGCACACCTCGCGCAAGATCGAGGCCCACATCGGCCGCGACCTGCAGTTCATCCGCATCAACGGCACGGTGGTCGGCGCGTTGGCGGGCTTGCTGATCTACACGCTCTCGCGAGCCTTCGGGGCGTAGCGGGGCGGGGTCGGCCGGGGGCTGCTGCGTCGTGCTCGGGTGGTGCTTGCCTGGTGCCCGGGTGGTACTTGCGTAGTGCTCGGGTGGGCGTTACGGCTCGTGGAGCCGACGCGCGAGATGGACGGTGATGTCGGCGGCGATCTCGACCCGCGTCGGCAGGACCTGCGTGATCTGGCGGAACACCCGTTCCCTCACCAAGGGCGGCAGGACGAGATAGGCCGAGACGGTGGAGAGATGCCCGATGTAGTCACCGGCGCTCACCGTCAGGCGGCGGTCGATCACCGCCTGTCGAACATCGGTGAACAGGGCGGACTGCCGGAGCTCCGTACCCGGCCACTGCATGTCGTAGCCGGGTGGCGTCCCGTCCGGGGAGGGAACCTCGTCGCTCTCCAGGAACGGAGCCCGTGCCGTACCTACGGCTTCCTCCACGGCCGGGTCGGCCAGTTGGACCGGTCCGCCGCACGAGGCGAAGACACCCCCGGGCTCCAGCAGGGAGGCCACCCGCGCCCATCGGCCCTCCAGTCTGGTCCAGTGCAGCGCGGCCGCCGCATAGACCAGCCCGTACTGCCGCCCGTACCGTCGGCCAGGGCGCAGGTCCTCGAAGGCGGCTCGCACCGTTCTGACGCTTGCGGGCACCTGCTTGCGCAGCTCGGCGAGCATGGCTCGGTCGGGCTCGGTCGCGGTGACCGCGACCCCCTGCCGGGCGAACAGGCGGGTTGCTTTGCCCGTCCCGGCACCGATTTCGAGGGCGGTCACAACCGGACGGCCCGCGTACTCCCTCACCAGGTCGAAGAGCTCCACGGGATACCCCGGCCGGAACCGTTCGTAGGCTTCCGCCATCGCTCCGAAGCTCAGCGCGCGCTCAGGCATACCGCAGATCCTGGCACGCTCCGGCGCCGCGCGAGGCCGGGCGCGGCGCCGGAGCGGGACCGCAGGGGCTTCGTACGCGGGCCGGTTCCGGGTGGCTTGGCGCGCGGGCCGGTTCCGGGCGGCTTCGTACGCGGTTCGGGGCCCGGGGGAGTCAGCCCCGGTCGGCCACCACCCAGGACGCGGCGGCGACCACGCCCGCGGCGCCGATGACCGCCGGCCAGGCGCCGACCTTCTTCGCCAGCGGGTGCGCACCGGCGAACCCGGCGAGGTACAGCGCACCGAGCCCGGCCGCGGCGGGGGCACCGCCCCGCTTGTGCCACTCCCGCCCGGCCACGACCCCCGCGGCGCCGAGCACGACACCGCCGAGCGGCCGCTTCTTGGTCCACCGCGCGACGGCGTAACCGCCGACCAGACCGGCGGCCGCCACCACAGAACTCGGAACCCGTGCCATGCTGTCCAACTCCCTCACCTCGTCACCTCATCGGTTCATACGTGCACGCCCACTCGCCCCCCCAACGCTAACTCGACCCCTTGACCACCCGTCGGGCCCCCAGCGCACCCAACACCAGTACGGCACCGCCGATCACCGGATCCGGCACCGCGTCCCGTACACCGCGCGGCAGCATCGCCACCACGCCCAACACGAGCAGAAACGCGAGCCCGCACCCGCCGGCGGCCCGAAGCAGTCTGTCCACGCGCTGCTCAACGCGGCCGCCCGGCCGCCCGACACGGACCGCGCCGAGGGGATTTGTCGCACACTCGCCGGATCCGCGCGATGTCTGCTGAGGGAACCTGATGGGCATAAATTCAATCTCCCACCCAAAGGGGCAAACCACCGTGCCCCCTCCCGCCCATCCCACCCCTCCCACCTCTCCCATCCCACATCAGGAGCCAGGACATCGTGATCTGCTACGGACAGGCCGTCCTCGACCTCGCGGACGAACTGGTCGACGCCTACGCCGACGTCTTCTCCGCCCCGCCGTGGAACGAAGACGAAGAAACCATTCGCCAGTTCGCCGCCCGCCTCCCGGCCGACGCCCGGCGCCGTGGTTTCCGTACCGCCTTCATCCAGTCCGCCACCGGCATCGACGGCTTCGCGACCGGCTGGATCACCCCGGCGACCTTCCCGAAGAACCGCGCGTACGCCCAGGTCGCGGCGCAGCTCGGCTCAGGCCGGGTGAAGGAACTCCTCACCGGGGCGCTGGAGATAGACGAACTCGCAGTACGCCCTTACGCGCGCGGCCGCGGCACTGCCCGGGACCTCCTCACCGAGATCACCACCGACGCCCCGGACCGCCGCGCCTGGCTGTTGACGAGCCGACTGGCCAAGAACACGGTGGCCACGTACCGCCGCCTGGGCTGGCACGAGGTCACGGCCCTACCCGGCACGGAGACGGGCGTCGTCGTCTTCCTCTCCCCGGACCACCCGAACCGGGCGGCGTAGCTCTGCGGGCCTGCCCCGCACGCCGGGAACGGCACGCATCCGGACGGCGACCGCCCAGAGGCGCCCCTGCCTTCGCGGGCACCCGAGTACGTCCCCTAGGCCTGACCGATCGCCTGGCCCAGCGGCCCACTGGCCGGCCCCGGGGAGAAGCCGGGCCCTGGTCGTGTCCCTCCGGCGTGACCGAACTCGTCGCCACGAGAGTGGAAGTCTCGCCATGTGAAGCGTGCAAGGGACGGTGCGGACACGCCCTGAGGGGGGCACGAATCGGCCCCGAAAGATCGCCCAGCGGGGCGTCCGAGCCACTCGGGCGGGGCATACCGCGCCCATGAACCCCACCACAGGCACCACACGCGCCACGCACGTGCCCCCGGCGACCTCCACGCACCCGGCACACCCGATGCGGGCCAAGCAGACCGCCCGGGCCGGGCGGGTCACCCAGGCCACGCCCACCACCGAGGCCCTGCCAACCACCTGGACCACGGAGGCCGCAGAGGCCGCAGAGATCACAGAGGTACCCCGAACGGCGGGTGCCGCCCGAGCCGCCACTCCCGCCACTCAGCAGTCCACCCAGACCCGAACCGCTCCCATCCCTACTCCCATCCCTACTCCCACCTCCATCGCCCGCCGCCAACTCACCCTCGCCACGCGCCACCAACTCACCACCACCGCCGGCGTCCCACCCGGCACGATCACCTCCCGCACCCGCCCCGGCGGACCCTGGCAGCGCCTGCTGCCCCGGGTCTACCTCCTCCAGACCGGCCCCCCGGACCACCGCCAACGCGCCCTCGCAGCCGTCCTCTACGCCGCCGAGTCCGGCTCCGACCCGCTCTCCGGCGACACCGCCGCCCTCACCGGCGGTGCGGCCCTCGCCCTGCTCGGGATCCGCGAAGCCCCGTACGCCCCGGCCGACGTCCTGATCCGCGCCCCGCGCCGGCTTACCGGGTCCCCGGACGTACGCCCGTACCCCACCGCCCGCTGGCCCCGCACCATCACCGTCTCCGGCATCCCGAGCACCCGCCCGGTGCGCGCGGCCGCGGACTTCGCGGCCCGGACCGAGGAGCCGGCGGACCGGATCCGCTCGGTCCTGGCCCACGTGGTCCAGTCAGGCTGGTGCCACCCGCAGGACCTGCACGCCGAACTCCGCGCCTCCCGCCTCCTGGCCCGCCCCGCGATCCGCGCGGCAGCGGCGGAACTCCTCGCCGGAGTCCGCTCGGTCGCCGAGGCCCAGGCCCGCGACACCCTCTCGGTCACGGACCTCCCGACGCCCCTGTGGAACGCCCGCCTCCACACCCCGGACGGCACGTTCCTGGCGTGCCCGGACGCCTACTGGCCCGACGAGGGCGTGGCCCTGGAGATCGACTCGGCGGAGTACCACTACAGCCGGGACTCCTGGCACGCCACCCTCCGCCGCCGCCTCCGCCTGGAGTCCCACGGCATCCTGGTGGTCAGCGCCACCCCCTCGATGATCCGCGACACCCCAGCCGAAGTCATCGCAGCCCTCCGCACCCTCCTCACCCTGACCACCACCCGCCCCACCCCACCCACAGCCCTGGCCCGCGGCCACCAGCAGCTTCCGCTCCCGTTCAGCTATTGAGAAGCCGCCGATAACAGGCATCCCACGTCCTCGCATCGGGTGATTCCGTTGCGGGGGCTGTGCGGCGTCAGTATCGTTTCGGGGAACGCGTTGACGGAGACGAGTAGCCACGGATCATGCGAGCAGAGAGAGCCGCCGGCAGCTGTGAAGGCGGACTCGCACCCATGGTGAAGACCCTCCCGAGCGCGGGGAGAAAAGGCCCACGGGCCCAATGCCCCGCCGGTTTGCCCCTGTCATCGGGCTGAATGAGGCCGCCGCTGTCTGGCGGTGGCAAAGGCGTGGTGGCACCGCGAGTACCCTTCTCGCCCACGCTTCCAAGGGATCATGACGACGCCCCTGGAGGGCTGCGATGATCCACACCACTAGCCGCGTACTGGTTTCCGACCTACGCGCACACGTCGACCAGACCGTCACCGTCTCCGGCTGGGTGAACGCACTCCGGCTGCAGCGCAAGATGCAGTTCGTCATCCTGCGGGACCACTCCGGCATGGCCCAGGTGACCCACAAGCGCGACGGCGGCCCGCTCGAAGCCGTCATCGAATCGCTTACCCCCGAGTCCGCCGTCCGGATCACCGGCCGCGTCGTAGAGGCGGCCCAGGTCAACCTGGGTGGCCTGGAGATCGTCCCCGAGACGATCGAGGTGCTGAACCGGGCGGAGACGCCGCTGCCGATCGACGAGCACACCGGCCCCGAGCACCGGCTCGACTGGCGCTTCCTCGACGTACGCAAGCGGGCCACCGCGCAGATGGTGTTCGCCGCGCAGACGACCCTGGAGCAGGGGCTGCGCGAGTACGCCATGCAGAACGGCTGCACCGAGATGCACACGCCGAAGTTGATGGGCACTGCCTCGGAGTCCGGCGCGGAGGTGTTCAAGCTCGGGTACTTCGACCGGTCGGCCTACCTCGCGCAGTCGCCGCAGTTCTACAAGCAGATGGCTGTGGCCGCCGGCATCGACAGGGTTTTCGAGATCGGGCCTGTCTTCCGGGCCGAGCCGTCGTACACCTCCCGGCACGCGACCGAGTTCACCGGCGTGGACGTCGAGCTGTCGTGGATCGACGACGTCGAGGACGTGATGGCGTTCGAGGAGCGGATGCTCGCTCACGCCATCGCGAAGGTCGCCGAGGTCCACGGTGAGGCGATCCGGAAGGTCTTCGGCATCGAGGTCGTCGTGCCGGAGGCTCCGTTCCCCAGGATCACGATGGCCGAGGCGCAGGAGATCCTGCGGGCCGGCGGCTGGGACCCGGAAGGCGTCAAGGAGGACCTGGACCCGGAGGGTGAGCGCACCATCGCCGCCCACATGAAGGAGCTCACGGGCCATGAGTTCGTGTTCATCACGTACTACCCGGCCAGTATCCGGCCCTTCTACCACATGCGTCCGGCGGACCGGCCTGACCTGACGCTCAGCTTCGACCTGCTCTGGAAGGGCCTGGAGATCACCACCGGGGCCCAGCGGGAGCACCGCTCCGACGTGCTGCTCAAGCAGGCGGAGGAAAAGAGCATGGACACCGCGCCGATGCAGGACTACATGAACATCTTCCGCTTCGGCTGCCCGCCCCACGGCGGCCTCGGCGCAGGCCTGGGCCGGATCCTGATGGTCATGCTCGGCCTGGACTCGATCCGCGAGGCCGCGTTCCTGTTCCGGGGACCGAACCGACTGACCCCCTGAGCCATGGGTAGACGCACCGCTGCCCCACCACTGGCCTGGTGGTGGGGCAGCAGGGGTAGCAGGCACGACCTTGCCAGCCGGTGTCAGTCCGTCACGCGGTGATTGAACCAGCAGCACTGTCCCTCGCGGGCGACGGCAGCGGGTCGCTACTGGAGTTCATCTGGGGGGCAGGACTGGCCGTCGCTCAATCACCCTGGTTCCGCAGGTGGGCCAGGACGTCGGCGAGCTCCAGGTCGTACTGGTCCTTGTCCCTTTCCCAGAGGGACATCACCGCGACCGAGGCCTCGGCCATGTCCGCGGGCAGGCCGGCCGCTCGGAGGGTCTCGGCGATGTCCTTCATCTCCGGGGCCCAGCGCCAGGCGCGTGCCGCGACGCTGGGCAGGTATCCGGGATCGGAGAGGATGTTGGACGCCATAGCGTGCGCCTCGACCGTGAGCTCGTCGCCGACACCGTGGGCGTCGGCCAGCGCGTGGGCCACACCGGCGAGGGTTCGGGCGGCCTTCTGGTAGCTGGCGAACGCCATCTTCAGCGCGGAGGCGGAACCGACGCCGCCGCTCGCGCGGCGGACGTGCAACGCGGTGTCCTTGAACAGGGGCTCCACCGTGTCCACTGCCTGGGCTTCGCCGGCGAGGTAAAGGCGAGCAGCCCGCCGGCCACCGGGCGGCGGGCCGAAGATCGCCCCGTCGAGGACCGTGGCGCCCGGCCTGATCTCCTCCGCGATGCGCTGCATGCGCTGGGGGTTGATCGCGTTGGCGTCCACGTACACCCCGGCGAAGGCGTGGCCGGCAACCGTGGTCGCCACGTCTTCGGCGGCCTGCGGCGGACAGATCGACAGGACGATCTCGCTTCGTTCCAGCGCCTCGTCGAGCGAGTCGTAAACGGTGGCTCCGGCGTCCTTCGCGCGTCGGCGGGTGGCGTCGCTGCGGCCTTCCGGCACCCAGAGCACCTCGTGGCCGGCCGCGATCGCTTGGGCGGCGACGGCCGCGCCCATGGCGCCGGGGTGCAAGAGGGTCACGGTCGTCACTGGCTGCCTCCTGGCGAGTCGCTGCTGCTCCGGCGGTGCGGACTGGAACATCAAGGAGACGGGCGTGATCGTCTTCCTGTCCCCGGACCACCCGAACTCCTAGGGCCGATCCGGCCGCACGAGTGGCCCGGCTGGTGGTAGAACTCCAGCGCAGGGGCCTTCTCGACCGCTAACCTGCCGGAAACATCTCTTGTCCGGCAACCGGTTCCAGGGAGTACCACATGGCCGTAACCTCCGTCCGGCCCGAGTGGGCGTCGCTTCCCGCAGAGGCACGTGCTTACGTGGAACTTCGGCTGGGCTCACGTGTGGCCGAGGCAGTGCCGTGCACGGGAGGCTTCACCCCCGGTGTGGCGTCCCGGCTGATCCTGGACGACGGACGGCGCGCATTTCTCAAGGGGATGCACGGTGACCACCCGTTCGCACCGCAGTACGCCGACGAGATCGCCGTGACCTCGGTTCTTCCCGATGGTGTGGGGCCGCGTGTCCTGTGGTGGGCCACTCCGGAGGACAGCGCCGGATGGTGGTGGCTGTGCCTTGAGGACATTCCCGGAACAGTGCCTGTACTGGCCCCGGATTCGGGGGATACGGTGATGGCGCTGGCCGCCATCGAGCAGGCTGGGAAACTTCTCACCCCGTCGCCGCTGGACGGTGCACGGCCCATTACCGAGCTGGTCGGACGGTGGCTCACCGGATGGTCGACGTTGGCCACGCAGATTCCGGATGATCTCGCCCCGTGGGCGGCGAAGCACCTGGACGCCCTTGCCGCCATCGAGCAGGACTGGCAGCAGGCCGCCGAGGGGCACACACTGCTGCACTGGGATCTCCGGCCGGACAACATGCTGCGCCGCGAGGACGGGGCGGTCGTCATCATCGACTGGTCATATCAGAACCAGGGGGCGGCGTGGATCGACCCGGCGGTGCTGGTGCCTCACCTGATCATGGACGGCCACTCGCCCACCGAGGCCGAGGCAGCGGTGAGCCATCTTCCACAGCCTGACGATCCCGATGTCCTGACCGCTTTCGCCGCCGGTCTCGGGGGGTACTGGGAGAAGTCTTCACGGCGCCCGAATCCCCCGGGCGTCCCGTTTCTCCGTGCCCACCAGGTCCGGGCCGCGGAGGCCACACGGGTGTGGCTACGGCACCGGACCGGGTGGGTATGAGCGATCTAACCGTAGGGGCCTTTACCGTGCTGGCCGAGCAGTCGGGCGAGCTGCTCGCAGGCCCCTTTGAGGACATCGGTCGGAAGCCTGTATCCGATGAACGGATAGAAGCGCTGGCTGATGAACCGCCGACCATACGCGGTGGTCAGCAGGTATCGGGTGTGGTCGGACCGGTTCGGTGCGCCCCGGTGCCAAGTCTGGCTGTTGATCAGGTAGGCGTCTCCGGCTCGTGCGAGCAGTGACGTGGGCTCTCCGGGAAGATCAGGGCTGTAGGGAGGCCGGCGGCCAGTCAGGTGGCTTCTGGGGATCACCTGAGTGGGACCGTACTGGTCGTGCTCGATATTGCTCAGCGCGACCATGACGTTCAGGGTGAAACAGGGGATCTGGTCGCCGGCTGTACCGGGCGGCATGTTGCCGAGGAACGGGAAGAACAGCGCGTCGTCGGTATGCCAGTTGACGATTCCCTTGCCAGTCGGGATGCGCAGCGCGTTCTGGGCGATCATGTGGCAGTCCGGGCCGAGGATCATCTCGACCAGACTGACGACGGGTTCCAGGTCGATCATGTCGCGGAACGCCCGGTCGTACTCGAACATGCGCATCAGGCTGACATCGCCGCGCAGAACGTCAAGCTCGGGACCGGCGGTGTGCACCTGCGGATCCTGGTAGCGCTGTTCGACCAAGATCCGCAGGTGCTCAGCTGTGTCCATGGGGATGACGGACGGCAGGACAGCGAATCCGTTTCGGTGGAACGCTGCGGCGACGTCCGCGAGGTCGTGGGGTCCGTTCACGGCTTCCGGCTGTTGACCGCGGGGATGTCGGCGTAGTCCTCCTCCGGGACCTCAGGGGCCATGTGCTCGGCGCCCACCCAGATGCGGCGGCCGAAGTCCTGGTACTGCTCGGTGTTGAGGATGAATGAGTGCCACACCATGTCGACAGGACCCGAGGGCGCGTTGTGCTCCTTGGGGTAGAGCATCGTCAGCGCGACGTACTGGCGGAACTCCTCGATCAGCGGGATGGCGTACTTCGCGAAGAAGTAGTCCCGGAACTCGATGGCCTTCTCGTCCGGTACGCCCTCGAATTCGCCCTTGGAGCGGTTGAACACGAGCCACTGCTTCATGACCTCGGCTGCCCAGTGGCGGCAGTGGTTGTCCCACTGGCCGAACCACAGCAGCAGCGGGAGAACCTGCTCGTTGTCGAACAGGCGGCCGTCGCGGAGAAGCCTGCGCGGGCTCATGCCCAGCAGCAGGAACCCCATGTCGTACTCCTCCAGCATGCTCAGCCGCCTGCGGAGGTCGTCGTCCATGTCGGGCATGACGGCGGCGCACCTGTCGAGGATCGCCCCCGGTTCGGCCACCAGCTTGATCTTGTCCATGCGTGTTCCCCACTTCCGTCAGAGACCGGGTGCCGTAAGACACCCGGTCTCGGTTCGACTTGTGACGTGATGTTCCTGCTACGCAGCGGACACGATCGGCGGCGTGACGCTGTAGCAGTCGGAGCAGGTCTGTTCACCGGAGGGCCAGTGCTGGTCGCTGCGGGCCCCGAAGACGTCGGTCATGCGCTGCTTGGTCTGGTGGTAGATCGGCGCGTAGCCCTCGGCGGTGATCTCGTTGGAAGGGACGTGACCTCGCATTTTTTGTGGGTCCTCTCGGTCGTTGTTCGTGGCATTGCCGGGTGGCGATGCCAGGGCGTACGCCCTCAGAAGGCCTCTGAGGGAGATCGAGCAGACCCGCTGCTTCCGTGTCGGGGAGTCGAATTCCGGTCGACGGATCTTCCTGTCGGTGCTGCGAGCAGCGGGTCGAATGCGTGCCCTGTCTGCCGGTGCTGCCGGCCAGCGCGAGGACGATTACCAGGGCGCTGACGGCGGCGACGTAGAGCAGGACGGCAAGGCGCTGTCTCCAGCCGCGTAAGAGGGGCCTCATCCCGCACAGACCGGCATGTCCGGGGTGATCGGGCGGAGCGGCTGGAGTTCGGCGGGGTCGGAGGTCCACTCCTTGCCGGAGGAGTCGAGCGGTCTCATGTGCGCGACGGTCCGGATGAGGCGGCCGGTCTGCTTGGAGTGGTATTGGAGGACCAGGCCGACCGTCCCACGGCGACCTGATTTCAGGTGTGCTACCTCGCGCCCCATCAGCCGGTGGTTCCCGATCTCCGTGACATGCGTGTCCACGGTCATCGACCTCGCTCCTCTCCGACAGGGGGTGCAGCGGGCCGCCGGTGCGACGTGGGTACGAGGGCCTGCGGCCCGCTGCGAGGGGGAGCACCCGGAGTCGTCTTCGCTCCGGGGTGCGATGACCAGTCAACGACTGGACGGACCCCGCAGGGAATGAAGTCCTGCTGAAGTTACGCGGCTCGGATTGGCTGCTCTCGGCCACCCGATCGGTCCCAACTGCCAGACTGGGCAGCATGATGGAACTCAACGGAGCCCCCGCTGATCCCGAGGCCGTGAAGGCGCTCGCGCTGGTCAATTACGGGCATTTCACGTCGATGCGCGTCGATGACCAGCGGGTGCGGGGCCTGTCCCTGCACATGGAGCGACTGCAACGTGACTGCCGCGCGGTCTTCGCCGCCGAACTCGACATGGACCGCGTCCGCGCATACGTGCGCCGGGCTGTTGTCGGCCAGGAGGGCTCATTCGTCGTCCGAGTCAGCGTCTTCGATCCGGCCCTCGACATGGGCCACCCCTCGGCGCCGTCCACACCGCATGTCCTGGTGACCAGCCGCCCGACGGGGCAGCTTCCTATGCCGCCCATGCGGGTCCAGGCCGTTCCGTACGTACGCGACGTCCCGGCTGTGAAGCACCTCGGTCTCTTCGGCGCCCTCCATGCCCGCCGGGCGGCACAGCTCGCCGGTTTCGATGACGCACTGTTCTACGGGCCGGATGAACTGATCTCCGAGGGTGGTACCTGGAACGCCGGCTTCATCGACAGCGACGGGGCCGTGATCTGGCCGAAGGCGGAAGTCCTGCCCGGGGTCACGATGGCACTCCTCCAGCAGCAGCACGAGCACACGGTCACGCACATCACGCGGGAGGCGGCGTACAGGATGCAGGCCGCGTTCGCCACCAACACGAGCATCGGCGTACGGGCGATCAGCGCTATCGACGCCATCCCCTTGCCCACCGAGCACCCGGTGCTGGCCGCGCTGCGCGAGGGGTACCTGGCCGCACCCGGCGAACTCGTCTAGCCGGAGCCGGGGCATGGGGGTTGTGCGATGGACGGGGAGGGAAACGCGGGCCTTACGCACGGCCCTGCGGATGACCGTCCGCAAGTTCGCCGTACACATCGGGGTCAGCGACCGCATGGTGTCGCACTGGGAGCGGGGCGGGGTCGGAATCGCCCCGCGTCCCTCCAACCAGGCCGCGCTCGATACCGCGTTGTCCTGCGCGGGCACGGAGGTGCAGGAGCGGTTCGCAGTCCTGATCACGGAGCAGGCTGCCGCGGCCGAGGATCAGCGTACGGAGATACTTCTGGCCGCCAACCCGCTCCAGTTCGTGAGGCACCCGGTTGACGGGAAGCTGATGGTGGCCGTTCCGGAAGGGATCTATCTGAGGGGCGATGTCGGCGAGACGACATGGCTCCCCGCCTACCACCTGGACGTGTTCCCCACCACCAATGCCGACTACTTCCGCTTCGTCTCTGCTACGGGTCACCCGCCCCCGCAGCACTGGGAGGGATCGCGGTACCCGGACAGCCTCTTTGATCACCCGGTGGTATGGGTCACGTGGCGCGACGCCGCGGCCTATGCCGCGTGGGCCGGGAAGATACTCCCCAGCAGTGCCCAGTGGGAGAAGGCCGCCCGGGGGACGAAGGGCAACATCTACCCCTGGGGCAACAGCCCCACGGCGGCGAAGTGCAACGTCTCCGACTCGGGCATCGGGCACACCACCTCCGTTAGCCGTTACCAGAGCGGAGCCAGTCCCTTCGGCGCTTACGACCTGTGCGGCAACGTGTGGGAGTGGTGCGCCACCGAGTCCTCACCGGGGCGCCGGGAGCTGAAGGGGAGCGCGTTCACCAGCCCCTTCGTCCGCGCGACACCCTCAGCCTTCAACGACGCCTCCACAGGCATGTGCGACGAGGACACCGGATTCCGCTGTGTCGCCGAGCACCTCTGAGCCGGCCGTGAGCCGGTACCGGCGCCGGCTGCACGAGGCGCTGCGCTCGCCGTAATCGGGAGGTCGCCGTCTCCGGCGCCGTAGAGGGCGTGTTCGAGGTCGCCGCACGATGGGCGCCGGGAACGGGCTCCTCGTCATCGAACCCCGACCCCGCCCCCCTTGCTTCTACGGTTGGCCGAGGGCGGCGAGGATCTGGGCCTCTTTGCCAGGGTCCACGCCGTGCTCCGACCACCTCGGGTGTTCGACCGGCCGACCGTCCGCCTGCATCCACGCCCAGGTGTCGGCAATGGTGTCGGCGAGCGGACGGCAGCGGAGCCCGGACGCCACGGCACGGGAGGCGTCGACGGACCACACCCCGGAGTGGGTGCGCCACAGCGGAAGCTCCGTCCACTGCTTGACATCGTGCGCGGTGAGTGCCGCCGCATCGGCCCACACCGGGCTGCCGGTGCTGCCGGTGACGGCCAGGCACGCGGCGATGAAGTGGGCCCAGCTGATGCCCTCGGGGTGGGCGATGTTGAACGCCCGGCCGGGGTCATCGGTGCTGGCGGCCTGATCGACAGCAAAGGCGGCGACGTCCCGCACGTCCACTGGCTGGATCATCTGGGCGGCCGGCGCGGGGACGACGGTCGGACCGCCGCGCTGGGCACGGGTGAGCCACCAGGGGAGGCGGCCGACGTACTCGCCAGGCCCCAAGATCACTCCGGGCCGCAGGAACACCACGTCGTCCCCGAAGGCGGCGCGCACTGCAGCCTCTCCGCCCGCCTTCTGGAACCCGTACTTCGTCGGGCTGCCGTCGGCGCCGGTGCGTCCGAACGACTCATCGGCGTCCGGCGGGCACTCCAACAGTGGGGAGTCCTCGGTGAGCAGGTGGTGGGGCCACCCTTGATAGACGGACACCGTGGAGACGTGCACCCATCGGGCGGCGGCGGGGCGCAGGGCATCGGTGGCGAGGAGCACGTCACGGGGTGGGAACTCGCTGCTGGACGTGTCGATCACGGCATCCCACGGCCCGTGTGAGGCGAGCCGCTTCAGGTCGTCGGGACTGGTCCGGTCACCCCGGACCGTGTCGACGCCCTCAACCGCACCAGATCGGCCCCGGTTGAACGTCGTTACGTCCCACCCGCGCCGAAGCGCGTCGTCAACGATCGCGCGACCAAGGAACCAGGTGCCCCCCATCACCAAAATCCGCATGAGAGCGACCCTGCCACGAAGCACCATGCGGGCACCATCCCGGGCCTTGCCATGGCCAGCTCTTGGCGCGGTCGGCACGGTTGCCCTGGCTTGATGCGTCGCGGACGACCAGTACCTCACTCCTGCTGGGTGGTGCGGTCCATGAAGGCCGTCCAAGCGTGGGGGCGGAAGAGCAACATGGGGCCCTGAGGACGATTCGAGTCGCGCACGCCTATGCATTCAAGGGTTTGGGCGACTTCAACACATTCACCGCCAGTGCCGTTGCTGTAGCTGCTCTTCCGCCACTGGGGATGGCTGGGAGGTCTCATCGGGAGTGTTCCTCCAGGGTTCTGTGGATTAGCGAAGCGGAACGTTGTGGACTCAGGGCGAGCGCCCTGAAGTGGTCGAATGCCTTCGTGTACAGGCTTACGTCAGTGGGCTCTTCGAGGTAGACGGAGTCGGTCAGGCCCTCGCGGTACACCACGTCCGGGTCCTCCTGTTCGGGGAAACCGAGGACTGTGAAGGGGCCGGTGGCCGGGTAGGCGCCAGCGTCGTAGGGGAGAACCTGCACCGTCACGTTGGTCAACCTCACGATGGACAGCATATGTTCGAGTTGCCTCGCCATCACCTGGCGATCGCCGATGACGTGTACGAGAGTGCTCTGATGGATCACGGCCCAGAGGTCGGGGGGACTGGCTTCGGTCAGGAGCTCCTGTCGTCGGAGTCGGACCTCTACGAGCCTTCGGATGTCATCCTCCGTCTGCTCGGCGGAGGCGCGGCACAATTCGGTGGCGTACTCGGCGGTTTGTAGCAGCCCAGGCACAAACTCGCCCTGGTAGGTGTGCAGATTGGATGCGGCTTGCTCCAGGCCGACGTATACGGAGAACCAAGCGGGCACGGCATCGCCGCGTGCGTGCCACCACCCCTTCGTCTTCGACTCCTTGGCCAGCGACTTGAGCAATTCACGCAGCTCGTCGGGGGTGCCGTAGAACCGGCACAGCGCATCGATGTCCGAGGGTTGTACGCGCCCCTGCCCGGTCTCCAACCGGTTGACCTTGGAGCCACTCCAGTCCAGCCCGTTGCCGACCTGGACGCAGGTGAGGCCGCTGTCGTCACGGAGCTTCTTGAGTTCGATGGCCAATCTGCGACGCCGGGCCGTGGGTGAGCCTGCCATGCCAACTCCTCTCGTAGTAGCGGACATTCCATCTCATCCGAAACAGCCGGCGCGGCCAATCACTCGATGGAGCGAATCTCCGCGTGCACATTGCATGACGAGATATGCGTTGGGATGCTCTCATGCGAGGCACCTGAAAGTCACGGGTTGAACACATGGCGCGATCAACCCGGAGGAGATCCATCAACAGGGGGTTGAAGTCATGGACGTGGTAGTCAGCCGGACCCGGAAGAAGCCGTTGGAACTGCAGTTCCTCGCTGAGCCGGAGGAGGTGGCCGCCTTGCGGCGCATCCTTCGGCTTCACCTGACGCATTGGAGCCTGAGGGACCTGATCGAGCCCGCGCAGCTTTGCGTCAGTTCGCTTGTCGCCAACGTCATCACTCACGTCGGCCGCGGAACGCCGACGACGCTGACCCTCTCGGTGAGTGGCGATCGTCTGCGCATTGAGGTCCAAGACCCGGATGCTCGCGCGCTCCCCACGCTTCTTTCGGCATCCCCTGGGGAAGAGGCGGGCCGAGGACTCGTCCTCCTCAATGCGATGGCCGCCCGCTGGGGCGTCATCTTGACGGCCTCAGGCAAAACGACGTGGGCCGAGCTCGAATCCGCCGTCGCGGCAGAGACTGGTCGGACGCGAGACGATCGCATCGCGAGGGCTGCGTCCTTGCTGTCCCACTATCGGGACGGCGCGCCGCACCTCTGGGGCGTCACGCCGCTCAGCCTGGCTACAGCGGAGAAGAATGCCGTCGACCTGATCGCAGATGTGCTCCACTGGGTGAGGGCCCATGGTTGCGACCCCGACGAGGTGTTGGACCACGCGCAGGCGCGGTTCGAGGCCCTGTAAGTCCGTGTAGGTAGCCGTAGCGAGTCCCGCGTGAGGGCGGACAGTCATCCCGCTGCGATCGCCGAGTGCGTCCAGGCGTCTGCAGGGATCTTGTGATGCAGCTTACAGGCGATGACCATCGGCTTGCTGCCCTTGCACGCGGCGGGACGAGCGCCATCCAGGGCTGCGGGCCGGGCTCATGTGCGTGCATTTCTGGCCAAGTCTGATCTCGTTTTGAGTGCTCTCTGCTGATGAGTGCTGTTCTCTGCATAGCTTCGCCCCATGACTATGCGGGAATTGCTCATAGAGGTGGCCCAGAAGTATGACCGTCGCGCAGGCTGTGGCCTTGGTGTTCCCGGCCAGGATCTTCTGAGGAGCGTTGCCGGCCGCAAAGACCTGCCACTGCCGGAGGGGTGGGTGGTGAGTGGGCATGGAGGTGCTGGCGGTGCTGCCAGTTCACCATGGATTGGGATATTTGATCCTGATGTCAACCTGAAGTCGCAACGTGGCCTCTACCTTGCCTACATCTTCAGTACGGACCTCTCCTCGGTGACTCTCACGCTTCAGCAGGGGGTCACCGAGCTTGAGAAGAAGATCAAGAAGAGGAAACCTTTCCTCACTCAACTTGAACGGCAGGCGACGAGGCTGTTCGAAGCCTTGCCGACCAGGCTGGCGGCTGAATGGAAGCATCGCCCGTCCTTCGGCGGTGATCGAGGCTCACTTCCTGAGTCGTACGAAGTGGCGAGCGTGGTGGCGCGGCGCTATGAAATCAGTGAGCTACCACCGGAGGAAGTGTTGAACGGCGACTTGCACATCGCGGCGAGCCTGCTCCAGCGAGCCGCCGCGGCGCAGCAGTCTCTTCGTTTGGCGGATGACGAAGCCGTGCGTGGCGGAGATACATCACCGACTGATCCCCTATCGGGGTTCCAACCGAGAAGCAGCAGCGGGTACGTCGCGAGTATCGCCGCCAAGCAGCAACTGAAGAACCAGCATCATGAGGCCCTCATAGAGGACTTCGGTGCGTACATTCAGACACGGGGCTACCGGCCGACTAACCTACACATTCATCCCAAAGACCTGTTGCTGCACCAGCAAGAGGATTCTGCGGATGGAAGCCCCGAGTGGTTGGTGGAAGTCAAGGTAGTTGCCAACGGAAACCCTACGGCAGCGGTACGTGGCGCGGTGGGCCAGCTGCTCGAATACAGCTACTTCTGGTATCGAGAACTTCAGCGACCAGCCCCTCGCCTCCTGGCCCTCTTCACCGAAGACATCTTGGTGTACGCCCAGTACCTGGAGGACCAGGGGATCGCGTCCATCTGGCGTGCAGGTGACAGCTGGGCTGGGTCGTCCACCGCCGCCGCTTGGGGAATGGTCGACTGAGCACAAGGTGAGTCCAGGCCCCCCGCCCCCCATATCTCTCAGCCGCCGTGGCACTCCCCGTACGGCCTGCCCCATGTGCACCAGCACGGGGACGTGCCGGTCGGGGGCCACGGGGTGGCTTTGCCTCGGGCGGCCAGGGTGGTGGCGTATTCCGCCAGGAGGGACGGGGAGGACGGGGAGGTTTTCTCCGAGGCGGCGAAGGCTTCGTATGACGGGACGCTGGCCGTGACGATGCCCAGGTTCGTGGTGCCCGAGGCGGCCAGGGTGCGGAGGGAAGCTTCCACCTGGGCCAGGTGGGCGTCGTGGGAGGGGTACTCCGTGGACAGGGTGGGGTAGCTGGTGAGGAGCTCCGCCAGTTCGCGTGCCGGCCAGTGGAGGATGGCCACCGGGAAGGGGCGGGAGAGCGCGGCGCGGCGGTCGCCCAGTTCGGCGCGCAGGCGGGCGATCTCGGCGCGGAGTTCGGCGGGGTCGTCGGAGCCGAGGGCCCAGATGCGCTTGGGGTCGTGGAGTTCGTCCAGCGGGATCGGGCCGATGTGGCGGGTGTCCGCGACCATGTCCCAGTCGTCGTGGGGGAGCCCGAGGAGGCGGCGTACGCGGTGGCGGCCCGTGAGGAGCGCGGTCGTGGCCGGGGTGAGGGGGGCGTTGTCCGGGGCCAGGAGGGTGGCGGCTTCCGTGAAGCACTCGTGGGAGGCTTCGAGTTCGTCGTGGGCCTCCAGGGCCTCGGCGATGACCTCCCAGGGGGCGGGGTCCGAGGGGGCCGCCGCGCGGATGCCCTGGATGAGGGCGCGGGCCTCGGGCTCGTGGCCGTACTCCCAGAGGTTGGCCGCCTGGAGGGCCTTGATGAGGGATGGGTCCTCGACCGTCTCGTGGGAGAGGAGCTGGTCGTAGAGGGCGCTCGCCCGTTCGCGTTCGTCGGCCAGTTCGAGGTGGGCCGCGGCCTGGAGGAGCAAGGGCTCCTGGTCCTCGGGGTAGCGGGTCGCCGTGCGGATGAGGCGCTCGGCTTCGGCGATGTGCTCGGCAGGCGTGTCGGGGCGCATGGTTTGCAGCGTACTGCCGCTGGTCAGTTGAGGGGGGAGGACTTAGGGTGCCGCCCGTGCGAGATCGCGTGCGGGTCGTGGTGCAGGGGAAGGGCCGGCGGGCGTGGCATGCGCGCCGGGTCGGTCTCGCGGGGGCGTTGTGGGCGGCCGGTGAACTGGCCGTCACCGTGGGCGTGGTGGTGATGCTGCTGGTGGTGCACCAGGTGTGGTGGACCAACCGGCAGGCGCTGAGCGCCGCGCACGAGGTGGTCAGGGAGCTGGAGGGGGGCGGGTGGGCCCCTGTGGACGAGGAGGGCGGGGTGGGCGAGGATCCGGCCGCCGGTTCGTCCGTCGCTCCGTCCGACGGGCCGGACGGGTCCGGGTCCCCGGGCGAGGCGCCTGCCGGGAACTCGGGGCCGCGCACCTCGAAGCCGTCGCCGCGGGCGTCCGCGTACGGGATCCTGCGCATTCCGCGTCTCGGCGTCGCCGTGCCCGTCGCGCAGGGCGTGGACAAGCGGTCCGTGCTCGACAAGGGGTACGCCGGGCATTACGCGGGGACCGCGCAGCCCGGTGCCGAGGGGAACTTCGCGCTCGCCGGACACCGCAACACGCACGGGGAGCCCTTCCGTTACATCAACCGGCTGCGGCCCGGGGACGAGTTGATCGTGGAGGTGCGGGGGAAGCGGTACGTGTATCTGGTCGGGCAGACGGTGGGGGAGACGACCGAGCGCGACACCGGGGTGATCGCGCCCGTGCCGCGCAGCGCGGTCGTGCCGGGGGCCGGGTACAGCGAGCCCGGTGCGTACATCACGCTGACCACCTGCACGCCTGAGTACAGCTCAAAGTACCGGCTCGTGGTGTGGGGGACCCTCAAGCGCTGACGGGCGGAGGGGCGGACGGACCGTAGTGTGGGGCGGTGCGTCGGAAATGGGTGAAACGTCCGCAGTTGGTGTGACTTGCCGTGCCGTTCGTGTTGTTTGCCGGCGGGCTGCCGCCCGCGAACCGGGTGGAGCCGCCATCGGCACGATGTGGGGGCGCAGCGTGCTCTCGCTCCTGCCGGGGTGGAGCTCGGGCGAGCGGCAAAAGCTCGCCTCGCAGGTGGTCGTGGTGGCGGCGGGGACGATCGCGCTGGTGATGACGCACACGGCGCCGAACACGCTGGTCAGGCTCTCCCTCGTGTCCTACGAGGGCATGGCGCAACTTGGTGCCGATGCTGCTGCTGGGTCTGGTGTGGCGCAGGCTCACGACGGCGGCCGCGGTGTGCGGGCTGGCCGCGGGGGTCGCGGTGGTGTGCGGGCTGGTCTTCACGGGGAACGACCCGGTGTGGGACGTGAACGCCGGCATGGTCGCCCTCGCGGTGAACCTGGCCGTCGCGCTGACGGTGGCCTGGCTCGGGCCGCGGGAGGGGGGAGGGGGAGGGGGAGGGGACGGGCGACGGGCCAGGAACCGTCGGCCGGACGAGGAGGTGCTGGCGCGCGATCCACTGCCCGGAGATCGCGGGGATCAAAACGAGGGCTCGTCCGTTGTCAGTGTGCGTGGTTAGTATCGATCGCGAGTACGAGTGCGAGTAGCGGATCCTGTACGGGAGTTCGTGCGCGGGAACGGGAGGGGGTGGTTCGTATGGCAGAGCACAGCGGGCTTCGCCCCGTGCGGTTCGCCGCGCCGTCCGCACGGCTGGTTGCACTGCTGGCCTCGCTCCTGGTGCTCGGCGGATTCCTCGGGCTGTTCGCCGGGGAGGGCGGGCTCGGCGCGGTCGTGGTGGTCCTCACGGCCACCTTCGCCGTGGGCGCCTCGGCCCTGGCCGCCCGGCTGGTCCGGCCTGTGCCGCCGCACCGCATACGTACCGCGATCCGTGATCGCGAGCAGCGCACGGCGTTCTTGCCGCAGCGCGATCCCGACGCTTCGGGCCGGTCGCGGCCCAGGGCGCCCGGCCGTCCCCTTCCGACGGCCGCGTAGGGGCGCGCAGCTCCTTCCTCCTGATCACTTCTGATCACCTCACCTTGCCGCCCCTCGCGGGTCGTCACGCCGAAACGCATCTCTTTCGACGTTCGACGAGTCCCTTCGGAGGGCCCACGTGTCCGTATTCATCGATCTTGTTGCCGTGCTGGGCCGGTTCCTGGAGCCGGTGCTGGCCGAGTCCGCGACCGCTGCCGCGATCGTGCTGTTCACCGTGCTCGTACGGCTCGCCCTGTACCCGCTGAGCCGGGCCGCCTTCCGCGGCGCGACCCCGGTGGCGGGCATCCTGCCGGTGCTGCTCCAGTTGCCGGTGTTCTTCCTGATGTACCGGGCGTTCTCCTCGTCGGAGATCGGCGGGGCCGCCAACGAGCTGCTCGGCCACCGGCTGTTCGCCGCGCCGCTCGGGGACCGGTGGGGTGAGGCGCTCGGAGAGGGCGGCCTCTTCGGGGAGCCCGGGCTGGTGTTCCTCGGGCTGTTCGCGGTCGTCGCGGTGGTGGCCGCGTGGAGCGCTGTGCGCGGACGCAAGGCGGCGGCGCTGGCGGCTGTGACGGGTGGGGTCGGGGCCGCCGGGATCAAGGCCGGCGCCAAGGCCAGCGGTGCCAAGGTCGGCGGCGCCAAGGCCAGCGGCACCAAGGCCGGCGGGCTCAAGGCCTCGGGGGCCGGTGGAGCCGGGGCCGCCGCCTTGAGTGCCGAGCAGCAGGAGCTCATGCGCAAGCTGGGCGGCGTACTGCCCCTGCTGTCCTTCGGGACGCTGATCACGGCCGCCCTGGTGCCGCTGGCGGCCGGGCTGTACCTGGTCACCACCACCGCCTGGTCGGTGGCCGAGCGCGCCTGGCTCCAGCACCGGAAGGACCGGGCGGAGCGTGCCGGGCGGGCGGTCAGCGGAGCTGAGCGTTCCGCCATGTGAACAGGGTCTTGCGGATGAGGCCGACATCTTGGAGGATCGACCAATCCTCCGATGGCCGCAACCCATCGTCCGGCCCGGGGCATGCCCATGGGCCGACCACCCTCGACCACGGGAGAATGCCCATGAAGCTGCTGCGTGTAGGACCCGTCGGGTCGGAGCGCCCCGCGCTGCTCGACCAGGACGGGACCCTGCGGGACCTGTCCGGCCTGATCGCGGATGTGGACGGCGCGCTGCTCGCCGACGACTCCGTGCTGTCCCGAGTACGGGACGCGGCCGGGTCCGGCGAGCTCCCGGTGCTGGACGCCGAGGGTCTGCGGATCGGGTCGGCGGTCGGCCGCATAGGCAAGGTCGTGGGCATCGGCCTGAACTACCACGGGCACGCGGCGGAAGTGGGCGCCGAGGCGCCGGCCGAGCCGATCCTGTTCCTCAAGGCCCCGGACACCGTGGTCGGCCCCGACGACACCGTGCTGATCCCGCGCACCAGCGTCAAGACCGACTGGGAGGCAGAGCTCGGCGTCGTCATCGGTGCCACTGCCCGCTACCTGGCCTCCCCCGAGGAGGGCCTCGCGCACGTCGGCGGGTACGTGCTGGTCAACGATGTGACCGAGCGCGCGTTCCAGAACGAGCGCGGCGGCACCTGGGACAAGGGCAAGAACTGCGAGACGTTCACCCCGCTCGGCCCCTGGCTGGTCACCGCGGACGAGATCCCGGACCCGCAGGTGCTGGACGTCAAGCTCTGGGTCAACGGTGAGCTCAAGCAGGACGGCAACACGTCCGACCAGATCTTCGCCGTCGGCGAGGTCGTGCGGTACGTCAGCCAGTTCATGACCCTGCACCCGGGCGACGTCATCGTCACCGGCACCCCGGCCGGTGTGGCCGCGGGCCAGCCGGAGCCGAAGCCGTTCCTGCGGGCGGGCGACGTCGTCGAGGTGGAGATCGACGGGCTCGGCCGTCAGCGCCAGGAGTTCAAGGACGCTTAGTCCCAGCGGATCGAAGGGGAGGGGCGGTGCCGTCGTCGACGGCGCCGCCCCTTTCCGGTTCTTTCCGTTCTTCCCCTTCTCCGGTGCCCGGGCTCGCCCGTCAGCGCCCGGAGGGCATCCGGCGGCGCCGGCCGGCGAGCACCAGGCCCGCGCCCGCGGCCAGTGCCGTGGCGGCTCCGCCGGCGATCCAGCCGTTCTCGGCGCCCGCGCCCGTGCTGGCGAGGTCGCCGGAGGCGCCGCCGGCCGGGGTCGCCTGGTTGCCCGTACCGGTACCGGTACCCGTGCCCGTGCCGCCGTCGGGCGTGTGGTCGACGATCGGAGTGGTGGTGCCTTCTTCGCCGCCCTCGTTCGGCTTGCCGGCCGCTTCCTCTGCGGCCTTGTCCTTCGCGCGGGCCACGTGCTGCCCGGTCTTGAGGAACTCGACGCGGTCCGCGGGCGTGCCGCGCAGCGCCGCATCGGCGGCCTTCCTCACCTCGGGGCCGCCCTCGCTCATGATCTGCGTGACGAGGAGGCCGTTGTCCTGGTCGCGGAGTACGTGCTGCTTGGTGGTGACGAACTCGCGCAACTGCGCGGGGGAGGGATTGCCGCTGAGGAACGCCTGGATGCCCCGCTTCAGGACGGGGCCCGCGTCCTGAAGCATCCGCAGGATGGCGACCCTGTCGTCGTCCGCGCGGACGGAGTGCTGCCCCGTCTCGACGAAATCGCGGATCTCCTCGCGCGTTCCGTGGCTGAGCAGGTGGTTGACCCGCTCCGTGATGCCCTTGCCCGCGCCCGCCAGCATCTTCAGCATCTCGACCCGGTCGTCCTCCAGCCGGGCCACGTGCTGCCCGTTCTTGAGGAACTCGGTGAGAGCGGCCTGCGTGCCCGCCTCAAGGGCCCTCCCGGCTTCGCGCCGCACGCCGACACCGCCGGTGCTGAGGATCTGAGTGACCTTCACCCGGTCGTCCACGTACTGCTGCTGCGCCCAGACGACGTCCAGGAAGCGCCTCACGTCCTCGGCCGTCCCCTTGAGCGCCTTCTCGGCCGCCGCGCGTACGCCGGGTCCGGTCTCGGGGTCCGCCAGGATCGCCTCGATCTTCTGCCGGTCCTTCGCCGCCTGCCCGCCGTCATCCGGGGTGCCGGCCTCCCCCTCCGACGGGCCGCCCTCCGACGGGCCGCTCCCCGGCGCACCCTGGTCCGGCGCGGAAGGCGCCGGGGGAGCGGCGGATGACGGCGCATCGGCGGCGACGGCGGGGGAGGCGAACAGGACGGCCGGGACCATCGCTCCGACGGCGATGGCCGAGGCGAGACGGGGCAGTTTCACGAGGAACACCATTCTTCACACATGCGACGATCTTTCACTTATGCAAACCCTAGATCGATCTTCCTTCGCAATAGGCCGATTTCCATTACAGATCGGACACGACGGGTCACATGTCCACCGTGCACCCGTCCGTCGACGACCTGCGGGCCGCCTCCAGTACGTCCAGGCAGTGCGCCGCCTCCAAGGCCGTGACGGGGGCCGGGCCGCCGTCGCGCAAGGCCGCCGCCACGGCCGCGTAGTACGCCGGGTAGTCGCCCGGCGCCGTCCGTACCGGCGTGCCGCCGCCGGTCAGCGGCGATTCCCCGGAGCCCAGCCGGCCCCACAGGTGCTCGGGCTCCTCGCCCCAGGTCCGGTCGGGGTCGCCGGGGCGCAGGCCCTCGCGCAGCGCCCCCTCCTGGGGGTCCAGGCCGTACTTGACGTAGCCCGCGCGGGAGCCCAGTACGCGGAAGCGCGGGCCCAGCTGGGCCGTGGTCGCGCTGACGTAGAGGTGGGAGCGGACACCGCTCGCGTGGGTGAGGGCGATGAACGTGTCGTCGTCCGCCTCGGCGCCCGGGCGGCGTACGTCGGTCTCCGCGTAGACCCTTACGGCAGGGCCGAACAGCACCAGTGCCTGGTCCACCACATGGCTGCCGAGGTCGTACAGCAGCCCGCCGATCTCCTCGGGGGCGCCGGACTCCCGCCAGCCGCCCTTGAGTTGCGGACGCCAGCGCTCGAAGCGGGACTCGAAGCGCTGGACCTCGCCCAGCTCGCCGTCGGCGAGGAGGCGGCGCAGGGTGAGGAAGTCGTTGTCCCAGCGGCGGTTCTGGAAGACCGACAGGAAGGTGCCGGTCCGGTCGGCGAGCGCGGCCAGCTCGCGGGCTTCGGCGGCGGTGGCGGCGAGCGGCTTGTCCACGACCACCGGGATGCCGGCGGTGAGGGCGGCGGTGGCGAGCGGGACGTGCGTCTTGTTCGGGGAGGCGATGACGACGAGGTCCGGGGCCGGGCTCTGGGCGAGCAGCTCGTCGGCGGTGGCGGCGATGCGGACGTCCGGGTAGGCCTCGCGGGCCTGGGCGGTGCGGCCCGGGTCGGAGGTGACGACGGTGTCCAGGACCAGGCCCTCGGTCGCGGAGACGAGCGGGGCGTGGAAGACGGAGCCGGCCAGTCCGTAGCCGACGAGTCCGACGCGGAGGGGGACGGCGGGGGTGAGGGGGGTGGTGGGGGCGGTGGCGTTCATGGGGACCACTTTGGCAACAGTGTTGCTTAAGTGCAAGGAGGGTGGACAATGGGCAGGTGGACAGGGGTAGCAGGGGCGAGGCGAGTGGGGGCATCGGCGTGAATCTGCCGGTGCTGCGCGGGCACAACGACGCGCTGGTACTGGACCTTCTGCGCGGAGCCGGCCCCGCCGGGCTCGGCCGCGGCGACCTCGCCGCGCGTACGGGGCTCACCCCGCAGGCGGTCAGCAAGATCGCGGCGCGGCTCCGGGGCGAGGGCCTGGTGGCCGACGCCGGGCGCGAGGCGTCCACGGGCGGCAAGCCGCGCACGCTGCTGAGGCTGGTGCCGGAGGCACGGTACGCGGTCGGGGTGCACCTGGACCGCGACGAGCTCACGGCGGTACGGGTCGACCTGGCGGGCCGCGTCGTCGCCGACGGGCGGGCCCCGCTGGACTTCGGGGCCGGTCCGGACGCGGTGGTCGAGGAGGCCGTACGGGCGGTCGCGCGGGTGTGCGGTGACCGGCCGCTCCTCGGCGTCGGCGTGGCCGCGCCGGGGCCGCTGGACTGGCGGACCGGGGTGTTGGGGCGGGTGACGGGGTTCCCTGAATGGGAGGGGTTCCCGTTGCGGGAGGTGTTGGAGGGGCGGTTGGGGGTTCCCGTGCGGGTGGACAAGGACACCAACGCGGGGGTGGCGGGGGGGGCCGGCTTCGGGGAAGCCGCCTTCGGGGAGGCCGTGGCGTACGTGCACGTCGGCACCGGGCTGGGGGCGGGGCTCCGGCTGGCGGCGTCGCCGGGGGGCGGTGGAGAGGTCTACCGGGGGCGGCGCTCGGCGGCGGGGGAGTTCGGACACCAGGTGCTGCGGCTGGACGGGCCGGCCTGCCGGTGCGGGGGGCGCGGGTGCGCGGAGGTGTTGTGCCTGGACGCGGTGGCCGGGGGCCGGCTGGAGGAAGCGGCGCGGATCGTGGGGGAGGCGGCGGCGAACCTGGTCGCGCTGCTGGATGTGGACCGGGTGTTGCTCGGGGGGCGGGTGGTGGCGGCCGCGCCGGGGGTGTTCCTGGCGGGGGTGCGGGGGGTTTTGGGGGTGCGGGCCTTTGTGGGGGGTGCGGTGAGGGTTGAACTCGCGGAGGGGGGTGTGGCGGAGGGGGCGGCGGAGTTGGTGCTTGGCCCGTTGTTCGGGCGTGGGGGGTGAGGGGGGCCGGCCCTTCCGACCCCGACCCCGGCCCTGGCCCCGACCCCGGCCCTGGCCCCGACCCCGGCCCTGGCCCCGACCCCGGCCCTGGCCCCGACTCCGGTCCCGGTCCCGGCCCCGACCCCGACTCCGGTCCCGGTCCCGGCCCCGGCCCTGGCTCCGGGCTGGGCTCGTGCGTGCCGCCGGGCTGGCCGCCCCGGCTGGGGGGTCGGGTGCCGGGCCCTGCGGGGGCTGTCCCCTACCCGCCCTTCCACCGTTCCCCCGGGCGCTGCCCGGACCCCGCGCCTCAAGCGCCGGCGGGGCTGGGAGGGGGTACCGGGTGCTGCCCGGGCCCGCGCCTCAAGCGCCGGCGGGGCTGGGAGTGTCCCCGGGCGCTGCCTGGGCCCGGTCCTCAAGCGCCGGACGGGCTGGAAGGGTCCCGGGCTGCGCCCGGACCCCCTGGGGCTCCGCCCCAGACCCCGGTCCTCAAGCGCCGGACGGCTGAAATGTCGGACCCCGGCTGCGCCCCGTGGATGTCCGCCGAATGGGGGGAAATGGGGAGAACTTGGGCGTGGTGCTGGACATGGGGTCGTGCGTGCGTGGGAGGGTGCGGGCAAGGCCGGGGTGATTGTCGGGTTGTCTGGCAATCGTTCATGGGTTGGTCGGTTGGTTGGTTGTTCTGTCGTCGGCGAGTAGCGAGGGTTTTCCATGCGACTGCGCAAAGTCCTGGCCCTCGCCACCGTCCTCGTGGCCGCCACCGCCCCCACCGCGTCCGCGGACATCGGTACCGGCGGCGGAGCCCGTCCCGCGCCCGCGCTGCCCTCGCGGGTGGAGGCCAGCTGTGGCGACGGGAAGGGTGCGCAGTTCCCCATCGGCGCCCGCATTCGCGGTGGACCGGCCGTGTACCGGACCGGTGGTGAGGCGCAGACCTGGTACCTCGACCTCACCAACACCACCACCGCCGAGTGCACGGCCATCCACCCCGTCGTCGTCTTCACCGACCAGGCCCGCGCCCTGCGGCCCGCCCATTTCCGGATGGAGTTCGACGCCCCCGGCAACGCGTTCCCCGTCAGCCTGGAGCACACCGACCGGGACGAGATCGTCGCCGTCTTCGACGGTGGCGACGCCTTCCCCGGCTTCACCGTCGGCCCCGGCGGTTCCGTGACCGTGACCGTCCGGCTCGCCTTCGCGCCCGGCTCCCCGCACGGCGAAGCCGTCGCCGACGCCGCGCTGGTCCAGCGCAAGGGCGACGACGGGGACTGGATCGGCGAGGCGGGCGGCTACCGGTTCGAGATCCAGGGCCCGGGCGCGGAGACCGGCGAGGCCGGAGCGCTGGCCCAGACCGGCCGCACCCCGGCGGCCTGGGCGTACGGGGCCGGCGCCGCGGCCGCCCTGGCCGGTGGCGGCGGACTCCTGCTCGGTGCCCGCCGGCTGCGCAAGGAGCCGGGCCCGCAGTCCACGTAGAGGCGGCCCGCCTGGAGGTCCACGTAGAGTCCGAGGGTGGAAGAACCGACCGCCTACGCGCACCACCACCAGCCCGGCCTGCCCGTCCGCTCCGGAATTCCCGAGCACGGCCGCATCCCCAAGTACTACGCCGTCAAGGCCCGCATCGCCGGCCTGCTCGACGAGCTCGGCGAGGGGGGACTCCTCCCCACCGAACGCGATCTCGCCGAGCAGTACGGGGTCTCCCGCGAGACCGTCCGCCAGGCCCTGCGCGAGCTGCTGCTGGAGGGGCGGCTGCGCCGCTCGGGCCGCGGCACCGTCGCCGCCGGGCCGAAGCTCGAACAGCCCCTGTCGCTGGCGAGTTACACCGAGGGCGTGCGCCGCCAGGGGCGCACCCCGGGGCGCCGTCTGATCGGCCTGGAACGCTTCCCCTGCCCGGCCTCCGTGGCCCCGGGCATCGGCGCCGAGCCGGGGGAGCCGGTCTGGCACCTGGAGCGGGTGCTGCTCGCCGACGAGGAGCGGGTCGGGCTGGAGAGCACGTACGTCCGGGTCGCCCGCGCGCCCCGCCTCGACGTCGATTTCCAGCCGGACTCCTCCTTCTACGGGTACCTCCACGACAGCCTCGGCATCTCCTTCGGCGACGCCGACGAGAAGTTGGAAACGGTCCTCGCCACACCCCGCGAGGCCCTGCTGATCGGCACCCCGCCCGCGCTCCCGATGCTGCTCATCCACCGGTTCTCCCGGGATCGGGACGGCTCGCCGCTGGAGCGGGTGCGTTCTCTCTATCGTGGTGACCGGTTCAGCTTCACGACCCATCTGCGGCCCGAATAGTCCCGCCCGAAGCCCCCCGTAGGTCCTGAAGCAGGACGAATCGGCATCACGGAATGGTAACGGGTCTAGTCCAAGCGTTGGAGGCTGTTCACCGGAGCGTCGCCCGCGGGATCCTCCCGGGTCACGGGCCGCCGTCACCTTGGAGCACGTGAGAGTCATAGTCGTCGGAGGCGGCGTGGTAGGCACCATGCACGCCTGGCAAGCAGTGGAACGCGGCCACGAGGTCGTCCAGATCGAGCGAGAGGCGGAGGCCCGCGGCGCGTCATTGCGCAATTTCGGCCAGATCTGGGTCAGTGGACGGGCCGGGGGCGAGGAACTCGACACCGCCCTGCGGGCCCGCGAGCTCTGGGAGGCGATCGGTGAGAGCGTGCCCGGCCTGGGCTTCCGCGCCATCGGCTCCCTGACCCCGGTACGCAACGCCCGCGAGTACGCCGTCGCCGAGGCCGCCGTGGCCCGCCCCGACGCCGCCGCCCGCGGCTACAAGCTGGTCACCGCCGCGGAGGCCAGGGCGGTCAACCCCGCCCTGCGCGGCGCGTTCGAGGCCGCCCTGTGGTGCGAGCGGGACGCGGCCGTGGAGCCGCGCACCACCCAGCTCCACCTGCGCGAAGCCCTCAGGGCCTCCGGCCGCTACACCTTCCTCCCGGGACGGGAAGTGCGCGAGGTCGTCGGGAACGGAGCCGTCCGCGACGACCACGGCGACGTCCACCGGGGCGACGCCGTCGTCCTCGCCACCGGCGCCTGGCTCTCCGGCCTGGTCCGCGAGCTGGTCCCCGACCTGCCCGTGCGCCGCGTCCGGCTGCAGATGATGCAGACCGCTCCGCTCGGCGAGTCCCTGACGACCTCGGTCGCCGACGCCGACAGCTTCCGCTACTACCCCGCCTACACGAGCGAAGCCCTCGACGAACTCAACGCCGAGCAGGCCCAGGCGCCGATCGCCGCCGCGCACAAGATGCAGCTCCTGATGGTCCAGCGGCAGGACGGCGGACTGACCATCGGCGACACCCACGAGTACGAGCACCCCTTCGCGTTCGACACCCTCGAAGACCCCTACGCGCACCTCACCGAGGTCGTCGAGTCCTTCCTGGGCCGCCCGCTGCCGCAGATCCGGCGCCGCTGGGCGGGCGTGTACGCGCAGTGCACCGACACCACCCGCGTCGTCCACCGCCAGCAGGTGGCCGACGGCGTCTGGCTGGTGACCGGGCCCGGCGGCCGGGGCATGACCTGCTCGCCCGCCATAGCCGAAACCACCGCGAACGAACTGGGCTGGTAAGCACCATGACCGACACCAACACCCCCCACACCCCCCACACCCCGCACGCCCACCGGCTGATCGTCCTCGACATGGCCGGCACCACCGTCGCCGACGGCGGCCTCGTCGAGCGCGCCTTCGAGCGGGCCGCCGAGCGCCTCGGCGTCGAGCCGGGCAGCGCCGACCACGCCGCGAAGCTCCAGTACGTCCGCGACACCATGGGCGAGTCGAAGATCTCCGTCTTCCGCCACCTCTTCGGCGCCGAGGACCTCGCCCAGCGCGCCAACTCCGCCTTCGAGGAGGCCTACGGATCGCTGGTGGACGGCGGCCTCATCGTCCCGATCCCCGGCGCCCGCGAGGCCGTCGAGAAGCTGCGCGCCGACGGCCGCACCGTGGTCCTGACCACCGGCTTCGCCCGCGTCACCCAGGACGCCATCCTCGACGCCCTCGGCTGGCAGGGCCTGGCCGACCTCACCCTGTGCCCCGCCGACGCGGGCGGCCGCGGCCGGCCCTACCCGGACATGGTGCTGGCCGCCTTCCTGCGCACCGGCGCCGTGGCCGACGTACGCGACACCGTGGTCGCCGGCGACACGGCGTACGACATGCTCAGCGGCGTCCGCGCCGGCGCCGGGATCGTGGCGGGCGTCCTCACCGGCGCCCACGACCGCTCGGCCCTGACGGAGCACGGCGCCACCCACGTCCTGGCCTCGATCGCCGAGCTGCCCGCACTGCTGGCGCGGTCGGACCAGGAGCGGGAGCCCGGCGCGTGAGCGGCATCCGCTTCGACTCCGTCTCGGTCGCCTACGGCGGCAACACCGTCCTGGACTCCCTCGACCTGACCGTCGAGCCGGGCGAGGTCATGGCGCTGCTCGGCCCCTCCGGCTCCGGCAAGACCACGGCCCTGCGCGCGGTGGCCGGCTTCGTCCGGCCCGCCTCGGGCCGGATCCTGATCGGCGGCCGGGACGTCACCGCGCTCCCGCCGCACAAGCGCGGCATCGGCATGGTCGTCCAGCAGTACGCGCTCTTCCCCCACATGCGCGTCGCCGACAACGTCGCCTTCGGCCTGCGCGCGCAGAAGGCGCCCAAGGCGGAGATCCCCGGCCGCGTCGCCGAGGCCCTGGAGATGACCGGGATGGCGGCCTACGCCAAGCGCTACCCGCGCGAGCTCTCCGGCGGGCAGCAGCAGCGCGTGGCCATCGCCCGCGCCCTCGCCATCCGCCCCGGGGTCCTCCTCCTGGACGAGCCGCTGTCCGCGCTCGACGCGCAGCTGCGCTCCGGGATGCTCGCCGAACTGGCCCGGCTGCACCGCGAACTGCCCGACGTGTCGATCCTCTACGTCACCCACGACCAGGTCGAGGCGCTGACCCTGGCCGACCGGATCGCCGTCATGGACCAGGCCCGCCTCCAGGACTGCGGCACCCCGCAGGAGCTGTACCGGGCCCCGCGCACGGAGTTCACCGCCTCCTTCGTCGGCAACGCCAACCTGCTGCCCGTCACCGTGGCCGACGGGGGTGCGCTCTTCGCCGGGCACCCCCTCACCCTCGACCCGGGCCGCGCGGCCGCCGGCGCGAGCGCCACCCTGTGCGTACGCCCGCACCTGCTCGGCCTCGGCGCCGGCCCCAACGCGCTGAGCGGGACCATCACCGAGGTGCAGTGGCGCGGTTCGACCCACCGGCTCTACGTGGACATCGAGGGCCACCGCGTCAAGGCGGACCTGCCCGAACTGCGCGAGACCCCGGCGCTGGGCGACCACGTCACCCTGCACTTCGAGCCGCGCGACGCGGTACTGCTGGCCGCGGGGGTGTCCGATGCCTGAGGCCACGGACCGGCGGCCCGCACCCGGGCCGCCGGCGTCCGGCCCCGAAGCCCCGGTCATTCCCCACCAGCCCGTACGAGGCCCTGCCCCGGGCACGCCCGAAGGCCCGGGCGAAGCCCCCGACGGCTTCGCGGCGAAGGCCGGACGTGCGCCCCGCAGCGTCCCCGGCTGGCTGTGGACCGTGCCTCCGGTCGCCGTGCTCGCGGTGGTCTTCCTCTACCCCCTCGCGCTGGTCGTCCAGCAGTCCCTGACCCCCGAGAACGGCGGCGGCGCCTTCGACGCCTACGCCTCCGTCTTCGCCTCGCACTCCTTCCGCGAGGCCCTCGGCACCACGGTCTGGCTGGCCGTCGGCGCCACCGCCGGCTGCCTGGTCCTCGGCTTCGTGCTCGCGCTGGTCATCGCCTTTGTCCCGTTCCCCGGGGCACGCGCCGTGGCCAAGTTCATCGACGTCTTCCTCTCCTTCCCCTCCTTCCTCATCACCCTCGCCCTCCTCTTCGTCTACGGCACGGTCGGCATGGCCAACGGCCTGTGGACCGACACCTTCGGCGTCGCGGAGGGACCCTTCCACTTCCTGACCACCCCGTGGGGCGTCCTCCTCGCGGAGATCACCTACTTCACGCCCTTCGTGATGCGCCCGCTGCTCGCCGCCTTCTCCCAACTGGACACCGCCCAGCTGGAGGTGGCCTCCTCACTCGGCGCGAAGCCCGGCCGCATCATCCGGCGGGTGATCCTCCCCGAGGCCCTCCCGGCGCTCGCCGCCGGCGGCAGCCTCGTCCTCGTCATGTGCCTCAACGAGTTCGGGATCGTCCTGTTCACCGGAGCCAAGGACGTCACCACGCTCCCGATGCTCATCTACGGCAAGGCGATCCTCGAATCCGACTACGCGGCCGCCTGCGTGGTCGCCGTCGTCAACATCGTGATCTCCGTCGGCCTGTTCGGCCTCTACCGGGTGGTGAGCAAGCGTGCTGGTGCATAGCAAGAGCGGCCGCTGGGCCGCCTGGAGCCTCTTCGGCATCCTCTTCCTGCCCCTCTTCGCCCTGCCGCTGCTCGTCGTGGTGGCCGCGTCCTTCTCCACGCACTGGTCCGGGGCCTTCCCCTCCGGCCCCACCACCGAGAACTACGCCGCGGCCGTCCGGGGCGAATCCCTCCAGGCGCTCACCACCTCGCTGCTCACCGCCCTGGCCGCCAGCCTGATCGCGCTCACCGTCGGCACCTGGGCGGCGCTCGCCGCCGCCGGGCTCCGCAAGCGCGCCAAGAGCTCCCTGGACGCGCTGTTCATGCTGCCGGTCGCCGTACCGTCCGTGGTCGTCGGCCTCGCCGTGCTCGTCGCCTTCAGCAAGCCGCCGCTGCTCCTCAACGGCACCAGCTCGATCGTGATCCTGGCGCACACGATCCTTGTCACGGCGTTCGCCTACCAGTCGGTTTCGGCTGCCATCGTGCGTCTCGACCCCGCGTACGAGCAGGCGGCGGCCTCCCTGGGAGCCCGCCCCGCCCACGTGCTGTGGCGGGTCAAGCTCCCCCTCCTGCTGCCGTCGCTCACCGCGGCGGCCGGCCTCTGCTTCGCCCTGTCCATGGGCGAGCTGAGCGCCACGATGATGCTCTACCCGCCGGACTGGATGCCCCTGCCCGTCCGCATCTTCACCGCCACCGACCGCGGTTCGCTCTTCACCGGCTCCGCCGTCGCCGTGGTCCTGATGGCCACCACCCTGCTGGTCCTGCTGGCCGTCTCCCGCGTCCGCACCAGGGCCGCGTACCGCTAGACCCCGCTGCTCCACCCTGCTGCTCCACCCCGCTGATTCCCCTGCTGACTCCCTTTCCCCGTGAGGAAGTTCCATGCCCAGCAACAGATACCTCCGCATCACCGCCGCCGTCACCGGCAGCCTCGTTCTCGCCGCCGGTCTGACCGCCTGCGCAGACTCCTCCCCGGCCGACTCCGCCGACTCCGCCGGAGGCAAGGGCGGCGGCGAGAAGATCGTCACCGTGTACAGCGCCGACGGCCTCAAGAGCGACAAGGGCGACGGCTGGTACGACAAGGTCTTCGCCGACTTCACGAAGAAGACCGGCATCGAGGTCAAGTACGTGGAGGGCGGCTCGGGGGAGATGGTCCAGCGCGCCGTCCGCGAGAAGACCAACACGCAGGCCGACGTACTGATCACGCTGCCCCCGTTCATCCAGCAGGCCGACGGCAAGGGCCTCCTCCAGGCCTACACGCCGCAGGGCGCCGACAAGGTCAACGGGGCGAACAAGTCCTCCGACGGCAAGTGGACCTCGGTCGTCAACAACTACTTCGGCTTCATCTACAACAAGAAGGAGCTGGCCGCGGCCCCCAAGACCTGGGAAGAGCTGCTGGACCCCAAGTTCAAGGGCAAGCTCCAGTACTCGACCCCCGGCGTCGCGGGCGACGGCACCGCCGTGCTCATCAAGGCGATGCACGACTTCGGCGGCAAGGAGCCGGCGAACGAGTACCTGAAGAAGCTCCAGGCCAACAACGTCGGCCCGTCCTCCTCCACCAGCAAGCTCGCGCCGAAGACCGACAAGGGCGAACTGCTCGTCGCCAACGGCGACGTCCAGATGAACTTCGCGCAGTCCAAGTCCATGCCGAACATCGCCATCTGGTTCCCCGCCAAGGACGGTGGCAAGCCCACCACCTTCTCCCTCCCGTACGCGGCCGGCCTCGTCGACAAGGCCCCGCACACCGAGAACGGCAAGAAGCTCCTCGACTACCTGCTCAGCGAGGACGCCCAGAAGCTGGTCAGCGGCGTCGGCGGCGGCTTCCCGGCCCGCACGGACGTCAAGCCCACCGACGCCAACGCCGTCGAACTCGCCAAGCTCATGACCGGAGTCGAGATCTTCGAGCCCGACTGGGCCGACATCGACAAGAACCTCACCGGCTACGTCGACGCGTGGAAGTCGGCCACCGGAAGCTGACTGGTCGCCTCCCGGTCACCCACGACCGGAATAGTGACGCATGGGTAACGGGTCTGGACCGAGTCTCGCCTTCGGTCCGGACCCGCCGTACGCTCGCTCGCGCTGACGCACGACCGTACGCCCGCACACCCCGCACGCCCCGTACGTCCCCTGCGCCTTCCCCACGATTACTCCCGGAGGAGTACGTGTCCACTGTCCTGTCCGGACGGACCCTCGCCGTGGCCGCCACCGCCACGGTCCTGCTCGCCACCGGCCTCGGCGCCCACGCCGCGACGGCCGCGCCCGCCGCCGCCGAAGCCGCCGCCACGAACAAGGTGCTCGTCATCGGCCTCGACGGCGCGGTCCTCGACCGCGTCAAGGTCGCCAACGCCCCCTACCTGAACGGTCTGATGGCCCAGGGCCTGACCGCCAAGAGCACCCTCTACGCGAACCCGATGGGCGCCACCTCCTCGGGCCCCGGCTGGTCCACGATCGCCACCGGCGTCTGGCCCGACAAGCACGGCGTGAAGGACAACTCCTTCACCGGCAAGAACTACACGGCCTACCCGGACTTCCTGACCCGCATCGAGAACGCCAACCCGGCGCTCAACACGTACGCGGCCGCCGACTGGGAGCCCATCACCTCCACCGACCAGAACGGCCCGATCTTCTCGGCCAAGGTCGACAAGCGCCTCTCCCTCAAGGGCGACCGCGACGGCTACCGCAACGAGGACCCGAAGATCGCCTCCGCGGCCGCCACCGAACTGCGCACGCAGAACCCGGACGCCTCCTTCGTCTACCTCGGCGAGATCGACGCGGCCGGCCACTCCTACGGCGCCGCCAGCCAGCAGTACCTGGACACCGTCGCCCGCGTCGACGTCCTCGTCGGCCAGCTCCTTAACGCAGTCCAGAACCGCCCGACCTACGCCCAGGAGAACTGGAAGATCCTGGTCACCACCGACCACGGCCACACCAACGCCGGCGGCCACGGCGGCTCCACCATCCAGGAGCGCGGCACCTTCGTCATCGCCAAGGGCCCCGGCATCCCCGCCGGTTCGGTACGGGGCGACGTGAAGCTCGTCGACGTCGCGGCGACCGCCCTCGCCCAGGTCGGGGTCACCCCCGGCTCCGGGATCGACGGCATCTCGGTGGACGCCCCGGACGACGGCGACGCCTTCGACACCCTGCGCCCGAACCTCCAGGCGCGCGTGGACGAGACGGGCATCCCGGTCGCCACCAAGGGCTTCACGCACACCCCGCCGGCCGACTGGTCGGTCGACAACTCCAAGATGGGCACGGGCGGTGTCACCGAGTGGGCCGGCTGGGCCTTCGCGACCGACGAGTTCTGGAGCCAGTCGCAGCGCGACCAGTGGCGCGAGCTGAACGTCCGCTCCCGTGACGTGTTCGCCGTCGCCGACTCCGACGAGTGGGACGACAAGAGCCACACCGGCTCCTACGACTCCACCCTCATCACCCCCAAGTGGGCGGTCACCGGCGGCACCACGGGTTCGTCTGCGAACCTGACCTTCCAGACCCACTACCGCCAGGAGTCCGGCCAGACCGCCCAGGTCCTGGTCTCCTACAACGGCGGCACCCCGGCGGTCGTCAAGAGCTACACCGCCGACGCGGTCGCCAAGTCCGAGTCCATCGCGCTCCAGGTCCCGGCCGGCGCCACCGACGTCCAGGTCCGCTTCCGCTACACCGGCAGCAACAACTGGTACTGGACCGTGGACAACGTCAAGCTCGGCTGACGGCACTTTCCGGCGGGTACGGGACCTTCGGCGGGACCTTCGGCGGGGCCCTCGAAGGGCCTTCGCCGAGGTCCGTTCCGCCGTCCGGTCCGGGCCGTGGACGCCCCACGCGTCCGCGGTCCGGCCCGGATAAGGTGGTAGAGACCAGAGGTCACAGACGTCACAGACGTCAGACGCCACCGAGAGCGGAGAACAGTCCAGTGGCAGAGCGCAAGCCGATCGAATCCTGGCTCACCGACATGGACGGGGTCCTCATTCACGAGGGCACCCCGATCCCCGGCGCCGCCGCCTTCATCAACCGGCTGCGCGAGTCCGGCAAGCCCTTCCTCGTGCTGACGAACAACTCCATCTACACTCCGCGCGACCTCCAGGCCCGCCTGAGCCGCATGGGCCTGGACGTTCCGGTGGAGAACATCTGGACCTCGGCGCTGGCCACCGCGAAGTTCCTCGACGACCAGCGTCCGGGCGGCACCGCGTACGTCATCGGCGAGGCCGGCCTGACCACCGCCCTGCACGACATCGGCTACGTCCTGACCGACCACGAGCCGGACTACGTGGTCCTGGGTGAGACCCGTACGTACAGCTTCGAGGCCATGACCAAGGCGGTCCGCCTGATCAACGCGGGCGCCCGCTTCATCTGCACCAACCCGGACGAGACCGGCCCCTCCACCGAGGGCCCGCTCCCGGCCACCGGCGCGGTCGCCGCGCTGATCACCAAGGCGACCGGCAAGCAGCCGTACTTCGCCGGCAAGCCCAACCCGCTGATGATGCGGACCGGGCTGAACGCCATCGGAGCGCACTCCCACAGCAGCGCGATGATCGGCGACCGGATGGACACCGACATCCTGGCCGGGCTGGAGGCCGGCATGCAGACCTTCCTCGTGCTGACCGGTCTGACGTCGGTCGAGGACACCGAGAAGTTCCCGTACCGCCCGACCCACACGTTCGACTCCATCGCCGATCTGGTCGATCTGGTTTAGCGCGTACGGCTGACACGTACGGGCCAAGAGGGCGCCGCTCCGGATGCGGAGCGGCGCGCCGCGCGTGAATCTCCTTGTTGAGGAGGTTCACCATGCGCAGTGATCTGATCGCTCTCCGTGTCACCGGGGTGGCCGTCGCCCTGACGGCCCTGTCCGCCGTGACCGCCCCCTCCGCCTTCGCGGAGGAATGGA
This sequence comes from Streptomyces sp. CA189, assembly GCF_056428985.1. Taxonomy (NCBI): domain Bacteria; kingdom Bacillati; phylum Actinomycetota; class Actinomycetes; order Kitasatosporales; family Streptomycetaceae; genus Streptomyces; species Streptomyces sp. CA189. The sequence continues at coordinate 11,604 of NZ_JBWJVM010000045.1, read as the reverse complement.
ACCGCGACCGCGGCAGTGTCTCGGTCGACCCCAATCCGGCGGAGCCGGGGGCGCAGGTCAAACTGCGCGTCCGCGGCTGCGAGGACGACTGGGCCGTCGCCTCGTCCGTGGCCTTCGTCTCCGAGGTCCGCCTCTCCACCGGCCGCGACGACCGCCGCACCCTGTGGGGCGACGCGATGATCCGCTCCTGGGTCGAGCCCGGCCGCCACGACATCAAGATCAAGTGCGGCGGCCGCGGCGGCGAACGCGAGTGGGGCACGATCGAGATCGAGCGCCGCCGCGAGCACCACCGCCCCAACCCCCACCACACACCCATCTGGCCGGTCCACGCGGGCGGCGGCGGCATGTCCGAGGAGATCGCCGCGAAGTCGAAGGCGGCGGGCACGGCGGAGGCCGCCGAGGCCGCGGGCCGGGCCGGGGCCGCCGACTCCGCGCAGCTCGCCGCCGCGGCGAAGAAGAGCCCCGAGGACGAGGGCCCAGGCCTGCCGCACACGGTGATCGGCGCCGTGCTCGCCGCCGCCGCCACCCTCGCGGTCGCCGGCCGGGCGCTGGCCCTGCGCCGCCGACGCAGCGGCGAGTGACCGGGTGATCGGGTGAGCGGGGAGCCGAGGAGCTCCGGCGGCTCCCGGCTGCTGACCTTCGCCGCCTGGTCGGTGCTGGTCCTCGGCCTGTGGCTGTGGGGCCGCGAGATCACCGGCGTGGCGATACCCCTGCCCGGCCAGGCCGGCGGACCGGCCGCCCCGGGCCTGCCCGCGGCGCACACCCCGCTGGGGCCGGCCGCGCCCGCGCGGGTCGACGTACCGTCCCTGGGCGTCCAGGCCCCGGTCATAGTCCGGGACCTGGACGCGCAGGGGGCGATCGAAGCGCCCCCGTACGAGAACCCGGGCACGGTCGGCTGGTGGCGCGGCGGCGCCCAGCCCGGCACGGCCGGGACCGCGCTGCTGGTCGGGCACGTGGACACGCGGTCGAAGCCGGCCGTGTTCTACGGCCTGAGCTCGGCGAAGGCGGGCGACAAGGTGCGCGTGCTGCGGGCCGACGGCTCGGTGGCGGAGTTCACGATCGAGGCCGTACGGGTCCACGAGCGCGCGGGCTTCGACCCCGCCAAGGTGTACGGCCCCAAGGTCCGGGGCCGGGCCGAACTGCGGCTGGTGACCTGCGGCGGCACCTACGACAAGGCGGCCAAGCAGTACTCGGCGAACGTGGTGGTGTCGGCGTACCTGACGGGCGTCGGAGTCCGCCCGGGAACGGCGGCCTGAACCGGCCGGCCCCGCCGCGTCCGAGTGCACACGAAGAAGCCCCTCACAGTTCTCACTGTGAGGGGCTTCTCTGCGTCTGTGCGCCGCCAGGGACTCGAACCCCGGACCCGCTGATTAAGAGTCAGCTGCTCTAACCAACTGAGCTAGCGGCGCTTGGTGACAGGGAAAACTCTACCGCACCGCTGCGGGTGCTCGCGACAAGCCGCGCGCGTTCTGTCCGATTAACCCATGTTTGAGGGTTTTGTCGTGCACGATATGTCTGGGCCAGGCCGGATCTGATGCCCCGCCAGATGCGGTCCCGGCCGACCAGTGACGAGCAGGGGAGTGGACGGAACCGCATGACGATGCAGCCTCCGACGCACGAGTACGAAGCGACGCCGGTGCCGGTGCCGATGGCGATGGCCGAGGCGATGCAGCCGATGCCACTGCCCTCCTTCGAGGAGTACGAACCCGCCGGCGACTGCCCGTGCCAAGGCTGCGCCCGGCGCCGCCGCACGCTCGCGCGCGCCCGGGCCATACCGCTGCGCGACGGCGGGCACCCCGCCGCGCGCGGAGTCCGCCGCGCACTGGTCCTGGCCACCGCCGCGGGCGTGGTCCTCGGCGGCGGGGGAGCGGCCGTGGCCACGGCCGCGCCGGGCCCCGGCGGACGGGTGGCCCTGGACGACCCCGGCTCCCCGCAGGGCGGCCGGGCCCCGCTGCACGGGCCGAAGGGGGCCAAGGGCGGGAAGGGCACCCCCCCGAAGCCGGCCGGGCTGCCGGGAGCGCCCTCGGCGGTGAAGCGGACCGACCGGGCGACGATCATCAACCGGGCGAAGCTGTGGCTGGACGCGCAGGTCCCGTACAGCATGTCCGAGTACTGGTCGGACGGGTACCGGCAGGACTGCTCCGGCTACGTCTCGATGGCCTGGAACCTCGGCACCAACGAATGGACCGGCAGCCTCGACACGTTCGCGACGCGGATCACGAAGGAGGAGCTGCTCCCCGGAGACATGCTGCTCTTCCACAACCCGGCCGACCCCAACAAGGGCTCGCACGTCGTGCTCTTCGGCGGGTGGGTGGACGAGACGCGCACGCACTACGTCGCCTACGAGCAGACCCGGCCCACGACCCGGAAGCTGGCCACGCCGTACGGCTACTGGAACAACGCGGTGAAGTACGTCCCGTACCGGTTCAACGGGGTGGCGGGCGGAGTCGTTCCCGAGCCCCCGGTCACGGGCGAGCCGCCCGCGCCGGGCGGCCCGCCGGCCGTCTCGGCCACCTTCCCCGGTGCGTCGAAGTTCGGGCCGGGCGCGGACAACGCCCACGTCGCCCAGCTCGGCCGGATGCTGTCCGACCGGGGCGGGCTGCGCTTCTACCCGAAGGGCGTCGGCACGAAGTGGTCCGACGCCGACCGGCAGGCGACCGAGGCCTTCCAGCGCGCCCAGGGCTGGAAGGGCGCGGACGCCGACGGCCTCCCGGGAGCCACCACCTGGCGGCTGCTCGCCAAGCACCAGGGCAAGGACATCCCGCCGACCACGGGCGGCGCGCCGGGCCCGGCGGGCAAACCCGCCTACCCCGGGGCGTCGGCCTTCCGGCCGGGCGCGTCCCACCCGTCCATCACCGCCCTTGGCCGCCAGCTGGTGAAGAAGGGTTTCGGCAAGCACTACACGTCCGGACCGGGCCCCCGCTGGGGCGAGACCGACCGCCGCAACGTCGAGGCGTTCCAGCGCGCCCAGGGCTGGCGCGGCGCCGAGGCCAACGGCTACCCGGGCCCGGAAACCTGGCGCCGGCTGTTCGCATGACGGAGGCAACGATGTACCCCACGCGCACGACATCGACCACAGGCACCTTCGAGATCCCCCCGCACCCGACCCCCCGAGCGGCGAACCCGGCTCCGGCCACCCCGACTTCGGCCGCCCCGACTCCGGCCGAAGCGGAACAGACCGCGGCGATGCAGCCCGCAGCCGCCCCGGCCGGAGCCACGCCGGGCGCGTTCACGCCGGGCGGAGCCGCACCGGCAGCCGCCGCCCCGCGGTGGTCCGTTCCGGCCGAGCCCGACCGGGCCGCTCCGGTGCCCTCCGCGTCCGCGCCGGCAGAGGCCGTGCCGGTCACCGCGGGGTGGGCCGTCGCCGGGTCCGGCACCGAGCCGGGCGCGCCCGACCGGGCCGCGTCGGCACCGGCTGCCGCACGGTGGGCGGCCGCCGAGGCAGCCGGTACCGAGCGGGACTCGCACCTGTCGGCCGCGCCTGTGCCGGCCGCGCCTGTGCCGGTCGCAGCCGTGCCGGACGCTGCCGGGTGGGTCCCGGCCGAGGCCGGCGCCGAGCGGGGCGCAGCCATGCCGGCCGAGCAGGACCGGGCCGCGTCGGCACCGGCTGCCGCACGGTGGGTAGCCGCCGAGGCCGGTACCGATCGGGGCTCGCACCAGTCGGCCGCGCCTGACCCGGCCATGCCCGTGCCGGCCGCAGCCGTGCCGGACGCTGCCGGGTGGGTCCCGGGCGGCGCTGACGCCGAGCGGGCCTCGGACCTGCCGCCCGAGCCCGACCGGGCCGTGTCGGCACCGGCTGTCGCACGGTGGGCGGCCGCCGAAGCAGCCGGTGCCGAGCGGGGCTCGCACCTGTCGGCCGCGTCCGACTCGGCCGTGCCCGTGCCGGTCCCTTCGGGGCGGGCCGGGGCTTCCGTGGCCATGGCTTCCGACGCGGTGCCGGTCGCGGCCTCCGGGCCGGCCGTCCCCGCGGCGGCGGTGACCGAGTGGGCCGCGCCCACCGGCTGGGCACTGGCGGGAGAGCCGTCCGCGCGCAGCGACGTACGCGACGTACCGGCGGCGCGGGCCCAGGCCGAGCCGGAGGTGGACATCCCGCACCCCCAGGACGAGGCGGCCCATGCCGGCGCGGCCACGCTCCGGCTGCGGAACCCCGATACCGAATCCGCCCGGCCCCACCCGCAGGACGAGGCCTGGCCCCCGGGCGGGTCCCTCGCCGCCGCGGTGCGGACCGCCCCGGGCGAGGGCTCGTACGCCGCCGCGGACCGCGCCCCTCGGCACGCGGGTCCGCCCGCCGCCTGGGACCTGCCCGGGCAGGGCGGCTCGTCCGGCGAGCAGGGCCGCGCTCCGCAGCACGCGGTCCCGGCCCCCGCCCCGGAGGCCGAGTACGCGGATCCGTACCCCGTACGGGACCTGCCCGAGCCGGGAGACGCCGACCCGGCCCACCCGGCCGACGGGCGGGAGCTGACGTGGTCCGTGCCCGCTCCGGCCGGTGCCGGTGCCGGTGCCGGTGACTCCGGCCCCGCCGGCCAAGGCGGACCCGGGCGGGAGGCCGCGGACGGCGAGGGCGCCGACGGCGAAGCCGCACCCGCCGCGCAGCCCGCGACCGGCGGCGGAGTCGTCCCCGGGCCCGGGGCGGCCGAGGTGGTCGAGGTCGTCGCGCGAGCCGTGGCGCGGATCGCGGAGGACGACACGCAGGACCTGCCCCTGGTCGCTCCGGCGCGCGGGCTCGCGGTGACGGAGGTGCCGGTGCACCTCCCGTTCCGCGGCGCCGCCCAGCCGCAGGAGCCGAACCCGCAGCAGAAGCAGAAGCAGAAGCAGGAGCAGAAGCAGAAGCAGCCGAAGGTCCAGGCGGCCGCCGCGCCGCGGTCCGCCCCCGGCCGCCGTGTGCCCCGGGGCGACGACCGGCTCCACGAGCACCACGGCCCGGTGCTGCCCGGCTGGATCGGGGTGGCCGTCGGCGGGATCGCGCTCGCCGGCTGCGCGGTCGTGCTCTGGCGGGCCGGGGCCGTCCCCGACTCCCTCGCGCTGGCGTTCGGCGCGGAGCCCCGACCCTACCGGGGACTGCAGGCACGCTTCTGGCCGCCGCTCGCCTTCCTCGGGGTCGTCGCCCTCCTCGCCCTCGGCGGACTGGGCCGGGGCCGGGCCGGCCACGCCTGGGTGCTCACCCTCTTCGGCCGCTACCGCGGCACCGTCCGCCGTACCGGCCTGACCTGGATCAGCCCCCTGCTGCTGCGCCGCCGGGTCGACGTCCGACTGCGGCACTGGCGCAGCGACCCGATGCCCGCCGTCGACTCCGGCGGGCTCGCCCTCCAGGTCGTCGTCCAGGTGGTCTGGCAGGTCAAGGACACCGCCCGCGCCACCCTGGCCGTCGCCGACCACGTGGACTACCTCGCCGAGCAGGTCGAATCGGCCATGGCCCGCGTCCTGTCCCAGCTCCCCGCCGACGCCTTCCACGAGGCCGCCCCGACCCTGCGCGACGCCGAAGCCGTCGGCGACGCGCTGACCCGGATGCTCGCGGCCGAGACCGAGGCGGTCGGTGTGGAGGTGTTCTCGGCGCAGCCCACCCGGATCGAGTACGCCCCGGAGGTCGCGGACGCCATGCGCCGGCGCCGGGTCGCGGCGATCGACGCCAAGCACCGGGACACCGTCCTGACCTCGGTGGTCGACGCGGTGGACGACACCGTCCACCGCCTCACCTCGCGCGGGATCGTGGAGCTCGACGACTACGAGCGCAAGGCCCTCGTGAAGGACCTGACCGTCGCCTTCTACACGGGCCGCGCCGAGTAGCCCTCACCGGCAGTCGCCGGCCGACGGGAGAACGGGTGGAATCCGTGTGGACCGGACCACCCGTTCTTCCGTTGGTCTGGACATGGCCAACTCCCGTCAATACTGTGGGACTTGGTCTAGACCTAAAACCAGAGCTCGTGAACGGGCCGTGCCGCCGAAACCGGTACGGCCCATCCCCACGCGTGCGCACGCTCTCTCCGGACATCCCCCCACGTTCAAGGAGCATCAGCATCATGCGTTCCTTCCGCATGCCCAGAACCACCAGAACCAAGCGGGCCGCCGCCACGGCCACCGCCACCACCGTCGGCCTCGGAGTCGTCGCCGCCCTCGCGCTCGTCACGGCCCCCACCGCCAGCAGCCACGGGTACACCGACACCCCGATCAGCCGCCAGAAGCTCTGTGCCAACAAGACCGTCTCCGACTGCGGCCCCATCCAGTGGGAGCCCCAGAGCGTCGAGGGCCTCAAGGGGTTCCCCGCCGCAGGTCCCGCCGACGGCCGCATATGTGCGGGCAACCACCCGGAGTTCGCCCAGCTCGACGACCCGCGCGGCGGCGCCTGGCCGGCCACCCCGGTGACCAGCGGACAGAGCTACGGCTTCCGCTGGCAGTTCACCGCGAACCACTCCACCACCGACTTCCGGTACTACGTCACCAAGAACGGCTGGGACTCCACCAAGCCGCTCACCCGCGCCGCCCTCGACCCGCAGCCCTTCCTCACGGTCGCCTACAACGGCGCCCGCCCCGCCATGACCACCGTCCACCAGGGCGCGATGCCGAGCGGCAAGACCGGCCGGCACCTGATCCTCGCCGTGTGGACCGTCAACGACACCCCGATGGCCTTCTACTCCTGCTCCGACGTCCAGTTCTGACCGCCGGTGACCACCGGCTCCCCGCCCGACGTTCATTTCTGACGGAACGTCAGCTATCCTCCGGCGGCATGCGGACGACGACACCCGAAACCGTCGCGGAGCTCATCGCGAGCCAATGGGGCGACCACCGGCCCGGGCTGAAGTACGCCGACGGCGTCCTCAGCCACCACCGGACCGCCCGGGAGGCCGCGGCGCGCGCCGCGCTCCTCGTCGACCTGTTGCCGCCGGGGGCGGAGCCGCACATCGGGGTGCTGCTCGACAACACCCCCGAGTTCCCGTTCTGGCTCGGCGCGGCGGCCCTCGCCGGGGCCGCCGTCGCCGGGATCAATCCCACCCGGCGCGGTCCCGAGCTGGCCCGCGACATCCTGCACACCGACTGCCGGATCCTGGTGACCGAGCGGACCCACCTGCCGCTCCTGCGCGGCCTCGACCTGCCCGGCGTACGGCTTCTCGTCACGGACACGGAGGAGTACGAGGCCCTGCTCGGCCCGTACGCCGGCGCGAAGCCCGGCGACGCGACGCTCGGCCCCGGCCCGGCCCCGTCCTCCCGGCTGCTCCTCTACTTCACCTCCGGCTCCACCGGAGCCCCCAAGGCCGCCATCTGCACCCAGGGCCGCCTGGCCGGCGCCGGCGCCTCGCTCGCACGGCACTTTTCGGTCACCCCGGACGACGTCCACTACATCTGCATGCCCCTCTTCCACGGCAACGCCGTCATCGCCGACTGGCTGCCCGCCCTCGCCGGCGGGGCCGCCGTGGCCCTGCGCCGCCGCTTCTCGGCCTCCGCGTTCCTGGACGACGTACGGGCCTACGAGGCGACGTACTTCACCTACGTGGGCCGGGCCGTGCAGTACCTCCTCGCCACCCCGCCCCGCCCCGACGACCGCGCGCACACCCTGCGCCTCGGCTTCGGCACCGAGGCGGGCGCGGTCGACGCGGCGCGCTTCGCCGAGCGCTTCGGGGTCCGCCTCGTCGAGGGCTACGGGGCCACCGAGGGCGGCGCCTCCGTCCAGCGCACCCCCGACACCCCGCCGGGCGCACTGGGCCGCGCGGGCGCGGGCGACGACCTGGCCGTCATCGACCCGGAGACGGGCCGCGAGTGCCCGCCCGCCGTACTGGACCCGCGCGGCCGGCTCCTCAACGGCGCCGAGGCCATCGGCGAGCTGGTCAACAAGGGCCGCAGCCTCTTCGAGGGCTACTGGCGCAACCCCGACGCGGAGGCCGCCCGCACCCGCGACGGCTGGTACTGGACCGGGGACCTCTTCTTCCGCGACCCCGACGGCTACCTCTACTTCGCCGGCCGCACCGACGACCGGCTGCGCGTGGACAGCGAGAACCTGGCCGCCGCGGTGATCGAGAACATCCTGGCCCGCTGGGCGCGGGCGGCCGCCGTGACCGTGTACGCCGTACCGGACGAGGTGGCGGGCGACCAGGTCATGGCCGCCGTGGCCCTGCGCGAGGGGGCCGTCTTCTCCCCGCAGGGCTTCGCGGCCTTCCTCGCCGCCCAGCCCGACCTCGGCACGAAGATGGCCCCGCGCTACGTGCGCGTCGTCTCCGCCATGCCCACCACCGCGACCAACAAGGTCCACCGGGTCTCCCTGCGCGGCGAGGCCTTCCAGACCACCGACCCGGTCTGGTGGCGGCCGCCGGGCGAGGACGCGTACCGGAGGCTGGAGGCGGAGGACCTGACCGGGCTCCTGGCGGCCTACGAGGCCCAGGGGCGGGCCGATCTGCTGAGCCGCTGACGGGGGCGCCGGCGGGCCGCCGAGGGCGTCTCCGGAAGCGGTTTTGAGCACCCCGGAGGAGCAGGTAGTATTTTCTCTGTCAGCAGGCGCCGCTAGCTCAGTTGGTTAGAGCAGCTGACTCTTAATCAGCGGGTCCGGGGTTCGAGTCCCTGGCGGCGCACCTGTCCTTCGGGCGGTTTCCGGTTCACCGGGAACCGCCCGAAGTGTTTTCCGGGCCGGTCGGCCCCCGCCGCGCAGGGCCCGGACCTCCTCAGAGGGTGAGCGAGAGCAGCAGCGGCGCGGCCTTGCGGTTCAGCACGTCGGCCGCGGCCCGCAGCCGGTGGGCGTGCTCCACGGGCAGGGACAGGGCGAGGCAGCCCACCGAGGCTCCCGCCGTGATCGGGACGGCCGCGCAGACCGTGCCGACGGCGTACTCCTGCAGGTCGAGCGTGGGCACCGTGGCCGGCTGGCTGTCCAGCTTCGAGAAGAGGATCCGCTCGTTCACGATGGTCTTCGACGTCAGCCGGGCGATCTTGTGCCGGGACAGGTGGTCGCGCCGGCCGTCGAGGTCGAGCTGGGTCAGCAGGCACTTGCCGACCGCGCTGGCGTGCGCCGCCGAGCGGAAGTCGACCCACTCGTGGACCTTGGGGGTGCGCGGGCTGTCCGCGAACTGCGTGATCCGGACCTCGCCGTCCACGTACCGGCTGATGTAGACCGCGGCGCCGACGGAGTCCCGCAGCCGGTCCAGGGTGTCCTGGAGCTTGTCCTGCAACGCCTGCTGGCGGTCGACACCGGAGCCGAGGAGGACGAGGGAGTCCCCTATGGCGTAGGCGCCGTCGGACACCTGCAGTACGTACCCCTCCCGGCGCAGCATGAGCAGCATGGGGGCGAGATGGACCGCGGGCAGGCCGGTCTCACGCGCGATCTGTACATCGGTCACGCCGCCGGTATGGCGGGCGACCGTTTCGAGTACGCGCAGGGCGTACTGCACCGAGTGGAACGGCGCGGTCGGCTCGGGCTTCAGCGCCACGGTTTCCCCCTAGCAGGTTGTTACCGCTTGCTCTCACACGATAGCCATCAAGAGGCCCGTGTGGAGCGCCTGTTGGTGAGATTGATGGCTCAATCACACCGGTCTGCCTGGATCTACTCCTCTGGCATATGCCTAGGTCATGGGTGGTGTCCGAGAGTGCCGGGAATGCCCGGACCGGCCGCGCGGTTCGGGTTCTTCGTACGGACGAGGACGACCGGGCGAACGGAGCGGGAGAAGCGATGAGTGACACCGGAGACGCGGGGGACGCTGGACGACGGGGAGCCGACCGTTCGGGCGACGGAACGGGTGCCGGACCGGGCGACGGATCGGGCAGCGGAGCCCACGAGATCCGCGGGACGGCCCTCGGCCGGGCGCCGGTGCCGCTCTCGGTGCTCGACCTCGTCACCGTCGGCGCCGGCAGCACCGCCCACGCCGCCCTGCGCACCAGCGTCGGCATAGCCCGGCTCGCCGAATCCCGCGGCTACCACCGGCACTGGGTCGCCGAACACCACTCCATGCCGGGGGTCGCCAGCTCCTCCCCGGCCGTGATCCTGGCCCACCTCGCCGCCCACACCTCCCGGATCCGGCTCGGCTCGGGCGGGGTCATGCTGCCCAACCACGCCCCGCTCGCCATCGCCGAGCAGTTCGGCACCCTGGAGGCGCTGGCCCCGGGCCGGATCGACCTCGGCCTCGGCCGCGCACCCGGCACCGACGGGCACACCGCCGCCGCGCTGCGCGGGCCCGGGCGCCGCGACGAGGCCGCGGACGAGTTCCCCCGTCAGCTCGCGGAGCTGATCCGCTTCCTCGACGACGACTTCCCCGACGGGCACCCGTACGCCCGCGTGCACGCGGTGCCGGGCCCCGTCCAGGGCCCCGCCGGGCGGCCGCCGGTGTGGCTGCTCGGCTCCTCCGGCTTCAGCGCCCGCCTCGCCGGCGGGCTCGGGCTGCCCTTCGCCTACGCGCACCACTTCTCCCCGGCCGGGACCCTGCCCGCTCTCGACCTCTACCGGCAGTCGTTCCGCCCGTCGGCCGTCCTGGACGCCCCGTACGCCGTCATCGGAGTCGCGGCCCTCGCCGCCGACACGGCCGCGGAGGCCCGCGCCCAGGTGCTGACCGGCGCGCTGGCGATGCTCCGGCTGCGCGGCGGGCGCCCCGGGCTGGTCCCGACGCCCGAGGAGGCGGCGGCGTACCCGTACACCCCGCTGGAGCGGGAGTTCGTGGACGACCGCCTCGCGAGCGTGGTCCACGGCACCCCCGACGAGGTCACCGCGGGCCTGGACGCCCTCGCGAAGCTGACGGGCGCCGACGAGCTGATGCTGACCGCCAACGCCCACAGCGGGGACGCCCGCCTCCGCTCGTACGGCCTCGTCGCGGACGCGTACGGCATGCCGGTCCTCGGCGACTGACGACCGAGCCTGCCGCCCCCGGTCCGGTCACGGACCGGGGATCCCGGCCCGTCGCATGTGCAGTTCGGAGCGGACGAGTTCGAGGAGCCGGCCCGTCCAGTTGCGGCCTTGGCCGCCGCTTTCTCCCCAGAAAGCCGAGTTGATGTCGGTGTAGACCAGCGTGGCATCGCCCGTTGCGAGCAGGATCTCGGCCAGCTCGGGATGCTGGTCGTACTTGGCGCGCAGCAGGCCGGTCATGGCGGCGGTACGGGCGTGCTCCCAGCCCTCGCGGCGGGGTGTGGCGACTGCGAGGTCTCGTACCGCGGCATGGGTGGCCGCGGCCGCGATCGCGGCGCGGACCTCCGGCTGAGCGGCCGACAGGGCCCAGTAGGCATGGGTGACCGTGGGGTAGGGAACTGCTGGTTCTTTGGTCCACTCTTGTGAGTGATGGTCCGTTTGGGTGAGTGCCGTTACGGTCGACTGCATGGATCTCAAGGAGTCGGCGAAGGCGTGGGATACATGTCCCCCGAGTGCCTGTCGCTGGTTCCGCGAGGGCAGGGCGCTGGACGCGGTGGGCGGCGATGGCTGAGCCGGCCAAGAAGTTGCGCGCCATCGCTCCCTCGTTTGTGGCGCTTGGTCCGTCCGGTGTGGCAATACGCGCCCGCTTGAAGTGTCTGAGTGCCGAGGACGAGAGGGTTCTGCGGCTGGTGGGCGCGCATCAGGGTGCTCTGGCTTCCCGTGACCTCAAGCAGCGGTGCGTCGAGGGCCCCGACCATTCCGCCGACACGTGGGCGGCCCGCAAGCGGGGGCTGACG
>NZ_JBWJVM010000044.1:0-74870 GCF_056428985.1 Streptomyces sp. CA189 | reverse complement strand
GCTCGGTGAGGTTCGCACCCCCGAGCTACCAAGAGGCCCCGCCTTCATGTCCGCACCACCGCAAGATCACCCGACCAGGAACCTTGTTCGACCTGCACGTTCCATGATCGGTACGACAACGGCTTCTCAGGCCCGGGGCGCTGACCTGCGGGAGGTCCGGGTGGTGCTGGAAGTGCGGGTCCACGTCGCGGTGCGCGTCCGGGAGGGCCACCCACAGCTGCGCGCCGTGCAGGAAGCGGGCGTGCGGGCGCGGGCTCTCCTCGGAGTGGCTGATGCCCCGGCCGGAGGTCATCAGGCCGAGCTCGCGCGGGCGGATCGTCGCCAGGCTGCCGACGCTGTCGCGGTGCAGCACCTCGCCCTCGTGGAGCCAGCTGACCGTCTGGAGCCCCGAGTGGGGGTGCGGGGCCACCGCCATACCGGGCTCGTCCGCGATGTCGTCGGGACCGTAATGGTCGACGAAGCACCAGGCGCCGACCATGCGGCGGCCCAGGTTCGGCAGGAGCCGCCGGACCTCGGTGGACTCGCCGAGTTTGACGGTGCGCGGGCTCAGGAGCTCGCGCACCGGCTCGGCGACGACGAACCCGCGGCCGCCGCAGGTGGAGAGAGCGGGCTGGCGATCGAGATTGCTCATACCGCACAACTTAGCCCCGGCGCCGCCGCCGCGGTCATGGGAATGTGCGTACGGATCCGCGTGTTGCAGCAGCCGGACGGAACGACGAGCACAGCAGGGCACAGCCGAGCAGAGCACGGCAGAGCACGGCAGAGCACGGCACCTGTACGGCGGAAGGGATCCGATGGACGTGATGGGCGGAACGGGAGCGATCGACGTGCAGCAGGGCTACCTGGAGCACGGGACCGCCGCCGAGCGCTGGGACCGCGGCCGGCTCTTCTTCGAGGCGAAGGAGTACGCGAACGCCGCCCGCGTCCTGCACGGCGTGGCGGCCGAGGCCCCCGAGCTGCTGGCTCCCCGGCTGCTGCTGGCCCGCGCCTACTACCACTCCGCCCAGCTCTCCAAGGCCGAGCGCGAGCTCCGCGCCCTCTTGGACCGCTGGCCCGTGGAGGACTACGCGCAGCTGATGCTCGGGCGGACCCTGGAGCGCCAGGGCCGGGCCGCCGAGGCGGCTCCGTACCTGCGGATCGCCGCCGCGATGGCCGGGGACTTCCCGGAGTAGCGGTACCGGAGCGGTCGCAGGCCCGGCCCGGAGCCGGTCCCGGAGCGGTAGCAGCGCAGTGCGGGACCGGGTCCGGGCCGGGCCTTCGGCGGGGCCGTGTGCAGCAGCGCCCACTCTCCCGGCCCCGCCCGTGCGGGACCGGGGCGGTCCCTCGGTTAGCCTGGGGGCAATATGAACCGTCTGACCACGCCCTTCGGCTCCTACGAGCTCGCCCGCTTCCCCGAGGACCCGCGCGACCGGCTCTTCGCATGGGACGCCGCCGACGAGTACCTGCTCCGCCACCTCGAATCCGGTACGGGTGAACGCGGCCCGGTGGATCTGGCCGGCGCCGGGCAGATCACCGTGATCGGGGACCGCTGGGGGGCGCTGACGACGGCGCTGGCCGCGCACCACCCGACCCAGATCACCGACTCCAGCCTGACCCGCTCCGCCACCGCGGCCAATCTGGACCGCAACGGCATCGGGACCGCCAAGAGCACCGTGACCCTGCTGACGACGCAGGACGCCCCGCCGGAGCGGATCGACGTGCTCCTGGTGCGGGTGCCCAAGAGCCTGGCGCTGCTGGAGGACATGCTCTACCGCCTCGCCCCGCACGTGCATGCCGGGACCGTCGTCGTCGGCGCCGGCATGGTGAAGGAGATCCACACCTCCACGCTGCGGCTCTTCGAGAAGATCCTCGGCCCGACGAAGACCTCGCTGGCCGAGAAGAAGGCCCGTCTGATCTTCTGCACGCCCGGCAACCCCGGAGCCGCGCATCCCCGGACCGACGGCCCGTGGCCGGTGACGTACACCGTCGACCAGGACGCCGGGTCGGGCTCCGGTCTGACCGTGGTCAACCACGCCGGGATCTTCTGCGCGGACCGCCTCGACGTCGGCACCCGCTTCTTCCTGCAGAGCATTCCGACCAACACGGACGGGGCCCGCGTCGTCGACCTGGGCTGCGGCAACGGCATCGTCGGCACGGCGGTCGCGGTGGCCGACCCGGAGGCCGAGGTCGTCTTCACGGACGAGTCGTACCAGGCGGTGGCCTCGGCCGAGGCCACGTACCGCGCCAATATCCAAGGACGCCTGGACCGCGCCGAGTTCATCGTCGGGGACGGGGTCTCGATGCTGCCGCCCGGTTCGGTGGACCTGGTGCTCTGCAATCCGCCCTTCCACTCCCACCAGGCGACGACCGACGCGACGGCGCTGCGGATGTTCGCGCAGTCGCGCAAGGTGCTGCGGCCGGGCGGCGAGCTGTGGGTGGTGGCCAACCGCCACATGGGGTACCACACGCACCTGCGCCGGCTCTTCGGCAACAGCGAAGTCGCCGCGAGCGAGCCGAAGTTCGTGGTCCTGCGGGCGGTCAAGCGGCGCGAGCAGCCGCGCGGCGCGTGACCTGGCGGTACCCGCTGTGCGGCGATCTCCCGACCGCCGCGGCCTAACCCGCCGGTAGGCCCGTCACCACGTCCTACACTCGGCCGCGTGAGCAGTCAGGTGGATCAGGACGCGGCCGTCGGCGGGCACTACCGCCGGGATGAACTGGCCCGCGCGGCCGGGGTGAAGGTGCGCAACCTGCGCTACTACCAGGAGCGCGGACTCCTCCCGGCACCACGCCGGGAGGGGCGGATCGCCTGGTACTCCGACGACCACCTCACCCGACTGCGCCTGATCAGCGACCTGTTGGGGCGCGGCTACACCGTCAACGGCATAGCCGAGCTGCTGGCGGCCTGGGAGCAGGGCGGCGGGCTCTCCCAACTGCTGGGCCTGGAGCGGGAGATGACCCGCGACTGGGAGCAGGAGGAGCCGGTCGTCATGTCCCGGGCCGAGCTGCGGGAGCTGTTCGGCCCGACGGCCTCCCCCGAGGACACCCGGCGGGCGGCCGAGCTGGGATACGTGACGATCGACGGGGACCTGGTCAGGCACCGCAGCCGGCGACTGCTGGAGGCGACGGTGACGCTGGTGCGGGCGGGGGTGCCGCTCGGGGAGGTCCTGGACGCGGGGGACTTCGTACAAACGCAGGCGGCCGCGGTCGCGGACCGGTTCGTCGCCCTGTTCAGCGCGCACGTGATCGGCGCGGACGGGCTGGAGCAGCTTTCGGCCACGCGCCTGCGGCACATCACCGAGGCGGTCGCGGCGCTGCGTCCGCTGGCGGGCGGGGTCGTGGCCGCCGAGTTCGCCCGGGCGATGGCCCGGCGGGTGGACGCCGAAGTCTCCGAGCTGCTGCGCACGGAGTCTTCCGGGGCGTGACTGGCGAGTAGGACTCGGCCGAAAAGGTACGCCCGAGCAACCTTGCCAACCCCCATTGGCACTCTTACATTCAACTCGTCGGTAACAAACAACGGTGCACAGCCGAACATAAGGGACGATCTCATGGCAGATTCCCCGAAGTTATCCGAGCGGGCCGACGATGCGGGCAGGGTCCGCTGGCGCCGGTTCGCCGTACTGACCCTCCCCGCCGTCGCCGTGACCGCCGGCCTCGGCATCGCCCTCGCGCAGGGCGCGCTCGCCGCCTCCTTCGCCGTCTCGGGCCAGCAGTTCAAGGTGTCGGCGAAGAGCCTGGAGGGCGAGGGCTTCGCCCAGTACGGCAGCGTGGACGTGAACGCCCGCGAGGAGCTCATCCCGGTGGCGGTCACCGCCATCAAGGAGGCCAAGCTGCACAGCCTCTGCCAGTCGGTGGTGACCACGCTCCCGATCATCGGGGACATCTCGCTCAACCTCACCGCCGGCCAGAAGGCCCCCGTCGAGGCGAGCAACCTCTTCGTGGACGCCACCCAGCTCTCCGGTGACGCGGTCTTCACCAACATCGAGATCGGCCGCGACGCCTCCACCCTCGACAAGGGGCCGGCGGACGCGGTGGGCATGCAGGACCTGTTCGCCCAGCAGGCCGACACCGTCAGCATCACCGATCTCCGCCAGACGGCCTGGGCGACCAACGCGGGCACCTTCAAGCTCTCCGGGCTGAACATGAACATCAGCAAGGGCAAGAAGGAATGCTTCTGAGTCGCTGGCGGCGCTGGCGGCGCGGCCGGCCCTTCTGGGGCGGGCTGTTCGCCATCCTCGCCGGGGCCGAGATCTGCGCCCTGCCGCTCGCGCCCTTGAAGATCATGCTCCAGCAAGGGGTGGCGGGGATCCCGTCCGTCCTGATGGGCATCGTCATGATCGTGCTCGGCCTCACCGCCTGGTTCTCCCCGCCCCAGCGCGCCCTGGCCGGAGTCCTCACCACCCTCATCGCCACGGCCGCGCTCGTCCTGTCGAACCTCGGCGGATTCCTGATCGGCACCCTGCTCGGCATCCTCGGCGGCGGCCTGATGTTCGCCTGGCAGCCGTACGCCGCCCCGCGCCCCGGCGCCGCACGGGACCCGGAGTCATCCGGGCCCGGCACCCCCACGGCCCAGTCCCCCACCGCTGCGTCCCCCACGGCAGAGTCCCCCACGGCCCAGTCCCCCACCGCTGCGTCCCCCACGGCCGCGTCCCCCACGGCCGCTCCCCCACAGCACCACGATCCCCAAGGAGTACAGCCATGAGCCGTACGCGCACCACCACGCTCGCGCTCGCCGCGGCCGCCACGGCCGGAGCCATGTCCCTCGCCCCGGCCTCCGCCACCGCCCTGCCCTTACCCCTGGCCGGGTCGACCACCGTCACCCCGGCCGGGCACGCCTTCAAGGCCACCCTCAGCGGGAAGGCCACCCTCAAAGCCGGTTCCGTCACCGTCACTTGTACGGTCTCGGTGTCCACCGGAACGGTGCCGGCCGCCCCCGGCAACAACAACCCGGCGGGCCCCGTCTCCTCGCCGATCTCGCCGCCCACGTACAGCTCCTGCACCTCCAGCATGTGGGGCGTGACCCCCACGGTCACGACCAGCGGCGCCTGGTCGGTGTCGATGCAGAACGGCTCCCCCATCACCGCCACCATGACCGTGCCCGCGGGCGGGCTCGTCGTCCAGACCAGCGGCCTCGCCGTCTGCACGGTCACCGCCGCCCCCTCCGGACCCGCGAGCGTCCCGGGGACCTGGACGAACGGCGCCCCGCCGAGCCTGACCTTCACCAACGCCTCGGTGCCGGTCACCGTCACCGGCGGCTTCGGCTGCCCGACGAGCGCGACCGCGTCCACCTTCAACGCCGTGTACAAGGTCACCGACACCACCAACCCCGCACAACAGATCACCGTCGGCCCCTGACACCCCCCGTGCACGAGGAAGCCCGCCGGCCCCCGGACCGCTCCGGGGCCGGCGGGCCTTCGTACGCCAGGGCCTCAGCGGTGGGCGGGGAACTCCATCGCCTGCCGACAGGTGGGACGGTTCTGGAAAACCCGTTGCCCCGGGGCGACCGGCCGGGTGAAGCTCGACGGCATGTCACAGAGCACCACAGAAACCCGTACGCCCACCCGCCGCGGCGTCGCCGACCTGTTCACCGCCGGCGGCCGCCTCGCCGCGATCCCGCGCAAGGCGGCCCGTCGCGAGCAGTTGCTCGTCCACCTCACCGAGACCCTCTTCGAGGCGGACCGCGCGTACACGGAGCCCGAGGTGAACGGTCTGCTGCTCACCGTCCACGAGGACTGCGCGGCGCTGCGGCGGTACCTGGTCATCGCCGGGCACCTCACCCGGACCCGCGACGGCTCCGGCTACCGGCGGGCCACGACCACCCTGTAGTGCGTCGTCAGCCGGCCGTCCTCACCGATCACGTGGAAGGCCACGGCCGGCGGCTCGTCCGTGTGGATGTACTCGCTCTCCCCCGACGCCGCCTCCCAGGGGAGCCGCGTCGTGGACACCACGCCCGGAGCCACGAGCAGCGGCCGCCCCGCGAAGGTGGTCGCCGCGCCGGTGTGGGCGTGTCCGCACAGGAACGCCGTCAGGTGCGGGTGCCGCTCGGCCAGCGCCGCCAGCCGCTCCTCGCCGAACTGCCGGATGCCGTCCACGTACGGGATGTGCAGCGCGACGGGCGGGTGGTGGAAGGCGACCAGGACGGGCACCTCGCGCGGTGTCTCGGTGAGCACCCCGTCCAGCCAGGCGATCGTCGAGTCCTCCAGGTACCCCCGGTGTTCACCGGGTACGGACGAATCGCACACCGCGAGGACGAAGCCGTCGCCGCGCAGCACCTGGTCGACCGGTGCCGCGGACGGGCGTTCCTCCCCCAGTAGACCGCGCCGGAAGGCGGCGCGGTCGTCGTGGTTCCCGGGGCAGACGACCAGCGGATGGCGGGAGCCGAGGGCCTTGCGCGCCTCCTCGTACTCCTCCGCGCGCGCGTGATCGGCGATGTCACCGCTCACCAGCACCGCGTCGAGCTCGTACGGGAGCCCCTCCAGGTACTCCATGACCACGCGGGTCCGCTCGGCGGCCCGGTCTCCGCCGTCGAGGTGGACGTCACTGAGGTGGGCTATCACGATCACGGTCGGTGGCTCCTTCGGTGCGGAAGCTGGGATTATATGCGCCCTATCTCCTCGACCAGCCCAGGGCCCTCCGCCACCAACTCGCCTCCCGGCCGACCGGATCCGGCGAGGACGTCCGTCGGCGACCGGACCCCGGGCCGTTGCCGGGATCGCCGTCAACTCCCGCCTCTGGAAGCCGCGGTGCGCCGTCCGCCCTCGAACGCGGGAGGAACAACTCGAGCTTGACGTGCTCGGCGACCACGACTTCTCCATCGTTGCACTTGAGGACCAGCGAGAAGTCGTGGACTGCCGAACGGTCCGAGGCGATGGTGACGAGGAACCGGTCGGCCTCGCCGCTCTGGACGAACTGGGAGAGCGGCACCGAAACCCGGTACGCGCGACCCGCCGACGGCAGGACCGTCGAGTAGGCGTGCCCCGGCGGCAGGTACGCCCCGATCCGGGGAGGACCGAGGTACAGGGGGAGCCTGCCTCGGACCGAGTTGCTCGAACGGACCGGCGTGCCGTCCGGGCCCGGGTGCGTGTACTCCAGGGTCCCTTCGACGTATGCGGCTTGCCGGTCGGCGAAGGGGCCGAGGACGGAGCGGATCGTCGCCTGACTGGGCTCCGAAGCCATGAGATCTCCCTCAAGCGATCTCTTCAGCCTCTCGAAGGCCTTCGTGTCCACGCCGCACGACCGGAGCGCGTCCGCCACGGACCAGGAGGAAGAGGAGGCGGAAGGGGAAGAGGAGGCGGAGCGCCGGTCCCTGCTGGATTCGAGGTCGGAGGAACGCAGCACGAACGGGCCGCCGACGGGCCTCGACGACCCCGGCGCGGCGAAGAGGGAGAACCTGAGGGTGCAGTCCTCCAGCGGACCCCAGCCGTCGTTGCGCACCTTGATGGCGGTGCTGAGGTAGGTGAGGACGGGGATGGTGCGCAGATCCGGCGCGGAGGACCTGACGTCCAGGATGGCCTCGTGGAGCAGGACCGCCTCCGAGGTGTTGTTGACCACCTTGACGTCCAGGACCGGCCATCGGAATGCCCATCCCCACCCGTCCTCCAAGGTCGCCCCGGAGCGCAGGCTGCTGAGATAGCGGTTCACCGGCCGGATCACCAGGCCGGGCGCGGCTCGCGACACCTCGTAGGAGATGTCGGCCGGCCGTCCCTCGTCGGCGTGGACGCCGATGACCACCGTCGGCCGGTCGGGCTGCGGCGGGCCGGATCCGAAATGGATGCCACCGTGGACGGTGGAGGCGTTGATCGTGATGGGGCTCGTGCTCCCGGAGTGGTTCAGCCCTGGGTCCGCTCCGGCGGCAGAGGGGGGTTGATGACGGCTCCCCCGTTGATCACCCCCGCGGCGATCGAACCCGGCATGCTCCGGATCTCGACGTTCCCGCCCGCCGACAAGCCGCCGTCGCCGCTGGAGACACCGCCGCCGGCCCCGATCCGGGCCAGCAATTCCTTCAGCTCGGCCGCCGCCCGCACCTGGTGGGCGGCGTCCTGGCCACCTGCCAGAGCGCCCTCGAACCGGCCCCGCCACAGGGCCTCGTGGTGCGCGGTCACCTCGGCCAGCTCCTCCGGAGCCGCCTCCCCGAGCACCTGCGCGGTCTCGTCGAGGAGTTCGAGCTCCTGGGGTACTCGCGAGCTCTCCGACCGGCTGAACCACTGCGCCACCAGCACTCTCGTCCCGCCCCACGCGTCGGTGGCCGCGGCCTGCACCACCGCCGCACCACCAGCCGCGGCCAGCGCTCCCAAAGCCTCCGTCAACACGTTGCCCCCTCGCTCCGTCGATCCGACTACGCGCAAACGAAGCATAGGAGACGCCCGAACCCCACAACAGCCGTTCCTGATCACCCTGTTGACCACCTGGCGATCACCCTGATGATCAGCCTCCCCGTCCGCCGCATCGGGCGGCCGTCAGTGGTGAGGAGCCCAGAACGCCGTCGGCCGGCCTGCCCCCGGCGCGAGCTCCTGCCAGGTGCCCGCCAGGGTCACGACGACGACGGCCGCGGTGGGGAACCCTTCGCGGATGCGCTCCCGCAGGCGCGTCACCTCCTCCTCGGCCTCCCCGGCCTCCCCGCACAAGGCGACGGCCAGCTCGTGGATGCCGGGATTGTGGCCCACCATCAGCAGGCCCGTGACGGCCTCGTCCGTCTCGCCCAGTACGGCCATCAGGGCGTCGGGGGAGGCTTTGTACAGCCGGTCCTCGTAGACGACGGGGGGTGGTTCGCTCAGCCCGGGCGCCAGCAGCTGCCATGTCTGCCTGGTCCTCAGCGCCGACGAGCACAGCGCGAAGTCGAGCCGGTATCCGGACTCCGCGAGCCACAGGCCCGTCTTCGGGGCCTCGCGTCGGCCGTGGTCGGCCAGCGGCCGGTCGAAGTCGGGGCCGGCGTCCTTGGGCGCGGACTTGGCGTGCCGTACGAGCACGAGCCGGCGTTCGCCTCTGGTCGCGGTCACGGTCCCCTCCTCCTGCCCTTGCGGACGGCCCGGCTGCCCCGGCGTCCGCCTGTCCCGGAACCGTGCAGCAGCGGGCTCACGCGGACGTCACCGCGGAGAACGGGCTGTCGGCCAGTTCGGCCAGCAGATCGGCCGGGTCCCGGTAGGCGGCAGCGGCTCCCGCCTCCTCCAGGTCGCCGCGTGGAATACCGCCGCACAGCAGACCGACACCGGCCACCCCGGCCCGTACCGCGGTCTTCATGTCCCACACGGTGTCGCCGACGAAGACCGCACGCTCCGGCGGCGCCCCCGCCAGTTCGAGGGCGTGCTGCAGGGGCTCGGGGGCGGGCTTGCCCTGGTCGACGTCGTCGGAGGTCGCGGTGTCGGTGATGGCGTCGTCTGCGTCGATGGCCCTGCGCAGGGCCCCCAGTTCGCTGTCCTTCGCGGAGGTGACCAGCACCACCTTCCAGCCCGCCTCCGACAGGGTCCGCAGGAGGTCGGCTGCGGAGTCCAGGGCGGGGAGCCGGTCGAAGTAGGTCGCGTACAGGGCGTCGTGGGCGGCGCTCATCAGCTCGTCGTCGCCGCGGTCGCGGTCGTCCTCGAGGAGGCGGTCGAGGAGGTCTTCGCCCGGCAGGCCGATGGCCCGGTGGATGTCGTGCATCGGAACGCGGTGCCCGTGCTGGCGCAGGGCCTCCCACCAGGAGACGACGTGGAGATGATTGGTGTCCGCGAGGGTGCCGTCGACGTCGAAGAGGGCGGCGCGGTTGCGGCTCATGGCGGCGGCCTCCTCACAGGTCGCGGATCTCGGGTCCTGCGGCCGGCCCGGCTGTCCGGACGTCCGGCTGCCCGGCCACCTGCTACGGCACGCCTGCCCAGTCCGCTCCGCTTCATTCCGGCGCTCTGAGTGCCAGGTGCTCCGGCCCCCGCCTCAGGAACGGTCTGCGGATACGGCCGCCGCCGCAGCCGTACGTACCTCGATGACGACGAGTTGTGGCGAACATGATGCGCTCCTACCCCCCGATCGGCTGGAGCATCGGCAGGACGAGCTGTGCCGGTTCCGGCTTGCAGGTGGCTCCGGCTCACAGGTGGCTCCGGCTGCCGTGGGGCCGCGCCCAGTGGGCGTGCAGCGAAGCTCTGGCTTCGGTGGGGAGGCACCGGGTGAGCAGCTCCCTGCTCCTGGTGCGCGAGGAGCCGGCCACCTTCCTCGGCCGGCCGGCCATGAGGGCCCGGTACCCCTGGCGCGCGACGAGCGCCGGGTCGTCCTTCCTCGACCGTCCCAGACGGGTGTCCAGCATCCCGGCCCGTACGAAGAACCGGGTGTCCGTCGCACCCGGCATCAGAGCCGTGACCGTGACGCCTGTGCCCCGCAGCTCCTCGCGCAGGGCGCGGGCGAAGGAGAGCAGGAAGGCCTTGGAAGCGTTGTAGACGGCGTTGTAGGGCCCGGGCAGCTCGGCGGCGACCGACGAGGTGATCAGCAGCCGGCCCTCGCCTCGTGCGGCCATGCCCGTCAGCAGGTGCCTGGCCAAGTGCACCGTGGAGGACACATTGACGTCGATCACCTCGGCCGAATCCGCCGGGTCCGTCTCCAGGAACGCGCCGGCCCGGCCGATGCCCGCGTTGAGGACGGCGGCGCTCACGGGCCGGTCGTGCGTGCGCAACTCGCTGACGAGCAGCCCGACGCCGTCGGAGGTGGCGAGGTCCGTGCGCACGGCGTGGACCGCGGTGCCGTGCACACGCAGCCGGTCCGCCGCCTCGTGGATGAGCTCGTCCTCGGCCGCGACCACGAGGTCGTATCCGTGTCGCGCGCATTCACGGGCCAGCTCCAGACCGATGCCGCTGGAGGCTCCGGTGACGAGGGCGAGGGGGCGTTCCTGGGTGTCCATGAGCTGCGGCTACCCGGCCGAAGGCCGTGCACTCACCCCATCGCCCCGGGAACCCCGGTCGTCGCCCCGGGAGCCCCGGTGCGCGCCCCCGTCCGGTGCCCGTGGGCCGGGGGTGCGGCGACGTCCCGGTCGGGGGCGAGGGGCGCGGTCTCCATGCCCGCTCCGCCCCGGAGGCCGGCGAGGAACTCCTCGAAGGCCTCCACGGCCGTGCGCCGGGGCTCCCACGCGAGTTCCTCGCGCGCCCGCGTGCAGTCCATGAGCGGCAGGCGCAGCACGGCGTCGAAGAGTCCGGGAGGGGCGGGAACCAGACGCAGCCGCCAGGCCACGGCGAGGGCGGCCCGTAGCGGACCGGTGGGCATCCGCAGGCTCCGCGCGTCGAAGAGCCCGGCCAGGACGGTGGCGTCCAACGGCGGATCGGCCGCCAGGTTGAAGGGCCCGCGTACCGGACGGGTGACGGCGGCCAGGTAGGCGGCGGCCGCGTCGTCGGTGTGCAAGGCCTGGAAGCGCAGCCCCCGCAGGTCGGGCACGACGGGAACGAGACCGGGCCGGACCAGCCGCCCCGGCAGCAGCCGTCCGGCGAAGATGCGGCGCTGCTCGGATGCGGACTCCCGTTTGAAGAGGAAGGCGGGGCGCATCCGGACCACGCGGACGCCCGGATGGTCTCGTTCGTAGGCGTCGAGCACCCGTTCGAGGTAGGCCTTCTCCCGCGTGTACGCGGCCTTCGGCCAGCCGTGAGTGGGCCAGGACTCGTCAACGGCACTGTCCTCGGGGCCGGGTGAGTACGCTCCGACCGAGGAGGCGTGGACCAGGGCGGGCACACCCGCCGCGGCCACGGCGTCGAAGACGCGGATGCTCCCGAGGACGTTGGTGCGCCAGGTCTCGTCCGGATGGTGGGTGGGCTGGAATTTCCAGGCGAGGTGGATCACGGCGTCCGCACCGGCGAAGAGGGGTGCGAGGTCGTCCCCGCCCGGCTCGATGTCGACCGCCCGCCATCGGGTCTTCGGCGGCCGCCAGCGAGGCACCCGTCGCGCCAGACCGACCACCGAGCCCACGCCCGGGTCCTCGTCCAACAACCGCACCACGCTGGTACCCACGTTGCCGGTCGCGCCGACGACCACGACGCGCGCCGCTCCGGCCTCCCGCACGGACTCCGAGTGCCGTGTCATGTCCGGCTCCTCCCTCACCGCGGGCCGAGGCCGCACGTCGGCTCGGCCCGGTTTCGTCTCACATGGTCCGGAGCGCGGGCAGGAGTTCTGCCTCGGCCCATTCCAGGAACGGTTCTTGGCGGTCGCCGCCTATCTGGACGAGGGCCACCTCGGTGAACCCCGCTTCCCCGTAGGGACGTACGGCGTCCACGAACGCGTCCACGTCGGCGCCGCAGGCCATCGCCCCGGCGACGTCCTCGGGCCGGATGTGCCGCGAGGCCCGCTCGAAGCTGGTGGGTTCCGGGAGTTCGGCGTTGACCGCCCAGCCTCCCAGTGCCCAGCGGAACTGGTCGTGCGCCCGGGCCACCGCCGCTTCGCGGTCGGTGTCGTAGCTCACGGGTACCTGGCCGACGCGCGGTTTACCCGCTCCGCCGTGGGCATCGAAGGCTTCCAGGAGCTCCCGCTCCGGCTCCGTGGCGATCACGAGGTCGCCGTACCGGCCGGCGAGCTCGCACGAGCGGGGCCCCGAGACGGCCATGCCGATGGGGGGCGGCTCGTCGGGCACGTCCCAGAGCTGGTACCGGAACGTCGGGCATGTCACGTACGTCATGAGCGGTATCCGGGAGGTCGCCTGCGCGGCCGCCCCGAGGACGCTCCACGCGTACGGTGCGTGCCCCTGTGAGCGCAGCCAGGGGAAGGAGTGGTCCGAGATGACCGCGAAGTCGAATCCCGCCTTCTCCGCTCCCACGACGTGGGCCACCAGCTCACGCGGCCCGGCCTGCTCGGTCATCATCGTGTATCCGATGCGCACCGCCATGTCGGTCCCTTCCCTCGCTCGTGGGCGCGGTGCCAGGCGCTGAACGTCACCACTCCCGGCTGGCCGACGTCACCGCCGACCGACCACGTGGCGCCTGCCCTGCCCCGCCCGTTCCCGTCCTGGCCACCGGGGCTCCGGCGCTGGTCCGGTCGGGCGTTCTCCCGGGCCGGGAGCCCCATCACCCTGAAGCGAAGGTGACCGCGCATGGAGCGGGAACGGGGAAGCAGCCGGGACGTGATCGTGGTCGGTGCGGGCGCCGCCGGCCTCGCCTGCGCCGCGGACCTGCTGGCAGGGGGGTCCGCGTCAGCCTGGTGGAGGCCTCGGACGCGGTCGGCGGGCGCATGCGCACCGACCGCTCCTCCGGCTTCGTCACCGACCGCGGTTTCCAGGTGCTCAACACCTCGTACCCGCAAGTCAAACGCCGTCTCGCACTCCGCCCCCTGCGCCTGCGGCCCTTCACCCCGGGCGTGCTCGTGCACACCGGCGGCGGCCGCCTGCTGCGCTTCACGGACCCCACCCGGCGGCCACGCGAGAGCCGCGACCTGGTTCCCGGCCGGCTGGCCACGGCCCGCGACCTCGCTGCGCTCGGATTCCTCACCGCGCAGGACACGCTCCTGCCGCCGCGCCTCCTGCGCGCGCGGCCCGACCGGACGACCCTCACCGCGCTGGCCGAGGCCGGGATCTCCGCCGAACTGGTCGAGACCTTCTTCAGGCCGTTCCTGTCCGGGGTGTTCCTCGAAGACCGTTTGGAGACCTCGTCCCGGTTCTTCCACTTGGTCTGGCGCAGCATGGTGCGCGGCACGCTGTGCCTGCCCGCCGACGGCATCGGAGCGGTCCCCGCCCAGCTCGCCGGCCGCCTTCCCCCCGGCGTCCTCAGCACCGGAACCCCGATCGCCCGGCTGACCGACGACGGGGTGGCCCTGGCGGACGGTAGCGAACGCCGTGCCCGAGCCGTCGTCGTCGCCACCAACCCGGCGGCGGCGGTCCGGCTGCTGCCCGGGCTGAGCGTGCCCCCCGGCCGTACGGTCACCACCCTGTACCACGCCGCCGATCGCTCGCCGCTCCGAGAGCCCACGCTTCTGATCGACACGCGGCGCCGGTTCCTCAACACCTGCGTGCTCAGCGAGGTGCACCCCGGCCATGCCCCCGACGGCCGCGGACTCGTTGCCACCTCCGTCCTCGGTGCACCCGATCCCACGGAGGAGGCAGTGGTCCGGGCCGCGCTCGCCGAAGCGTACGGAGCCGACACGGACACCTGGCAGTTGGTGAGCCGGCACACGGTTCACGACGCGCTTCCCGCCATGTCCCCGCCCCTTCCGCTGATCCGGACGACCAGGTTCGGCCTGCACCGGTACGTCTGCGGCGACCACCGGGCGACCGGCTCGCTTCAGGGTGCCCTGGCTTCCGGTTCCAGGGCCGCCCGCGAAGTCCTGGCGGACTTCGAACGCTGAACCCGTCGGCGCGCGGCGTGCGATGCCGGTCGGCACGCGCCCTGTGCCGCCGGCGGTTCGTCACATCGCGGGCCGCCGGAATGCTTCTATACGCTGGCCCGGTGGCCGATACGGGTGTGCGAAAGTCCAGCGGAGGTGTCCCGGAGGGGAACGGCGAGGTGGGCCTCCATGCCTTCGCCGTGCAATTGAGGCGGTTGAACGGGGAGATCAACCGCCTGATCCACGGATTCGCGCACGGTCAAGGGCTGCACCCCACGGACGTCCAGGCCCTGTCCGTCATCCTCGACAGCCCCGCACCCCTCACTCCCGGCCGGCTGCGCGAGCACCTCGGCCTCACCTCGGGCGCCGTCACGGCCTGCCTCGACAGGCTGGAGCGCGCCGGCCACATCACCCGCTCCAGGGAGAGCGAGGACCGCCGCGTCATCCACATCCGCTACGCGGAGCGAGGCAGGGCCGCGGCCCGCTCGTCCTTCATGCCGCTGGCCGAGGCCACCGACAGCGCCCGTCACCGGTTCAGCGAGGAGG
Source organism: Streptomyces sp. CA189 (assembly GCF_056428985.1). Taxonomy (NCBI): domain Bacteria; kingdom Bacillati; phylum Actinomycetota; class Actinomycetes; order Kitasatosporales; family Streptomycetaceae; genus Streptomyces; species Streptomyces sp. CA189. The sequence goes on along the minus strand of NZ_JBWJVM010000044.1, from coordinate 60,098 downwards.
AACTCGCGATCGCCCTGAGGTTCCTCGCCGCCATGAACGAGGAACTCGGCGACCTGCGGGCTCCGGGGCGCTGAATCCCCGGCCGGGCCGCATCCGTACCGGCCCCTCCGGGAGAAGACAGCGGTACGAGCAAGCAGCGGCGGCCCTCCTGGCCGTCGTCATGCCGCCCCGCTAATATATCTCAGTCATTGAGATTGTTAACTGTTGAGATAGGTCCACAGGAGCGCCATGTCCGCCTCGTCACGGTTCACCCGATGGCTGATCCCTGTCGTCCTGCTCGTCGCCTGGCTGCTCGTCGGAGGCGGACTGGGCCCGTACGCGGGCAAGCTCGGCGAGGTGGCCACCAACGATCAGACGGCCTTCCTGCCCCGCAGTGCGGAATCCACCCGGGTCGTCGAGGCGCAGCAGGCCTTCAGGCAGGACGAGAGCCTGCCGGCGGTCGTGGTGTGGACCGCGAAGACGCCGGGCGGGAAGCTGGGTCCCCAGCAGCAGGACGACGCCACACGGGCCTTGGCCGGTCTCGGCGACTCCGGCCTCGCGGCGGGCCGCTCCTCCCCCGCCGTCCTCTCCGCCGACGGGCAGGCGCTCCAAGGCGTCGTACAGCTCAAGCCCGACCTGGGAGAGGAGCTGCCCCGCGCTCTGGAGGAGATCGCGGCGACCGCGGCAGCGGTCCCCGGGACCGTCGCGCAGGTGGCCGGCCCCGCGGCCGCCCAGGCCGATCTCGCCGACGCCTTCGCCGGGATCGACGGGCTCCTGCTGGTCGTCGCCCTGGTCGCCGTCCTGCTGATCCTCCTGCTGGTCTACCGCAGCCTGCTGCTCCCCGTGGTGATCATCGTCGGGGCGGTGTTCTCCCTGGGGCTCGCCTGCGCGATCGTCTACGCGCTCGCCGACCGGGGCATCGTCCGCGTCGACGGGCAGGTGCAGGGCATCCTCTCGATCCTCGTGATCGGCGCGGCCACCGACTACGCCCTCCTGCTCGCGGCACGCTTCCGCGAGGAACTCCAAGCCCGCCCGGACCGGTTCGCCGCGGTACGGGCGGCCCTGCGCCGGTCCGCCGGCCCCATCACGGCCAGCGCGGGCACCGTCGCCCTCGGCCTGCTCGCCCTGCTCCTGAGCGACCTCACCAACAACCGCGCCCTCGGTCCCGTAGGGGCCATCGGCATCGTGTGCACGGTGTTGAGCACCCTCACCTTCCTGCCCGCCGCACTCGTCCTGCTCGGCCGCGCCGCCTACTGGCCCGCCAAGACCGGCCGCACCGCCGCCGACGGCACCGGCCACGGAATCTGGAAGACCGTGGCGGCCGTGGTGGACCGTGCCCCGCGCAAGGTCTGGGCCCTCAGCCTCGCCGTCCTGCTGGCCTGCGCCGCCTTCGCCCCGACGCTCAACGCCAAGGGCGTGCCGCTGGAGGAGGTCTTCGTGAACGACGCCCCGTCGGTGGCCGCCCAGCAGACCCTGAGCGAGCACTTCCCCGGCGGATCGGGCAATCCGGCCGTCGTGATCGCGGACGCCGACCGGATCGACCAGGTCATGCGGGCGGCCGAGCGGACCGAGGGCGTCGACGCCGTCACCCCCCTCACCGCACCGGGGCCGGCGGGCGGCCCCCCGCTCGTGGCAGACGGGAGGGTCCGCCTCGATGCCACGCTCGACGCACCGGCGGACAGCCGGTCGGCCCAGGAGACGATCGTCCGACTGCGTCAGGCGGTCCACGCCGTGCCGGACGCGGGCGCGATCGTCGGCGGCTACAGCGCACAGCGGTACGACACCCAGCGCACCGCCGAGCACGACCGCGCACTCATCATCCCCGTCGTGCTCGTGATCATCCTGATCATCCTCGCCGGACTGCTGCGCTCGGTGCTGATGCCCGTGCTCCTCGTCGCCACCGTCGCCCTCAGCTTCGTCGCGACCCTGGGCGTCTCCGCGATCGTGTTCCAGCGGCTCCTCGGGTTCAGCGGCACCGACTCCTCCGTCCCGCTATACGGCTTCGTCTTCCTCGTGGCCCTCGGCGTCGACTACAACATCTTCCTGATGACCCGAGTCCGCGAGGAGACCCTTCTGCACGGCACCCGCCAGGGGGTGCTGAGAGGACTGGTGGCCACCGGCGGCGTGATCACCTCCGCGGGTGTCGTCCTCGCCGCCACGTTCGCCGCGCTCGGTGTCATCCCGCTGGCGTTCATGCTCCAGATCGCCTTCATCGTGGCCTTCGGCGTACTCCTCGACACCCTCGTCGTCCGGTCCCTCCTGGTGCCGGCCCTCGTGCGGGACATCGGCCCGGCCGCATGGTGGCCCGGAGCGCTCAGCCGCGCCCACGGCAAGGACGATCAGCACTGACCCCACCGGCCGCCCGGAGCCGCCCGGAGCATTGAACCGGGCTCCGGGCGGGCAGGACACCACCATGGACCAGTCCGCTGCCGGAGACCGGACCGTACGGGCTCGGCTCGGCGCGACGCTGTTCAGCCGGGTGGCGGGACCGTCCGGCCCCGCCAACCGCGCACGGATCCACACCACACCCGGCCCCCGGTGGTTCGGCCCCGACCGCCCCATCCGTACGGTCCACGGCGACGCCTCGATGTTCATCGGAGGCCTCAGCGCCCTCCTGCTCCAGTCCCTGCACCCGCTCGCCATGACCGCCGTGGCGGCGCACTCCGACTTCCGCGGCGACCCGTGGGGCAGGCTGCAGCGCACCAGCACCTTCCTCGCCGTCACCACCTACGGCACGGCTCAGGACGCACAGCTCGCCGTCAACAGGGTCAGAGCGGTCCACGAACGAGTGCGGGGCACCACGGCGGCGGGCGAGCCCTACCGTGCGGCCGATCCCCACCTGCTGGGCTGGGTGCACGCCGCGGAGGTCGACAGCTTCCTCCGCGCGCACGAGCGCTTCGGAGCGCACCCGTTGAACGCGGCCGGATACGACGCCTACGTCGCGGACACCGCGCGCGTGGCTACGGCTCTCGGCGTGCTGAGCCCCCCGCGCGACCGGGCGTCGCTACTGTCCCTGCTCGCGCGCTACCGGCCGGAGTTGCGGGCCACGCCCGAAGCCCTCGACGCGGCCCGCTTCCTCCTCCGCCATCCGCCACTGCCCTGGCCGGCCCGGGCCCCGTACGCCCTGCTCGCCGCGAACGCGATCGCCCTGCTGCCCCCGTGGGCCCCGGATTTGCTCGGCCTGCGCCCCGTCACCGGCCCGGTGGAGACCTGCGTATCCCTGTCGGGGCACGCCCTGACACGTACGATCCGGTGGGCGATGGCCCCACCGCCCCGACAGCCGCGCTGAGCCGTCGCGCACGGACCCCGGGCGGCCGGGCGGCCGGGCGGCGGTAACTACTGCGCGGGTGGTCTCCGGCACCACCCATGCGGGGTACTCGTCCGCGGCGTCGCCCTCCCCGGGACCCGCGCAGACGCTAGTGATAGGGACATGAACAACGAGAATCCACCCCCGGATGCCCTGAAGGCGAAGCACCGTGCGATGTGGGCGCTGGGCGATTACCCCTCCGTAGCGTCGAACATCGTCAACGAGCTGGGTGGCGAGCTGGTGCGGGCGTGCGGCATCCGGCAGGGTGACCGCGTCCTCGATGTCGCGGCGGGATCCGGGAACGCGTCCATCCCCGCGGCCCTCCTCGGCGCCGAGGTCATCGCCTCCGACCTCACGCCCGAGCTCCTCGAGGCCGGCCGCCGGCTCGCGGAGACGCACGGCGCCCGGCTGGACTGGCGGGAAGCGGACGCGGAAGCCCTGCCCTTCGCGGACGGCGAGTTCGACACGGTGATGTCCTGCGTCGGCGTCATGTTCGCCCCGCACCACCAGGAGGCGGCCGACGAGCTGGTCCGGGTCTGTCGGCCGGGCGGCACCATCGGGCTGATCAACTGGACCCCGGCGGGGTTCATCGGGCAGATGTTCGCCACGATGCGTCCCTACGCCCCACCGCCGCCGCCCGGTGTCCAGCCGCCACCCCTGTGGGGCGACCCGGACCACGTGCGCACCCTGCTCGGGGACCGGGTGGGCGACGTCGACGCCCGGCGGCAGACGCTCCGCGTGGACCGGTTCGCGCGGCCGGAGGAGTTCCGGGAGTACTTCAAGGCCTCCTACGGGCCGACCATCGCCACGTACCGCTTCATCTCCGAGGAACCCGACCGGGTGTCCGCCCTCGACTCGGCACTCGACGACCTGGTCGCGCGGCACCTCGTCGACGGAGCCATGGACTGGGAGTACCTCCTGGTCACGGCCCGACGGGCCGACTAGTGCTGTGGCCGGAAAGGTTTGCCGGGTCGCGGTGTCCGGTGCGGTGCATCGCAAGGCGGAGGACCGCGACTCGTACTGGACGTACCGTCATGGTCCGACAACGCGGCGAGGTGCCGTGCCGGGCGCCGTGACACGGTGAACCTTTCCGGTCACAGCACTAGGCCGGCTCTTTCGGATGGACGGGCGGGTCCGTGAGGCATGGACTCTGGTATCTGCGGCGGTCATCCTGCCCCGAAGGAAACACACGGGACCAGGGGGCGCACGTGGAATCGGTGGTCGTGGACGGGGTGCGGATCGCGTACGAGCGCGCGGGACGGGGTCGGCCGGTCGTGCTGGCCGGCGGCACGGGGATGCCGCCCGTGACGTGGGAGCTGTGCGGGCTGCGCGGCGCGTTGGCGACGGCGGGGTTCGAGGTGGTGACGTACGCGGCGCGCGGGGTGGCTCCGTCGGCCGCGCCGCCCGCACCGTACGCGATGGCCGATCTGGCCGGTGACCTCGCAGGGCTGATGGACCACCTGGGCATCGCGGAGGCCGTGGTCGTCGGGTACTCGCTCGGCAGCTTCACCGCGGAACTGCTCGCCCGCACGCGGCCGGACCTGGTCGGCTCGTTGGTGCTGATGGGCGGGGCGGGGCCGCTGCGGGGGCTACTGGACGCGGTGCTGGAGGCGGAGGCGGAGCTGATCGGGCTGCTGGGACACCTGCCGCCCGCGTACGCGGCGCTGCAAACGCTGCTGAGCACGCTGCCACCGCGGGTGCTGCGCGACGACGCGGAGCAGGTCGCCGTCTGGCGGGAGCTGCTGGGCGGGCAGGAGTCGGTGTGGGCCTCACATGACGGCGAGGCGGGCCAGGCCGCCGCGTCCTGGGGATGGCTGCGCGACCCGGACCGGATGGCGGCCCTCGCCGGGATCGGGGTGCCGGCGCTGGTGGTGGCGTTCGAACACGACCTGTACTTCCCGCCGCACGCCGGCCGAGCGGCTGCCGACGTCCTGCCGGACGGCCGCTTCGCGCAGGTGGCCGGGGCGGCGCACGGCGGACTGCTGACCCATCCGAAGGAGACCGCCGACGCCGTGATGAGCTTCCTCGCCGAACAGTGACAGCGGCCCGCGCCGGGGGACGCCGGCGGGCGCGGTGTTGCGCAGTCAGGTACCGGTTCCACCGTCCGGTCCTGTCGGCAGCACCGCGTTCAGCCTGCGCCGCAGGTGGGCGCGTTCGGGTTCGGTACCGGCCAGGTCGAGCGCTTCACGGTAGGCCTCGGCGGCCTCGGGCAGACGGCCGAGCCGGTGCAGCAGGTCTCCTCGGGCGGCCGGGTAGGGGTGGTGGCCTCGCAATTGATGCTCGCCGGCCAGGTCGTCGAGCAGGGCCAGGCCGGCCTGCGGGCCGTCGCGCATGGCCACCGCCACCGCCCGGTTCAGTGCGACGACGGGGGACGGAGTGAGCGCGAGCAGTACGTCGTAGAGCGCGACGACCTGCGGCCAGTCGGTGGTGGCGAGGTCTGCGGCCTCGTCGTGCAGGGCGGCGATGGCGGCCTCCACCCCGTACGGGCCGGGTGGTCCACCCGTCAGCGCGGAGACCACCAGACCACGGCCCTCCTCGATCATCGGCCGGTCCCAGCGGCCGCGGTCCTGGTCGTCGAGCAGCACGGGCTCGCCGTCCGGGCCGGTACGGGCCTCGCGCCTGGCGTGGATCAGGAGCATCAGCGCGAGCAGACCGGCGGCCTCCCGCTCAGCGGGCAGCAGCCGGCGCAGGATCCGCGCCAGCCGGATGGCCTCCTCCGCGAGGTCGAGCCGCTGCAGCTGCGGGCCCGAGCTGGCCGCGTACCCCTCGGTGAAGACCGAATAGACGACCTGGAGCACCCCGGGCAGGCGCTCGGGGAGCTCGTCGGCGCCGGGCACCCGGAAGGGGATGCGCGCCTCGCGGATCTTCTTCTTCGCCCGCACGATCCGCTGCGCCATCATTGCGGGCGGCACCAGGAAGGCACGCGCCACCTCGGGCGTCGTCAGACCTGCCAGGCAGCGCAGGGTGAGCGCCGTGCGGTCCTCGGCCGCGAGAGCCGGGTGGGCGCAGGTGAAGAACAGCTGCAACCGCTCGTCGGGCAACTCGCCGTCGGCATCCGCGGGCGGGGCGGGATCGGCCCGCTCCGCCTCCACCTGAAGGACGGCGAGCCGGGCGGCGTACGCCTGGTCCCGCCGCAGGCGGTCGACGGCCTTGCGCCGGGCCGTGGTGAGCAGCCAGGCCCCGGGCCTGGCCGGAACGCCCTCGACCGGCCAGTGCACCAGGGCCGCCTCGACGGCCTCGGAGGTGACCTCTTCGGCCAGGTCGAGATCGCCGAACCGACGGACGAGGGAGGCGAGCAGCCGGCCGCGCTCCTCACGGAACACCGCCTCCACGGACGACCTGGCGGAAGACCGGTGGAACGACCCGACGGACGGGCCGCGGCCGGCGATCCCCTCGTCCCCCACCGTCAGACTCCGAAGTCGGCGATCGGACGGACGACGACCGATCCGCTGCCGCGTGCGCCGGGACAGCGGGCGGCCCAGTCGAGCGCGAGGTCCAGGTCCGGTACGTCGATGACGTAGAAGCCCCCGAGAACCTCGCGGCTCTCCGCGAACGGCCCGTCGGTGACGGCCCGCCTGCCGTCCTGCCCGACCCGCACCGTCGTGGCGGTGACCAGGTCCGCGAGCGACTCACCGGATACCCAGATCCCCGCCTCCCTCACCTCTTTGTCGTAGCCCATCCAGTCCTCGACGGTGCACTCTGCGGCCCCGCCGTCCTCACCGATCGCACCAGCGTTGATCAGCAGCATGTACTTCATGGTCCGGCTCCTGTCAGGTCCTGTCGTTCCCTCGCACGGCGAGTCGCCGTACACCATGACGACGAACGGGACGCGGTCGAATCGACACGGCCCCGAAGATTTTCTCCGGGACGCCGACCACGGTATGCACGGCAGCGACCGGATCCTGTCCCGGCCCGCCGACCTGCCCGCCTCAGGCCACGGGAACCGGAAGTGCTTCGCCCGCCCGCCCCGGGGGTAAGGACGCGAACACCGGTGCGACGGGGCCGCGGGGCGCGGAGGACGGGGTGGCGGGGTGCGGGAACGGACAGGGGTGCGGGCGTCGGCGGGGCCGCGGGGCGCGGGATGACGGCTCCGGGCCCGGGCCCGGCGACGGGCATGGTGACCCGGGTGCGTGCGGCCCTGGCCGCGGTCGGGGGCGCACTGGGGATCCTGATCGGGATCTACGCTGACGAGGCCCGCGCCGTGCTCGCCTGGGCCGGAGCGCACGCCGCCGCGCCGGCCGGTGTCGCGCTCCTCGCCGCGGGCGCCGGTTTCGGCCTCGGGTGGTGGAGCGGCGCCAGGGCGGGTTCGGGCGGCCGGGACGCGGGGCCGGTGGTGGTCGAGGGTTCCTTCGAGATCAGTGCCGACGACTTCGACGTGGACCTGCCGGCGGACCACATGGTCTTCGGCCGCCGGCTGCGCTACCTGGAGCGGGCTACGGCTTCGCGCGACCTGGTGGTCCTGCTGCACGGCCTGGGCACGGACGCCTCGGAGTTCCGCCCGTACATGGCCTCGGCCCGGCCGCACACCGTCGCGCTGACGGCGTTCGGTCACCATCCGGAGGAGGCGCGGGACGCGCGCTACCGGCCGATCGGCCTGACCACGCACACCGAGTTGATCGCGGGCGCCATCAGGGCGCTCGCCCGGCGCCACCCGGGCAAGCGGCTCGTGCTCGTGGGGTTCTCGTACGGGGCCGACACGGTGCTGCGGCTGGCCGAGCAGTGGGCGGAGCATCCGGAGCAGCGGCCCTCGCTCGCGGGGGTGCTGCTGCTGGATCCGAACATGAACCGGTCCACGCTCCCCGTCACCCGGGCCCTGGCCGGGTTGGACCTGTCCGATCCGGCGGCGGCGCTGCGCGGGATCGTGGCGGGGACCCGGGACCTGGACGCCCTCGCGAACGTCTGCGATTACCTGCACCGGATCGCCGGGAAGGACCTGGCGCAGGTGTGCCGGCATGCCGGCGAGGTGTGGGAGGACGCGGAGGAGGTGGGGTGCTACGAGCGGTTCGTGCACCGGTGCGAGCGGCTGCGGTCGGTGTGCGGGGGGCCGGTGCGGATCCATTTCTCCACGCGCTTCGAGACGCATTTCAACGATCTGGTCGCGCACGCGCGACGGCGTGGTGTGCGGGGTGTGTTCGACCTGCGGCGGACCGACCACTTCGCGTTGTGCGCGGAGCCCGCGCTGCGGCCCCAGGTGGAGGCCCTGGTGGCGGGTTCTCCAGCCCCCGCTCCCGAGGGGTGAGCGGGGTGGGCCGGGGGGCACGGGTGTACCGAGGCGCCGGGAGCCTCGCCCCGGAGCCTCAGCTCCTGGCCCTCGCGGTAGTCACGGGCAGCCTGTTCGAGCGCCACCCGCGACTATCCCCGGTACTCCTCCAGCAGCCGCCGTAAAGCACGAACGTAGCCGATGGCGGAGTGCGCCTTGGGCAGTCACCAGGCTGGCCCGGGGCGCGGTGCGGGCGGCATTTTCTGTTGGGCAGGCGCCGGTCCCGAGTAGATGGCGCGCCGCCCCGGCCGGCGTCAGCGCTCCTCGTAGGGTTTTGCTTTCCGGGCAAGGCTGTCGGCCGGGTGTCAACCCATCCGGCACCGCCAGGCCGCGCATGGGCGTGATCGTGGGCGGCGGTCCTCACCACCCCGTGAAAGGAATGTCGTGCATCTTCGTCTCCTGCTGGCCGGCACGACGCTCGCGTCAGCACTGTGGTCCTCGGTAGCCGGTCAGCCGGTCGTCAGAGCGGTGGGGGAGTTCCAGTTCGCTTACACGATGCATGGCCACGGCGACTACACGGCGACCCTCGTTGATCCTCGAGTGGGAGTGTGCATCGACGCCTCGATCGTTGCAGACGAGGCCCAGCCTCCGGACGCGGTGCAGAACGCCATGAACTACACGGACACCGAAGCCACGATGTACCAGGGCGCGTTCTGCTCCGGCGAGCGAGTAGCGATCGGCGCGCAGACGGAGAACCACACGTTCTACTTCAGGTCGGTGAGGTTCGGAGCGCCGCTCAAGCACAGGGCGATCCGGTCGGCAGCGCGGACTGCCGGATCCGCATGCCCCTGGGAGCACACCGCCGATGGGCCGTGTGGATCAGCGGCATTGACTCTTCCAGGGGCCGATCCCTCCTCGACGGCGAGCCTCTTTCGTGAAGAGGCCGCGGTGTTGGCTACGAAGGAGTCAGGCAGCGGAAAAGGTACCCGGGAGAGGTAAATGGAGCAGCCGCAGGCGGCCGAAGGCGCGGGGACGGGCCCTCCTCCCCTCTCGACCGACCGCAGACGCCTCCTCGCACTCGCCGCCGCGTCCCTGGGTGCCGCCCGCTTCCCTGGCGCCGCCGTCGCCGCACACGCCGTCCCGCGCTGCGGCCTTGACGTGGCCGCGGAGAACGCCCTCACCGGCATGGCCGACTGGCGTGTGACCCGTACGGGAGCGGCCGGGGACATCGAGGGCTTCGCCAGCCGGGTCAGCGTTCTGCCCGGCGAACCAGTCGACTTGCACGTATCGACCACCGCGACCAGCTACACCATCTCCGCGTTCCGCATGGGCTGGTACGGCGGCACCCGGGGGCGCCTGGTGTGGCGGTCCTCGCCGCTGCCCGGAGCCGTGCAGCCCCGGGCCCGTGCCGACGCCGAGACCCGCATGACCCACGCCGACTGGCAGCCCTCCGCCCGGCTGGACACCGCCACCTGGCCCGAAGGCTGCTACCTCCTGCGCCTGGAAACCGGCGACGGCCGTGCGCAACGATACGTACCGCTCACCATCCGCTCCGCCTCCACGACCGGCCGCCTGGCGATCGTCAACTCCGTGGCGACCTGGCAGGCGTACAACCGCTGGGGCGGCGCCGACCTCTACAAGGGAACCACCGGGAAGAAGGCTTCGCGTTCCCTGACCGTCTCCTTCGACCGCCCCTATGCCGGCGGCCGGGGATCCGGTCAGTTCCTCGTCTACGAAGCCCCGCTCGTCGCACTTGCCGAACGCATGGGCCTTGCCCTGGCCTACACCACCGGACTCGACATCGCACGAGACCCGCAACTCCTGCTCGGGGCGGCCGCGGTCCTTTCCCTGGGACACGACGAGTACTGGAGCCCGGAGCAACGGCTTCATGTAGCCACCGCGCGAGACACCGGTACCAATCTGGCGGTCCTGGGCGCCAACTGCTGTTATCGCCGCATCCGCTACGAGCCCTCCCCGCTCGGCTCCCACCGGATCGTGGTCTGCTACAAGGAGGACTACGCCCGGGACCCGGGCTACCGGCGCGGACTACCGCCGACCAATGACTTCCGGCGCTCCCCGGCGGCCGACGCCGAGAGCAAGCTCCTCGGAGTCATCTATGACGGCTACCCGGTCGATGCCCCCTACGTCGTCACCCACCCCCACCACTGGCTGCTCGCGGGGACCGGTGCCCGGCTCGGCGAGTCCTTCCCCCATCTCGTCGGGATCGAGTACGACCGGGTCAACGCCGGACATCCCACCCCGAGACCGATCGAGATCCTCTCGCACTCCCCGGTGGTGTGCAAAGGACGCCGGGCCCACGCGAACTCGGCCTACCTGACGTTGCCCGGCGGTGCAGGAGTCTTCGCCACCGGCACCATGCGCTGGGTCGAGGCACTGGACGCGGGCGGGCCCGGCGGCGCCACCCACCACGGCTTGGACGCGCGGGCCGGCGCGTTCACCCGCGTCGTCACCGAGAACGTCCTACGCGCCTTCGCGCAGGGCCCGGCCGGGACCTGCCGCCCGGCGGCCGACAACGTGGCCAGCCACTACCCGGCAAGCCCGGCGGCCGCCACACCCGCCCCGTAGTTCCCCCCGGCCCGAACCCGGACTCCGCGAAGCCGTGTACACCCCGAAAGGCCGTCATGCGCAGACTCCGTACCTCTCTCGTCGTCCTCTCCACCCTCGTCACGCTCACCGCACTCGCCCCCGCCGCCCACCCCACATCCGCCCGCACACCGGGGGCGGGTACCAATGTCCTCGTCGTCGGCATCGACAGTCGGGCAGGCCTGTCCAAGGCCGAGAAGAACCGCCTCAACGTCGGCGGCAAAGGGTGCAACTGCACCGACGTGATGATGCTCGTCCACGTGTCCGCCGACGAACGGCGCGCCAGTGTCGTCTCCATCCCTCGTGATTCCTACGTCACGTACCCCGAGGACAAGACGCCCGCTCGCTCAGGCAAGATCAATGGCGCCTATGCCATCGGTGGGGCCGCCCTCACCATCCGCACCGTCGAAAAGGTCACAGGTCTGCGCGTCGACCACTACCTCGAAACCGGATTCACCGGCTTCGAACAAGCAGTCAACTCCCTTGGCGGTGCCGTCATCTGCACCACCAAGCCACTCCAGGACGTCAACTCCGGCCTCGACATCACCACCGGCGTCCACGAGGTCGACGGCCGGGGCAGCCTCCGCTACGTCCGCGCCCGCCACATCAACAACCCCGGCGATCTCGGCCGCGTCCGACGGCAGCAGCGCTTCACCACCGACCTTCTTGCACGCTTGACCGCCCGTGATGCCCTCTCCGGCCCCCTCGCCGCCGCACGGACCGCGCGCACCCTGCTGAAGTCCGTCCGCACCGACCCCGGGACCAGCTTGGAGGATCTGGTCCGCATCGGATGGGCCCTGGGTCGGCTCAAGCCCAGCCAGAGGGAGTTCGCCACCGTCCCGATCAGCGTTTTCGACCACCGGGTCCCGGGAGTCGGCTCGACGCTGCTGTGGGACAAAACCCGCTCCGACGCACTGTGGTCCGCCCTCGCCGCAGACAAGCCCATCACAGGCGACACCCGCATCCAGCCGGCATCCGGTACGCCCGCCAGACCGGAAAAGGTGCAAGCCCGCGTAGACGACGCCGCTGTGGCGCTGGCTCTGCGAGCCGCCGGTTTCCAGGTCACCGACACCTCCGCGACTGCACCGGCCACACGCCCCGCCGGCCCGCCCGTCATCCGTTACGCCCCGGGCGCCGAATACGGCGCGACCACCCTCGCCACTGCCCTTCCGGGAGCCCGTCTCGAACGTGTTACCGGACATGACGCACTTTTCGACGTCGCGCTCGGCACCAGCCCGGTGACTGTCCAAAAGGTCCACTACGACCGCAACACCATCGAAGGCGCCCCTGCGGCCGGTCACCAACTGGGCTGCACGGATGGCCAGCTTTGACGGTCCATCCGGCTCCACTTTCAGGTTCCGATCCTCCCACTGCCTTGCGCAGCAGGAACGGCGATACCTGATCGAGCCCGGGACCACCCTCATGGGTGCAGGCGATCAGTCTTCTCGCGAGACCCCGCCCAACGCCTCTGTTTGTAATGAGCGGCGTTAGCTACCCCCTGTACTCCTCCAGCAGCCGCAGCCAGATCTCGCTGATCGTCGGGAACGCCGGAACCGCGTGCCACAGCCGCTCGATCGGCACCTGGCCCGCGACCGCGACGGTCGCCGCGTGCAGGAGTTCGGCCGCGCCCGGCCCGACGAAGGTGACGCCGAGCAGGACCTCGCGGTCCAGGTCCACCACCATGCGGGCCCGGCCCCGGTAGCCGTCGGCGTACAGGCCCGCTCCGGACACCTTGCCGAGGTCGTAGTCCACGGCCCGGACCCGGTGGCCGGCGCGCTCCGCCTCCGCGAGGGTCAGGCCCACCGAGGCGGCCTCCGGGTCGGTGAACACGGCCTGCGGGAGGGCCTCCGCATCGGCGGTCGCCGCGTGTGCGCCCCAACGGCCGGTGTCGAGTGGTGCGTTGCCCGCCGCGAGGGCGGCGATGGCGGCGCCCGCGATCCGGGCCTGATACTTCCCCTGATGGGTGAGCAGCGCCCGGTGGTTGACGTCGCCGACCGCGTACAGCCAGTCGATCCCCGGGACCCGGCAGCTCTCGTCCACCGCGATCCACCCGCCCGGGGTGAGCCCGACGGTGTCCAGCCCGATGTCCTCGGTGCGCGGGGTGCGCCCCGTCGCCACCAGCAGCTCGTCGCCCTCCAGCGTCTCGCCGCCTTCGAGCACCACGGTGACGGGCCCGGTCGAGCCGTCCCGTACGACGGACTCGACGGCCACGCCCGTACGCACCACCGCGCCCGCCGCGCGCAGCGCCTCGGCGACCAGCTCCCCGGCGAAGGGCTCCATGCGCGGCAGCAGCCCTGAGCCCCGTACGAGCACGGTCACCTGGGAGCCGAGGGCCTGCCAGGCCGTGGCCATCTCCGCGGCCACCACCGACCCGCCGACGATCAGCAGCCGGTCCGGCGCCGCCTGAGCCGACGTGGCCTCGCGGCTGGTCCACGGGCGGGCGCCTTCGATGCCCGGCAGTTCCGGGACGGCGGCCCGGGTACCGGTCGCGACGACGACCGCGTGCCGGGCGGAGAGCACGTAGTGCTCCCCCTCCGGGCTGGTGACGGCGACCTTGCGGACTCCGTAGAGCCGCCCGTGGCCCCGGTACACGTGGGCGCCGACCGACTCCAGCCAGTCGACCTGGCCGTCGTCCTTCCAGCTCCCGGTCCAGTAGTCGCGGTGCGCGAACACCGCTTCCGCGTCCAGGGGACCGGCCGCCGACCCCGCGAGACCGGGCACCCGGCGCGCGTCGGCCCGGGCCAGCGCCGGGCGCAGCAGCGCCTTGCTGGGGATGCAGGCCCAGTACGAGCACTCGCCGCCCACCAGCTCGCTTTCGACCAGCGCCGTGCTCAGCCCGGCGGCGCGGGTCCGGTCCACGACGTTCTCGCCGGCCGGGCCCCCGCCGAGGACCACTACGTCGTACTCCACCGCTTCGCTCATCGGGCCAGTCTCACGGCACGACGGGGGCCCGTCACGTAATCGGGCGTCCGGCGTGCCGGGATCAGGCGTCCGGCGTGCCGGGATCAGGCGTCCGGCGTGCCGGGCTCGCCGGCCGCCGCGCCGCCCTGCTCGGCGGCGATCTTCGTCCGCACCTCGTCCATGTCCAGGGCCCGGGCCTGGGTGATGAGGTCCGTCAGCGCCGCCTCGGGCAGCGCGCCGGGCTGCGAGAAGATCGCGACCTGGTCCCGGACGATCATGAGCGTCGGGATGGAGCTGATCTGGAACGCGGCCGCGAGCTCCTGCTGCGCCTCGGTGTCCACCTTGGCGAAGAGCAGGTCGGGATTGGCCTCGGAGGCCTTCTCGTAGACCGGGGCGAACTGCAGGCAGGGACGGCACCAGCCCGCCCAGAAGTCGATCAGGACGAACGAGTTCTCGCTCACCGTCCGGTCGAAGTTCTCCTTGGTGAGCTCGACAGTAGCCACGGTATTCCAGACCTCCAGAGTGCGGTGCCGCTCGTTTCCCTGAGCTGCTTGTTTTCCCTGAACGAACTACCGGCTCGATGCATTCCTGGCCGCGCCCGGCGAGCCCGTACGGCGACTCGGCCGGGCGATTCTGCCCCGCTCCACCCGGTTTTGCCCGGGTCCGCCGCACACAATGGCCCCCATGACCGACACAGGCCCCGTCTCCCCCGACGACGCCACCGGCGCCGCCTCGCCCCATACCGTGGAGTTCCTCCGCCGGCCGCACCCCGGCGACGAACGCAGCCGGGCGGCCTGGGGCGTCCGGATCGACGGTACAGACCTGCACACCCTCGTCGCCGAAGCCACCCCATGATGGCCACCGTCACCGTGACGGCGCACACGGTCGCCTGGTCCGGCTTCCACCAGCCCTACCGCCCCGAGTGGGGAGTCCTCGCCCTGGGACCGTACGTGTTCCCGCGCGCGGCCTACGAGGAGGCCCTGGCGGATCCGGTCCGGTTCCCTGGGCGCGGGTTCCTCGAGATCTCGGACGCCGCGCGCACCGAGGATTCCGGGCAGACGGGGGAGGTAGGGGACGCGGAGGCGACGCGGGGGACGGGAAGGTGACGGCACCCCCTAGAACGGATGCCCGCCCGGGGTGGCGCGGAGCGTGGTCCAGCGCAGCTCGGTGAAGGCGTCGAGGTTCGCCTCGCCGCCGAAGCGGGCGCCGGTGCCGGACGCGCCGACTCCGCCGAAGGGGGCCACCGCCTCGTCGTTCACCGTCTGGTCGTTGACGTGCGCGATCCCGACCGGGATCCGCCCCGCCAGGTCCAGCCCGCGTGCCGCGTCGCCGGTCACGATCCCCAGGGAGAGCCCGTAGGGGCCGGCCGAGGCCAGCTCCACGGCCTCGTCCTCCGTCGCGAAGGACCGTACGGGCGCCACCGGGCCGAAGACCTCCTCCGCATAGGCGGGGCTGTCGTCACCGGCGTTCGCCAGCACCGTCGGCCGGTAGAAGAGGTCCTGGTGGGCGCCGCCGGTGACGAGTTTGGCGCCCTGTGCGGTGCTGGCTTCCACCAGGCCGTGCACCCGGTCCAGCTGGGACCGGTCGATGAGCGGCCCCAGGTGCACCCGCTCGCGGTACGGGTCCCCGACCGCGAGCTCCTCCGCGCGCGCGGCGAGCCGCTCCACGTACTCGTCGTAGAGCGAGGCGTGCACGAGGTGCCGGCCGGCCGTCATGCAGATCTGGCCCTGATGGAAGAAGGAGCCCCAGGAGGCCTGCGCGACGGCCGCCGCCACATCGGCGTCGCGCAGCACGACGAGCGCCGAGTTCCCGCCCAACTCCAGGTGCGCACGCTTGAGGTGACGGCCCGCCAGCTCGCCGACGGCCCGGCCGCTCGCGGTGGACCCGGTGAACGACACCACCCTGACCAGGGGGTCGGCGACCACCGCCGCGCCCGTCTCGGCGCCGCCGGGCAGGACGTGCAGCAGTCCGCCCGGCAGGCCGGCCGCCGCGAAGACTGCGGCGAGTGCGAGCCCGCCGCTGACGGCGGTACGGCGGTCCGGCTTGAGGAGCACCGCGTTGCCGAGGGCGAGCGCGGGCGCGACCGAGCGGATCGAGAGGATCAGCGGTGCGTTGAAGGGTGCCACCACCCCCACCACACCGACCGGTTCGCGGCGGGTGAAGGACAGTCGCGGCGCCTCGCTCGGCAGCACCTGCCCGGCCGGACGCGAGGCCAGGGCCGCGGCCTCGTAGCACTCCTGCGCGGCGACGTGCAGCTCGAAGTCGGCCTTGCCGGGGATGGATCCGGACTCCCGGACCAGCCAGTCCCGCAGCTCGTCGGCGTGGGCGGTGAACAGGTCACCGGCCCGGCGCAGCACGGCCGCCCGCGCCAGGTGGGTGGCCCGCGCCCAGTCCCGCTGGGCCGCGTGGGCCCGTACGGCGACCTCCGCCACATCGGCCGGAGCGGCCAGGTCGATGGTCGCGAGGGTCTGGCCGGTGGCGGGTTCGACGACCGGGGCGGTGCCTCCGGTGAGGGTGGGTCCGTCCTGCCAGAGCGTCGGATCGAGGAGCGGCATGGCGCGGGGCCTCCGGATGCGGGGAGCGTGGCGGGGGGGGCGGCAGCACGCGCCATCGTGCCACCCCACCGCACCGGAGGCATCAATTCTCTTCACTTGTAGCGCAGTTGCCGCCCGACCATGACCGGAAATGATCGACCGCCCGGAGCCGGCGCCTCAGCGCATCACTGGATCAGCGCTCCAGAACGAGGGCGATGCCCTGCCCCACACCGATGCAGAGGGCCGCGATCCCGGTACCGGATCCGGCCGCCGCGAGCTGGTGCGCCACCGAACCCGCCAGCCGGGCGCCCGAAGCGCCGAGCGGGTGCCCGATCGCGATGGCCCCGCCACGCGGGTTCACCACGGCCGGATCCAGCTCGGGCCAGGCCGCGAGGCAGCCCAACGCCTGCGCGGCGAAAGCCTCGTTGAGCTCGAAGGCGGCCAGATCTGCGAATCCGCGCCCCGCCTTGGCGAGCGCGCGCTCGACGGCCTCCACCGGCCCCAGACCGAAGAGCTGGGGCTCGATCCCGGTGACGGCCGACGCGCTGATCCGGGCCAACGGCTCCCGGCCCGTGGCGGCGAGGCCCTCCTCGTCCGTCAACAGCAGTGCGGCGGCCCCGTCGTTGAGCGGCGAGGCGTTGCCCGCCGTGACCGTGCCGGTGCCGTCGCTCCGGAAGGCGGGCTTCAGGCGCGCGAGCGCCTCCGGGCCGGAACCCTCGCGGATGCACTCGTCGCGCAGCAGATCCACGCCCGCGTAAGGAACCACCTCGGCGTCGTACTGCCCGGCGGCCCAGGCGGCCGCCGCCTTGCGGTGGCTCTCCAGCGCGAAGGCGTCCTGCGCCTCGCGGGTGATGCCGTGCTTGTCGGCGACGAGCTCTGCGCCCTCGCCGAGCGAACCGGCCCACTCGGCGGGCATGCGGGGGTTGGTCATCCGCCAGCCGAGCGTGGTGGACCACATCTGCTGGTGCCCCGCGGGGAAGGCGCGCTCCGGCTTCTGCACCACCCAGGGGGCCCGGCTCATGGACTCGACACCCCCTGCGATGGCGACGGAGGCGTCGCCGAGCGCGATGGCGCGGGCCGCCTGGACGACGGCTTCGAGCCCGGAGCCGCAGAGCCGGTTGACGGTGACCCCGGGCACGGTCACCGGGAGCCCGGCGAGCAGCACCGCCATGCGGGCCACGTCGCGGTTGTCCTCGCCCGCGCCGTTGGCGTCCCCGAAGACGACGTCGTCGATGCGGGCCGGGTCCAGTGCGGGCGTACGGTCCACGAGCGCGCGCACCACGTGGGCGGCCAGGTCGTCGGGGCGGATCCCGGCGAGGGCGCCGCCGAACTTCCCGATCGGGGTGCGGACGGCGTCGACGACGTAGACGTCGCGGACGGTACGGATGCTCATGGAGTCCCTCCGAGGCGAGCGGGAGGCGGCGCGGCACACCGACACCACTGTCCGGCCCGGCGCACGCTCCGCCCGCGCCCGGTGGGGCGCGCCCGAAGTCTCCGTCCCCCCGACCCCGCTGTCAACGGCCCCCGGCCCTCATCGGTGCCCCGACCTGCGCCGGGGCCGCGACCCGGACCCCGCGCCTCAAACGTACAGGCCGCCCCCGGCCACACCCAGCCCCGCCGGCGTTTGAGGCGCGGGGGTCCGGGGGCGGGCCCCCGGGAACGGCGCCGCACACAACCGCGACGCGGCCCCGCGCTTCGTTCCAGCCCCGCCGGAGTTCGAGGCGCGGCCACGGCGCCGCAGCCGGAAGGAGCGGCCCGCTCCCCCACCCGGACGGAGTCCCTCAGCGGCGGCCCGGCGCCGGGGTGCCCAGCCGCCCGGAGCAGAGCTACGAGCTCACGTCGAGTCCCGCGGCACCGCCACCGCAGCCATCAGGTCATGCCTCCGCACCGCCGCCGAGGGCTCCCGTACCGCCTGGTCCACCAGCGCCGCCAGCCGCTCCCCGGTCGGCATCTCGATCTGCACCGTGCTGAGCCTCGGCCGCAGCAACCGGCCGATCAGCAGGTCGTCCGCGCCCATGACGGCCACGTCCTCCGGCACCCGCAGCCCCACGTCCTGGAAGGCCCGCATCAGCAGCATGGCGTACTCGTCGTTGTACGCGAACGCCGCGTCCAGCCCCAGCGACGCCCACCGCTCGGCCAGCGCCGCCGCCGACTCCTCCGAGTAAGCCATCCGCAGGGCCACGACCTCCGCCCCGGCCACTGACCGCGCACCCTCCAGTCGGGGCGTGGAGAACAGCCCCAGCCCCTCCTCCTCCGGAACGACCACGCCGATCCGCCGCCGGCCCCGGCCCAGCAAGTGCTCCGCGGCCCGCGCGCCGACCTCCGCCTGGTCCATGACCAGCGCGTGGGCCCCGGCAACGGCTTCCGGCCCCATCGTCAGCACCGCGCGCGCTCCGGCCCGCTTGAGCGTGGCGACGTTGTGCGCGGACAGGGTGATCTCCCCCAGCGAGAGCACCGCGACCGGCCGCAGTTCGGCCCAGGCACGCGCGGCCTCGTCACCGCTGAGGCCGAGGCTGCCGTACTGGACCACCGTGTAGTCGAGGCCGCGCAGCGCCCACTGCAACTCGTTGAGGAAGGTGCTGTACAGCGGTCCGATCGGCACGTGCGAGGTGGGCAGCAGCACGATGCGCGTGTGCCCGGCGCGCAGACTGCGGGCGGCCGCGTGGGGGACGTAGCCGAGCTCCTCGGCGGCCTCCCGCACCTTGCGGCGGGTCGGCTCGCTGATCCGTACGGCCTCCGCGTTGTTCAGGACGTACGAGACCGTCGCGCGCGACACTCCCGCGAGACGGGCCACGTCCGCGCTGGTCGGTACGGGCACCGACGACGGTGACGGCGGCGTGGGGGGCTTCGGCGGCTTCGATGACTGAGACATTGCCGTGGCATCTTTCCAGACCGTTTGCGCCCAGGGGCTAGCGGATGGCTGGAAACCAATGCTACACAGTGGTTACACGATTCACTGACACGTGTAACCACGATGTCACCCCGGCTTCACCAAGGGTGTCACCGCACGTGCCGGTGCCGTGTCCAGCCGTGCCGCCGCCCTGCCGCGTTCCGTCGCACCCCCGCCGTCGCGACAGGGCGGCGCGCACTCCTCCCCACACCCCTCAGTGCACCCCTCCGTACCCCTCGCCCCTCACCAAACTGCCCAGGAGGGCACCGTGGCCCTTTCCTCCCCCGGCACCGGCACCGCCGCCGCCACCACCGACGCCCCCGCCACCCCGCGGGGCCTGCTCCCCTTGCTGCTCGTCGGCAACGGCGCCATGTACGCCCTCTACATCGGCGTCGCCGGCGTACTCCTCGCACTCCAGGTCGAAGACATCGACGCGGCGAACAAGGTCGCCAACTTCGGCCTGATCGCAGGGGTCTCGGCGATCTTCGCGACGGTCTTCAACCCGGTCGCGGGCGCCCTGTCCGACCGCAGCGGACGGCGCAACCCCTGGATCCTGGGCGGTGGACTCGCCGCGATACCGGCGATGTTCCTGCTCGGCGCCGCGGACACGATCCTGCTCATCACCATCGCCTGGTGCCTCGGACAGGCCGTGATGAACATCTACCAGGCCGCCATCACCTCGGTGGTCCCCGACCGGGTGCCCATGAGCGCCCGCGGCAAGGCGTCCGCCGCCGTCGGCCTCGGTCTGCCGCTGGGCTCCACCATCGGCGCCCTGATCGGCGCGGCCTTCTCGGACGACTACCGCACCGGATACCTGATCTTCGGCGCGCTCGTCGCGGGCGCCGCCGTCCTGTTCACCACCTGCACCCGCGAGGAGCGGCGCCCCGCGAAGCCGTCCATGCCGGTCAAGGCGCAGCTGGCCGCCTTCGCGAGCGCCCTGAAGGACCACGACTTCCGCTGGGCGTTCATCGGGCGGGCCCTGCTGGTCCTCGGCTACTTCGCGGTGAGCGGCTACCAGCTGTACATCCTCCAGGACCACACCGTGCTGCCCGAGGGCATGAAGCCGGAGGCGGCGGTGGCCATCATGATGCCGCTGACGAGCGTGGCGATGGTCGTCTCCACCGTCCTCGGCGGCTGGCTCTCGGACAAGTACGACCGCCGCAAGCTCTTCGTCGGCGCCTCCGCCCTGCTGTCCGCCATCGCGCTGCTGATCCCGGCCCTGTCGACCAGCTGGACGGCCATGCTGGCCTTCGCCGTGATCAACGGTCTCGCGTTCGGCTGCTACATGGCCGTGGACACCGCGCTGGTGACGATGGTGCTCCCGAAGGCGGAGGACGCCGCCCGCGACATGGGCGTACTCAACATCGCCAACGCCGGCCCGCAGATCGTCGCCCCCTTCATCGCCTCGGTGATCGTGTCCCTGAGCGGCGGCTACACGGCCCTGTTCATCGCGGCCGCCGCCCTGGCGGTGGCAGGCGCCCTGGCGGTCAAGCCGATCCGCAGCGTCCGCTAGGCGCCCGCTGGGCGGGAGGCGCGGGCACCCAGCCCGCCCGGCCCGCTCCCCGCCCCACCCACTCCCGGCCCTCTTCCGACGCATCACCCCCGACGATGAAAGGCACCACCGTGCAGCTCCACACCCACACCTGGGGCGAAGGCGACCGCATCGCCCTCCTGATCCACGGGATCATGGCCGACCACCGGACCTGGCGCCGGGTCGGCCCCGCCCTCGCGGAGCGCGGCTACCGCGCCATCGCCGTGGACCTGCGCGGCCACGGCGCCAGCGGCCGGGGCGAGTACAGCCCGGAGGCCTTCGCCGACGACGTGGTCGAAACGCTCCCGGCCGGCGCCGAGCTCGCCATCGGCCACTCCCTCGGCGGCCTGACCCTCTCGAACGCCGTCGCCCGCCTGAAGCCGAAGCGCGCCGTGTTCTCCGACCCCGCCTGGCACTTGGCGGCGCTCGGCGAGGGCTTCGGCCCCGAGATGTTCGCCCAGTTCAAGTCCGCGCCCAAGGAGCAGGTCCAGGCGATGAACCCGCGCTGGGAAGAGGCCGACGTGGACATCGAACTGGCCACCCTGGCCGTCTGGGACGAGGCGACCGCGCTGAGCCTGACCCCGCTGATGGGCGCGGACCTGCTCCCGGCCGCGCCGGTGGTCCCGTCCCTCGTACAGCTGGCCGACCCGAGCTTCCTGATCTCACCGGAGCGCGCGGCGGTCCTCAAGGAGCGCGGCTTCGAGGTCCGCTCGGTCACCGGCGCCGGCCACACCATCCACCGGGACGACTTCGACGGCTTCATGGCATCGCTGGAGGGCTGGATCTGAGCCGTTCGACCCGTACAGCAGACCGTACGGTCTGCTGTACGGGGACCGGGAAAGCAATCGACCGCACCCGACGGCCTACGGGCTGCTGTTCCCGTGCGCGATCGAGACGCCTACCGATCGTCAGTCGAGAACGGCCGTCGCTTCGACCTCGACCAGGAGATCGGGTTCCCCCAGCGCCGCGACACCCAGCAGCGTGATCGGCTTGACGGGGTCGATCCCGAGCTTGGCGGCCGCCCGGGCCACCCCCTCCCCCAGCAGCGGCATCTTGTCGGCGCTCCAGTCCACGACGTAGACGGTCAACTTCGCCACGTCGTCGAAGGATCCGCCGATCTCGGCCAGAGCGGTGCCGATGTTGAGGTAGCACTGCTCGACCTGGGCGGCGAAGTCCCCCTCACCGACACGACGCCCGTCGGCATCGCGCGCCACCTGACCTGCGAGGAACACCAACTTCGACCCGGTGGCGATCGAGAGCTGACGGTATACCTCGGGTTTCGGCAACCCGTTGGGGTTGACCAGCCTCACGGCCATGACAGCTCCTTGTCGTTCGTCGGGGGCGCAGCTTCCTGCACCTCTCCAAACCATAGCGCTGCTATGTATTGTAATGACATGGCGCGAACCAAGGACCCGGCGATCCGTTCCCTCCTCATCGAGCGAGCCGCGATGATGCTGCGCACCCGCGAACCGGTCACGCTCCGTTCGCTGGTGGCCGGAACCGGCGTATCGACGATGGCCGTCTACACCTACTTCGGGGGCATGGACGGCCTGTGGACGGCGATGCGCCAGGAAGGCTTCAAACGCCTGGCCGCCCGGCTCGACACGGTGGCGATGTCCACGGATCCGGTACGGGACCTGGCCGCCCTCGGAGCCGCCTACGTGAGCAACGCCCTCGCCGCCCCCGACCTCTACCGGATCATGTTCGACGCCGGTTTCGAGCTCGAAGACGCCAAGGCCGCGGACGAGACGCTGCATTGCCTGGTCCGCGCCGTCGAACGCGCCAAGACGGCCGGCCGCTTCCACGACGACATCGACCCCCTGACCCTGGCGACGCAAAGCTGGGTGATCGGCCACGGACTCGCGTCCCTGGTCGCAACGGGCCCGCTGCCGCACCAAGTCCTCGCCCAAGGCGTGCCCATGCTGGCCGCACTCTTCACGAGCTCCGGCGACGCGTCCGACAGATGCCGCCGCTCCGTCGAACTCGGCTGGCGGACCACACCCATGGCCTCCCCTGACGGCCTGTAGCCGCCGAGCCGAGAAGGAGCACACACCCCCGGGCGGCGTCCCGGCACCCCGCGCAGCCACCCGGTAACCTCGCCCGAATGACGGCACTTTCCCATCACAGCAATGGTCACGTCGAGCAACCGGGTCGTGACGGGTACACCGCGACCGCCGAGGCCGATCCGCACGCCATCGGGCCGGTGCAGACCTCGTACGCCCCCGATCGCGACGGGGATCCCGATCCCGGCGAGATCGTGTGGACCTGGGTTCCGTACGAGGAGAACGACGGGCGCGGCAAGGACCGGCCGGTGCTGGTCGTGGCCCGGGAAGAGGGCGGCACTCTGCTGGCCGTCCAGCTGTCCAGCAAGCGGCACGACCACGACCGGGAGTGGGTCCCCATCGGGACCGGACCGTGGGACAGCGCGGGGCGGGAGTCCTGGGTGGACGTGGACCGGGTGCTGCGCGTCCACGAGGACGGCATGCGGCGCGAGGCGTGCGCGCTGGACCGGGGCCGGTTCCAGCTCGTGGTGGACCGGCTGCGCGAGCGGTACGGCTGGCGCTAGCCGGCCAGGCCCCCCAGGGCGAGGCCGGCGTCAGGCCGTCTCTTTCGGATCTTGCCGGTCAGGCCCGCGTCGTCCGGTGCCGTGCCTCGCCACGCTGCCGGGGCTCCCGCGTACTGGACGTACTCGGGTGCCTCGGCAGTGCGGCGAGGTGCGGTGCCGGGCGGCGCGGGCCAGGCAAGATCCGAAAGAGACGGCCTAGCCGGCCCTGCCCGGGGCGAGGCCCGCAGGGCCGCATCCCGGCCGGCGCCGCTCAACGTCCGCCGGGCCCCTCGGCTCCCCCGGGCCCCCGGCTCCCTCAGCTCCCCTCGGCCCCCTCACCCACCCCAACGCCCGCCAGCGCCCGCTCGAACGCCTCCCGAGTCTCCGGCTTCCGGTCGAGCACCCCGAACACCACTCGTTCGAACACACCGGCGAACCGCCCCGCCAGCAGCCCCCGGAAGGCCTCCGCCACCTGGGCGGGGTCGTTCTGGAAGACCCCGCACCCCCAGGCGCCCAGCACCAGCCCCCAGTACCCGTGCAGCGCGGCCACCTCCAACACCAGCTCCGCGCGGCGGACGAGGGCGGCGGGGATCTCCTGCTCGCGGTCCGACTCCTGGCGGCGGATGGTGCCCGCGTTCGGGGCCGGTGAGGTGAGGAATCCGGCCCGGAACGGGGTGTCCAGCAGGTTGCCCCGGTCGTCGCGGAAGACGGGGACCCCGGGCGAGTGAATCACCCGGTCGGTGTAGAAGGTGCTGACCTCGGCGCGGTGGATCTCGTAGTACTCCGGGGCCTCCAGGAGGGTCTCGTACAGCGCCGAGGCCCGGCAGAGGGCCTCCTCCTGGGCCTTGGCCCCGCGGACGTAGCCGCCCCCGGGATTCCGGGCCGAAGCGAAGTTCAGTACGGCCACCGGACCCGTCCGCACCGTCCCCGGGTGCTCCTCGGCGAGCCGACGGGCGGCGACCGTGCTGCTCTCTCCGGTGACCTCGACGACGGTCCGGTACGCACCTTGCGAGGCCGGTTCGCCTGGAATGACCCGGTTTGGGCCATATATCCTGGTTTCCGCCTTGGCCTCCGCCACGGCGGCGGCGAGCGACACCTGCCGCCCCGACCGCGTCCGGTACCCCCCGGCCGCCACGATCTCCGCATTCTCCCGCGCGATCTCGCGCAATCTGCCGCTCATACGGTGATCTTCGGCGCTCCGGCAGGGCGCCCGCAATGGATTTGTGCCCCGAGGGACGGGTAGGCACGGGTGATGTCACAGCCGACGACGCGAGACGAGGGCCCCGTCATGCCCCAGGACTCACTCACCCGACTGACCGAAACCACCGCCGAGGAGCTGATCCACGGCATCTGCTTCAAGACCGGCCCGCCCCGCCTGCTCGGCGCGGAGCTCGAATGGCTGGTGTTCGACGCGGAACGACCCGGTCGGCCCGTTTCCCACGAACGCCTGGCCGCCGCGCACGACGCGGCGCGCGGCCTCCCCCTCAGCTCCGGCGTCACCATCGAGCCCGGTGGCCAGCTCGAGCTCAGCTCGGCCCCCGCCACCTCCCTGACCGGCTGCGTCGACGGCCTCCAGGCCGATCTGGCCGCCGTCCGCGGCGCCCTGCGCGACCAGGGACTGGTCCTGCGCGGACTCGGCCAGGACCCGCGCCGGCCGCTGCGGCGGATGCTGGCCAGCCCGCGGTACGAGGCCATGGAGACCTACTTCGACCGCACCGGCCCGGCCGGGCGCGCCATGATGTGCGCCTCGGCCTCCGTCCAGGTGTGCGTGGACGCCGGTCACGAGGAGCCCGGTCCGCTGGGCCATGGCAGGCGCTGGCGCCTCGCCCACCTCCTCGGCGCGGTGCTGGTCGCCTCCTTCGCCAACTCCCCCGCGCACGAAGGCCCGTACGCCGGCTGGCGGTGCGCCCGCCAAGGGATCTGGAGCGACCTCGACACCCGGCGCTCCCTCGCCCCGCCCATGGAGGCGGAGCCGCGCGGCGCGTGGGCCCGGCAGGCGCTGGACACCGAGGTGATGTGCGTGCGGACGGGTGAGGACGGCGGGACGCACGAGGACGGCGCGCCCTGGGCGGTGCCGCGCGGGCTGACCTTCCGCGACTGGCTGCGCTCCGGAGGCGGCCCCCGTCCGCCCACCGCCGCGGATCTGGACTACCACCTGACCACGCTCTTCCCGCCGGTGCGGCCCCGTGGCCATCTGGAGCTGCGGATGATCGACGCCCAGCCCGGCGAGGACGGCTGGCTGGTCCCGGTGGCCGTCGTGCACGCCCTGTTCGACGACCCGGAGGCCGCGGAGACCGCCTACCGGGTGGCGAAGGGGCTGGCCGACTCCTATGGCACCGGGCCCGCGCCGCGCAATCCGCTGTGGCGGTCCGCCGCCCGCAACGCGCTGGCCGATCCGGAGCTGCGCTCCGCCGCCCGCGCCTGCTTCCGGGCCGCGGCCTCGGCGCTGCCCCGACTCGGGGCCGGCAGCCAAGTCACGGACACCGTATGCGAATTCACCGAGCGCTACGTGTCCCGCGGCCGCTGCCCGGCCGACGACCGCACGTCGCCGCAACAACCGCGGACACAGACACGGGCGCAGAAACGGGCGCAGCAGACCCACCCCCAGCCGGCCGGCGAGGAGGCACGCTCATGACCGCCGACCCGGAGCTCCTGCGCGAGCGGGCCGCCGCCGCCCTGACCGCGGCGCGCGTCCGCACGGCCGGACTCACCGATGCCGTCACCGAGGCGGAACTGACCGCCCAGCACTCCCCCCTGATGTCTCCACTGGTCTGGGACCTCGCGCACATCGGGAACATGGAGGAGCTCTGGCTGCTGCGCAACGTGGCCGGACGCGAGTCCATGCACCCCGAGATAGACCCGCTCTACGACGCGTTCGAGCATCCCCGTGCGGAGCGCCCGAAGCTGCCGCTGCTGAGCCCGGACGAGGCCCGCCGGTACGCCTCCGAGGTGCGCGGCCGGGTCTTCGACCTGCTGGACCGAACCCCGCTGGAGGGCACGGCCCTGCTGGACGGCGGCTATGTCTTCGGGATGATCGCCCAGCACGAACAGCAGCACGACGAGACGATGCTGATCACCCATCAACTGCGGCAGGGCGCGCCGGTGCTGACGGCACCGGACCCGGATCCCCCGCAGGGACCGCCGCCGTCCGCGGCCGAAGTTCTCGTACCGGCGGGCCCGTTCACGATGGGCACCTCGGCGGAGCCCTGGTCGCTGGACAACGAGCGGCCCGCGCACGTCCGCGAGGTCGAGGCGTTCTGGATCGACACCGTTCCGGTGACCAATACCGCGTACCAGGAGTTCATGGCGGACGGCGGCTACCGCGAGGAGCGGTGGTGGGAGACAGCCGGCTGGGAGGAGATCCGCCGGCACGGGATCGAGGCCCCGCTGTTCTGGCACCGCGAGGACGGTACCTGGCTGCGCCGCCGCTTCGGGGTCACGGAGCCGGTGCCCGGGGACGAGCCGGTGCTGCACGTGAGCTGGTACGAGGCCGACGCGTACGCCCGCTGGGCGGGGCGCCGGCTGCCCACCGAGGCGGAGTGGGAGAAGGCCGCCCGGCACGATCCGGCGGCCGGACGCTCCACCCGCTACCCGTGGGGCGACACGGACCCCACGCCCGCGCACGCCAATCTCGGCCAGCGCCACCTGCGGCCGGCCCGGGCGGGCGCCTATCCGGCCGGGGCCTCCCCGCTCGGGGTGCGCCAGCTCATCGGCGACGTGTGGGAGTGGACGGCTTCGGACTTCCTCCCGTACCCCGGCTTCCGGGCGTTCCCCTACCGCGAGTACTCGGAGGTGTTCTTCGGCCCCGAGCACAAGGTGCTGCGCGGCGGTTCCTTCGCCGTGGACCCCGTGGCCTGCCGGGGCACCTTCCGCAACTGGGACCTGCCGGTGCGCCGGCAGATCTTCTCCGGGTTCCGGACCGCGCGCGGCGCCGTCCCCGCAGGCTTCGCCGGGCAGGCCTGATGTGCCGTCACCTCGCCTACCTCGGGGCGCCCGTGAGCCTCGGCCGGGTGCTGAGCGAGCCCGAGCACTCCCTGGTCCGGCAGTCGTGGGAACCGCGCCGCCAGCGTTCCGGCACGGTCAACGCCGACGGCTTCGGCGTCGGCTGGTACGCGGAGGGGGACCCGGTCCCCGCCCGCTACCGCCGGTCCGGGCCGATCTGGGGCGACCTGACCTTCAGCGACCTCGCCCGGGTGGTCCGCAGCGGGGCCGTACTGGCCGCCGTACGGGACTCCACGCGCCCCGGGGCGGACGGGGAGGCCGCGGCGGCCCCGTTCGCGGAGGGGCAGTGGCTGTTCAGCCACAACGGGTCGCTGCGGGACTGGCCGGACGCCGCGGCCCCGGTCGCCGCCTGTCTGCCGCCCCAGGAGCTGCTGTCGCTGGCCGCGCGTACGGATTCGGCGCTGATCTGGGCGCTGGTCCTGCACCGGCTGCGGACGGACCCCGACCTCGGTGCGGCGCTGGCCTGGACGGTACGGGAGCTGGCCGAGGCCACGCCCGGCTCCCGGCTGAACCTGCTGCTGACCGACGGCCGGGCCATCGCCGCGACGGCCTGGGGAGACTCCCTCTGGTACCTGGCCGACTCGGCGGCGCAGCGCACGGTGGTGGCCTCGGAGCCCTACGACGACGACTCGCGCTGGTGCGAGGTGCCCGACCGGACCCTGCTGACAGCCACCCGCACCCGGGTCGACCTCGTCCCCCTGAAGGAGACCCCCGCCGGCGCACCGCACGCACCGCACACACCGCACACACCGCACACACCGCACACACCGCACCAGGGAGACGAAGGCCCGTGAACGACTTCCAGCTGACCCGCACGCTCGACGAGCACGCCGCAGAGACGGCTCTGCGCACGGATGTGCGCGTCGGGCTGACCCGGTCTCCCAAGTCGCTGCCGCCCAAGTGGTTCTACGATGCCCGGGGCAGCGAACTCTTCGAGGAGATCACCCGGTTGCCCGAGTACTACCCGACGCGCGCCGAGCGGGAGATCCTGCTCGAACGGGCCCGGGAGATCGCCTCGGTGAGCGGGGCCCGCACCTTGGTGGAGCTGGGTTCGGGCTCCTCGGAGAAGACCCGGCACCTGATCGAGGCGTTGCCCGCGCTGGACACGTACGTACCGGTGGACGTGAGCGAGAGCGCGCTGACCGGGGCGGCGAAAACGCTGCTGGACGAGCATCCGGGGCTGCGCGTGCACGCGCTGCTGGCCGACTTCACCCGGGCGCTGCGGCTGCCGGACTCCCCCGGACCCCGGCTGGTGGTGTTCCTGGGCGGCACGATCGGGAACCTGCTGCCGCCGGAGCGGGCGGTGTTCCTGGCGGACGTACGGGCGATGCTGTCGCCCGGGGACGCGCTGCTGATGGGGACGGATCTGGTGAAGGACCCGGCCGTCCTGGTGTCGGCGTACGACGATGCGCAAGGGGTGACGGGCGAGTTCAACAGGAACGTACTGGCCGTGGTGAACCGGGAGTTGGGCGCGGATTTCCACACCGCCGACTTCGCTCACGCGGCGGTGTGGAATCGGGAGCACGAGTGGATCGAGATGCGGCTGCGCGCCCGGAAGCAGCTGGTGGTGAAGGTCCGGGCACTGGATCTGGAGGTGCCTTTCGAGGCCGGTGAGGAGATCCTGACGGAGATCTCGGCGAAGTTCCGTCAGGAGGGAGTCCGCAGGGAACTCGCGTCTGCCGGACTGGAGTTGACCCATTGGTGGACGGATTCGGCGGGCCGCTTCGCCCTGTCCCTGTCGGTGGCGGACGGCATCGGCGCCGACGGCTGGGAGGGTACGCCGGGCAGAGGCGAGCGCGCCCGTCGTGACGCGGGGAGCGACGCGGGGCGTGACGCGGGTACCGGTTCCGCGAGCACGGCGGCCTGAGCCGCGGCCGCGAGGTCCCGCCGGTGCGCGTACCGGCCCGGCGGGATCCGCGGCAGCAGCCACACCTCGGCCCGTACCCCGCGGGCGCGCGCGATGCGCCACAGGGAGGCGGTGAGCGGATCGTCCCCGACGAAGGCGGGTGCCCCGGCCGGCCTCCCGTCATCGAGCAGGTAGCTGATCCGTACGGGCTGTACGGGCACCCGCGCGTCCAGCGCGGCCTGGAACGCGGCCCGGCGGAACGGGCCTTGGGCGCGCCCGCACCAGGTGGAGCCCTCGGGGTAGACGGTGACGCGGTCGCCGGTGAGCAGCGCCCGGGTGAGGCTGCCGACGGTGGCCGGCAGGGTGCGGAGCCGGTCGCGTTCGATGTAGAGGGTGCCGGCCTGCCGGGAGAGCGGTCCGAGCACCGGCCAGCTCCGGATGTCGCTCTTGGCCAGCATCCGGGAGGGCAGCACGGCGGCGACGAGCGGGATGTCCAGCCAGGAGATGTGGTTGGCGACGATCAGCCGGCCACCGCCCGGGCCGGCGGTTCCGTGCACGGTGATGCGCAGGCCCAAGGCGCCCAGCAGAGCGGCCGCCCAGGCCCGTACCACCACGTGGCGGGGCCGCTCCGGCAGCAGGCGGAGCGGCGGGGCGCCCAGGATGCCGATCAGGACCAGGGCGATGGCGGCGGCGAGCCGCAGTACGGCGCGCGGCACGCTCGCGGTGCGCCCCTCGTGGCCGGCACAGACCTCGGGGGTACAGGGCGAGGTCGGGAGCCAGGCGCTCATGCGGCCGGGGCGAGCGAGAGGAAGTGCTTGAGGTAGCGGGGGTTGGTGCGCCGCAGGGAGAGCAGGACGTACAGGTCGGCGCAGCCGAACTCGGCGTCGAGGGCGGGCTCGCCGCAGACCCAGGCGCCCAGGCGCAGGTAGCCGCGCAGCAGTGGGGGCAGTTCCATCCGGCCGGGGAAGTCGATGCCCTCGGGGTTCCAGGGGAGGTGCGGGGCGACCCGGTACTCGACGGGGGCGAGGCTGCGGGTGAGGACGTTCTCCCGGGTGGCGGCGGCCAGGACACCGCCGTCGGAGAGCGGTATGGAGCAGCAGCCGGCGAGCCAGTTGTGCCCGGAGCGGTCCATGTAGCGGGCGAGGCCGGCCCAGATGAGCGCGATGACGGCGCCGTTGCGGTGGTCGGGGTGGACGCACGAGCGGCCCACCTCGACGAGGTCGGGGCGGATGGGGGCGAGGGCGGAGAGGTCGAACTCACCCTCGGAGTAGAGGCGTCCGGCGACGGCGGCGCGTTCGGGGGGCAGCAGCCGGTAGGTGCCGACGACCTGCTCGGTCTCCTCGTCCACGACGAGGAGGTGGTCGCAGTAGGCGTCGAAGGCGTCGGAGTCCAGACCCGGCTCCGGGCCGTCGAGCCGGGCACCGAGCTCGCCGGCGAAGACCTGGTGGCGCAGCCGCTGGGCGGCGCGCACCTCGTCCTCGTTCCGGGCGAGGCGGACGGCGTAGCGGGGCGCGGGGACGTCCGCCGCGTGCGGGGCGGCCGCCGGGGCGGAGGTGGCGGGGGCGGAGGCGGCAGCGGAGGTGGCGGGACGGCCGGGCCCGGAGAGGAGGCCGGCCGCGGGGGGAACGGCGGACGCGGGGGAAACGGCGGACGCGGGGGAAACGACGGACGCGGGGGAAACGACGGACGGGGACAGGGGTGCGATGGTCATGACGGCTCCTGGTCCGGCACGGGAAGCCAGGCCGGCAGGTGTGTGGCCTGGCTTCTTTACTTCTTCCGTGACCGGCTGGATTCGACATGGCCGCTTCGCGGCCCTTGGATGTGCGGACGCTGAACTTGGCGGGCGAACCCCTCGGGGGCCTTCCCCCAGCCTTCCCCCAGCCTCCCCACCGTCCCCGCCCGACCCGCCCGCCCCAGGTCAGCGGTCGGAGCTGAGGACCTTGCTGATGGTGTCGGAGGCCGCCTTCGCCGCCCGCTGGGGGTCCTGGCCGGTGAGGACGGCCGTCATGAACGGCTTGATCGGGTTCTCGGCCTCCACCTCGGCCCAGCGGGGGGACTTCGGGGTGGCGCGGCCCTGAGCGGCGCCGGGAGCCATCGCCGCGGCGCCGTCGTTGCCCTCGACCACGTGCGCGAGGGTGGTCTTGTTGGGTACGTAGCTCATCGTGCGGGCCAGCTCGGTCTGCCACTTCTCGCTGACCAGGGCCGTGATCACGTCGACGGCGTGCTTACGCTGCTTCGTCTTCTCGGGGATGATCAGGTCCGAGCCGCCGGTGAAGACGGAGCCCACCTTGTCGGCGGTCTTGCCGGGGATCGGGAAGAAGCCGAGCTTGCCCTTGAGCTCCGGGTTCGCGGCCTCGATGGCGGCGGCCTGGCCGGGCGGGGCGATGATCTGGGCGATCCCGCCGCGGGCGAACACGTCGGACTGCGGGGGCGTCTCTTCGTCGGCGTCCTTGGGGCCGTCGCCGAGGGCCTGGAGCTGCTTGTAGAACTCCATGCCCGCCAGGGCCTTCTCCTCGTCGAGGGTGCCGATCCACTGACCGCTGCTCTCGACGGCGAGCTCGCCGCCCTCGTCCCAGACGAACCCGGCGAGGACGTACCAGTTCTGCCCGGCGAGGTAGATGCCCTGCTGGCTGCCCTTGTCGAGCTTCTGCGTGGCCTGGATCCATTCCTGGCGGGTCTTGATCGGCGCCTTGACCCCGGCGTTCGCGAACAGGTCCTTGTTGTAGATCACCACGCGGTTGGCGGCGTACCACGGGACGCCGAACTGGGCGCCGTTGACTCGTCCCGGCTCGGAGAGGCCCTTGAGCCAGTCCTTGCCGTCCCACTCGCGCAGGGCTTCCAGGGTGAGTTCGGAGACGCCGCCGCCCTCGACGTACTGGGCGACCTGGGTGTTGCCGACCTCGATGACGTCGGCGCTCTCCTCGCTCTTGCCGGACAAGACGGCGTTGACCTTGTCGCCGATGCCCGTCCACTCCTGGATCTTCACTTCGAGGTCCACACCCGGGTGTTCCTTCTCGAAGGTGGTGGTGAACTGGCCTATGAACTCGTCGGAGGCGCTGCCCTTCATCAGCCAGAGCGTCACCTTCTGCGTACCTCCGCCCGACCCGGTGAGGCCGCAGCCGGTGAGGGCGGCCGCGGCCGCGAGAGCGGTGGACACGGCAAGGAAGCGCATCTTCACGAGGGTCACCTTCTGGGGATGGATCTCAGATGGCTTGAAATTGGCATAGACCATTGGGTCGGTCAAGGGGGTATCGCTATGGATTGTTCACGCAAAGTTCGCGTACCCGGACTTACTGGGGCACCGTAGAACAAGGCAACAGCCCACCCAGTGTCGGGAGACCCCCATGTCCAATCACACGTACCGGGTGACCGAGATCGTGGGCACGTCCCACGAGGGCATCGACCAGGCCATCCGCAACGGCATCGCCCGCGCGGGCGAGACGCTGCACAATCTCGATTGGCTTGAAGTCGTGCAGATCAGGGGCCACATCGAGAACGGCGAGATCGCGCACTACCAGGTGGGAATCAAGGTCGGTTTCCGCCTCGACGGCGAGGCCTGAAACCGGCCCCTCGGGACTTTCCGGCCTCCCGGGGCCCTGCGGTCTCCCGCGGCTCTACGGGCTCCCGCGGCGCTGCGGACGCCCGGGGGTCTGCGGGACTCCCGCGGGGCTCCTACGGCTCTACGGGCTCCCCGCGGCTCCCAGGGGACCCTGCGGGCCCGGCCGGAGCGCCGGGCTCTCCGAGGGGCCCAAGCCCCGCCCGGCCCGCGTCCGAGGGGCACCCAAGCCCATCCGGCCGCCCGAGGAGCACCCAAGCCCCCACCACCCCCAGGCGCAGCGGGACCCTCAGGTGCGCCCCTCTCCCTCCTGCGCGTCCTTGAGCTCCGGCGCGTCCGCCGCCCAGTCCGCCAGGACCACGCGGAAGCCCGCCGCGCGCGCCGCCTCGCACACCAGCTCGTCGTCGTCCACCAGCATCCGCACGTCCCGGCCCCGCGAGATCCGCCGGAGGACCTCCAGCTTGGCCGTCCGGGCGGGCCGCCGGTCCTGGTTCCCGCGCATCCACAGCCGCCCCTCGGGCAACCCGTTCCGGGTGAGCCACTCCTCGGTGTCCGCACGGCACCGCTCCGGGCGACCGGTGAGGTACGCGACCTCGCAGTCGGCCGCGCTCTCCACCGCGAGCGCGATCCCGCGGGCGAGGGGCGGATCGGCCGGGGCCGCGCCGAAGAAGCCGTTCCAGTCACGCGGCCGGCGCTCCAGGAAGTGCTGGCGGTGCGCGGTGTCGGCCAGCGTGTTGTCGATGTCGAAGACGGCCAGGGGTCTGCGGTTCTGAGTCTCGGTCACCCCGCCAGCCTAAGCAGCGACGCCTCTCACCCTCTCGGTATCCCCGCGATGGGCTGCCCGACCCCCAGGTCGGCAAGACTGCCCGCCTCCCCTGTCGATCGCATGCCCCAGGGCATCCCTGGAGGCCGTTGGGTACGCTCGCCGTCCGCCTGGTGCCGAGGGAAGTGGTGGTGGTCGTGACCCGGCCGCGTGTGGGTGTCGCCGTACTGACGAGGGGCGACCGGATGCCCGAGCTGCTGGCCCTGCTGGCCTCGGTGGCCAAGCAGGATGAACCGGCGGCCCGGGTCGTGGTGGTCGGGAACGGGACGGCACTGCCGGGCCTGCCCGAGGGCGTGACCGGGGTGGAGCTCGTGGAGAACCTGGGGGTGTCCGGCGGCCGGAACGTCGCCTGGCACCGCTTGCGGGAGTGCGGGGACGTCGATGTCCTGGTGGACCTGGACGACGACGGCCTGTTGATCGAGGCGGATGTCGTCCGGCGGATCGCCGACTTGTACGCGGCGGACCGCCGGCTGGGCATCGTCTCGTTCCGGATCGCGGACGAGACCGGCTACACGCAGCGCCGGCACGTGCCCCGCTTACGGGCGGGTGACCCGATGCGGCGGGGCCTGGTGACGACGTTCCTGGGCGGCGGGCACGCCCTGTCGATGCCGATGCTGGAGGAGACCGGGGGCTGGCCGGATGCCTTCTTCTTCACGCACGAGGAGACGGACCTGGCCTGGCGGGCGCTCGACCGCGGCTGGGACATCCTCTACGAGCCGCAGTTGGTGCTCCGGCATCCGAAGACCTCCCCGGCCCGGCACGCGGTCTACTACCGGATGACCGCCCGCAACCGGGTCTGGCTGGCCAAGCGGCACCTGCCCGCCCCGCTGGTGCCGGTCTACCTGGGGGTGTGGACGCTGCTGACCGTGGCCCGCACGCGCTCCCCGGCCGGCCTGCGGCCCTGGTTCGCCGGATTCGCCGAAGGCGTCCGTACGAGCGGCGGCCCCCGGCGCCCGGTGCGCTGGCGGACGGTGTGGCGGCTGACCCGGCTGGGCCGGCCCCCGGTCGTCTAAACCGCGGTGGGCTCCCGACGGAGCCACTCCGGGGCGGCGGCCGAGGTGTCCCGGAGCCACTTCACGTAGCGGACCACCCCCTCCGTGATGCTGACGATCGCATACGACGTGCCCGAGACGAACACCGTCCGGCGGACGCGATCCGTGGCGGCAACGGCGTCCAGGACGTTCTGGGTGCAGGCGGCGGCGTGGATCACGTAGTCCGAATCGGTGGTCTGACACGGCGCCGCTGGCGGTGATGGTGGACGTTCTGTGCCAGCCGGACCAGGAACACGATCTGGAGCAGTGGGCCGGCCGGCTCGCGTCGGTCTTGCAGGGCAGGCTGAGCGCGTAGGCGATCCGCAGCCACAAGCGGGTGACCATCAGTCGCAGAGTTGCGTCGCACTGCACCCGAAGGACGCCGTCGCCGGCCCAACAGCCCTACAGGGGTGGACTTATGATCGAGAACAGGGGAAGCAAGGGGGAGGGAATGGGCATGACGGGAGATGCGACCAGCCGGCAACGAGGCTGAACGGCCTGGATGGTGTGCCGCCTGGCCCGGTGGCGCCGGGGGGCGGGAGTGCGTTCGGGTCGACGCCGGCGGAGAAGACGGCGGCGGCGAACACCGTCGAGACCGAGTTGGAGCCCAACACCAAGAAGGCCGCGGACGGTGCGAGGGAGCATACGAACACGGCGGCTAGGACCCTTGACGGTTGGGAGACGGCCTCCGGACTGAAGAAGGTGACGGAGACGTGGGACCGGCAGGTGCAGATACTCATGGGACGCCTCAGCGCCGAGAAGGCCTCCCTGCGCAGCACCTCGGGCCTGTTCGTGCAGAACGACGTGCAGACCGGTGACGGACTCCGCGCGCTGGGTCCGAAATCGAAGCTCGACGGGCTGTAGGGGGTGACCGCGCACGTCGCAGCGGCGGTGCGGGCCGTGGACGAGTTCGACAAGGCCGTCAAGCAGGCGCTCGAAGCCGTGGTCGTGGACGGGAACATCCTCGACGGCACCATCGGGGTGTTCAACGCCTCCGCCAGTCCCGTCATCCCGCCGACCGGGGCGGCGCGGAGTGAGCAGAAGTTCACGGATGCCGAGAAGTGGATTTTCGAGGAGATGAAGCGGAACGCGAAGTCGGACACCGTCGGGCACATACGGTCCTTGCTCGACGAACCCGAGTGGTACGAGTTCGGCCGCAACTACGGTTCCGACATCAACGCGGCCCTGGTGATGTGGGGCGTCAAGGTGGCCCCGGGACAGGACTGGGACCACAAGCCCCAGCTCCAGGAGCGGTACGACCTCCAGCGGCGCGACGACTACTACTTCAAGCAGCCCGGGACGAACCGCGAAGTCTTCTACGACATCTATTCCAACGTCCACTACGGATACGTCGGCCGCGCGGCCGGCTTCGATGCGGACACCCTGATCAAGGGCCCCTCCCTCGGAGAAACGCTGATCACCGGCGACGATGACCAGGGCGATCAGATCACGATGCGCATCGGCATCGAGCTCTACGACAAGTACGGCGACGACATGACCGAAGACCAGCTCCGCCAAGGAATCAACGACGCGATGGACAAGATGGAGCAAGCGCAGCGCAACGGGGAGAACGTCCCGCAGATCCGGAACCGGAAGTGACGCGCTCACAGTGGGGCTGCGCGGTCGCTCCTGTGGCGGGTCTGGCGACCGGCGTGCTCGGGTCGGTACTGCTCGCTGCCGCCTGGCGGGCGTGCGACGTAGGAGTCAACGGCGCGGCCAACGGGCTCGCGCTGGTCTTCTAGGGAGCCCTGCTCTCCGCCGTCGCGGCGGCGTGGTGGGGGGTCCTCATCGGGTACGCAGGACGGCTGGAACCTCCCGGTCGCCCTCCTGAGCGGCACGGTCGGCACCGCGGTCATGGTGTGGATCTTCGTGGCCCTCCTCCAGGTTCCCAACGGCTACCGCTGCTGACTGGGCCCGGCGATGTCTCGACGGAAAGGCCCCCCGGGGTGGCCCGATGGCCGCCCCGGGGGGCTCTTCCGTCGAGCGGGCGGGTCAGCCGGCGACCGCCCCCGTTGCACCGCTCGACGCGGTGCCGGACACGTGACCGGTCCGGTAGGCCGTCACCTTCACGGTGATCCGCGTCCCGCGCTGGGCACTGGTCAAGGTGAACGTAGCCCGGGTGGCACCGGTGATCGCCTTGCCGTCCGCGTACCACTGGTAGGCGTACGAGGTCGGTACCGGAGTCCACGTCCCGCGGCTCGCGGTCAGCACACTGCCGACCTTGGCCGTTCCCGTGATGGACGGGGCGTTCGTCACCTTGGGTGCGGCCCCCTTGACGAGCACGGCGGCGCTGGTGGCCTTCACTGCCGGGTGCCCCGCCTTGCGAGCGGTCACGACCAGGGTGAGCTGCTTGCCCAGGAGTGACGACGGCAGCTTGTACGACGCAGTCGTGGCACCCGCGATCACGGTCCCGTCCGCCTGCCACTGATAGGTGTAGGAGTCGGCGACCGGCGACCAGGACCCGGTCGTCGCCGTAACAGTGCCGCCGACGACCGCCGTGCCGCTGACGGTGGGGACGGCAGTGGATCGGATCGGAGCGACGACGGTGACCGAGCCCTTGGCGTACTCCCAACCGTGCGCGAACACGCTCACGGACAGCGGGCCGAGCGGGGCCTGCGTCAGGTCCAGGGCGACCGTCATGCGGCGCCGGTCGGGAGCGACGGAGAGGGCCGTCGAGCGGACGCTGAAGCTGCCGTTCCTCACCTGGACCACGGCGTCCTTGCGCAGTGCGCTGCCCGTGACGGTCATGGTGACCTTGCCCCGGCCGACCGTGGACGGACCCACCGTACCGACGGTCCGCTCGTCGGGACCACAGACGATCTCGGCGCACGTCACGTCGAGCCGTACCGCCGTGGAGGCCTGTGCGGGCTTCTTCGGCAGACCGATCACGAGTGTGGTCGGCCGGGAGGCCTTCGGGGAGGCGTACGCGAGGGTGCACGTGTAGGTCTGGCCCTCGGTGGTGTACGACCCCGAGCAACCGTTCTTCAGGGTCGGCCGGTCGTACATCCAGGGTGTCGGCGACTGCTCGAAGGTCCCGGCGGGTGTGAACCGCAGGGCGAAATGGTCGCCGGTGGCCGTCGGGAGCACGGCGCAGATCGCCGTCTTCTGCTCGCTCAGCGTGGCGGTCAATGGCCCGAACCCGTAGCTGACGTTCGGGACCTTGACGCATTCGGGGGCGGGCCCGGCCGCCGTGCCGATGCGCAGTGCGTCCAGCCGGTATGCGGGCGCCGCGGTCTCGCCCTCCGGAACCTGGATGAGGACCTGGTAGCGGGTGGAGCCGGTGGCGGCGCAGCCCGCGGCGTAGTAGTCGCAGGCGCCGTCGCCGTTCGGCTTGTACACCAGGAGCCGGGCGGAGCCCTGCGCGTCACGGGCGTTCAAGTGCAGGGTGTCCGCAGCGTCGGCCGTGCTCACCTGGTGGCACAGGAACGTGCCGGGCTTGGCCGGTACGCCTCCGGTGGACGGGCCGCCCACCGCTGTGGCC
This sequence comes from Streptomyces sp. CA189, assembly GCF_056428985.1. Classification (NCBI taxonomy): domain Bacteria; kingdom Bacillati; phylum Actinomycetota; class Actinomycetes; order Kitasatosporales; family Streptomycetaceae; genus Streptomyces; species Streptomyces sp. CA189. Next base: position 21,868 of record NZ_JBWJVM010000044.1, on the reverse strand, counting down.
GCGGTCGGGACGCAGCCGCGCGCGGTGGCGGTGACGTCGAGGCGGGTCAAGGCGAACTCGGCGGGCAGGTTCCGGCCCCGGACCAGGACGGTGTGCGCGGCGTTGGCCGTCAGGGCGCAGGTGGAGAAGGAACCGTAGGACGTGCTGATGGAGCAGACCAGCTTGCCCTTCTCGTCGAGGATGCTGACATTGGCGTTCGAGTCGCCCGAGACCCTCTGGATCTGGAGCAGTTCGTGCGCGGAGTGGCCGTTGGCGGGAATGGACAGGCAGTCGGCGAAGACTTCCGCGCTGTTCTTCACGCTCATCCGGACCGGCTTCCCCGTGAAGTCGCCGGGCAGAAAGGTGCGGCATGCGCTCGCCGCGTCCGTGCGGTGGACGACGAGACGGTAGACGCCGCCCTTGTCGTACTGGTTGGAGACGAGGGCGCGGTACGGCGCGGTACCACCCAGGACGCAGGTGCCGTCCGTCAGGGTGTACTCACAGAAGACGTCCCCCTTGGCATCGACAACGGTGATCGGAGCGGCACCGTCGGACAGGACGGCGACGTGCGCACCTTGGGGTACCGGAAGGTTCAGGCAGTCGACCTCACCGGGGACGGTGAACGTGCCCTTGTGGTCGCGGGCGAGCGTGACCCCGCTCTGGCAGCCCGCCGTCGCAGTACGGGACAGGATGCGTACGGCGACGTTTGTGAGCAGGGTGTACGGGACGCCGGCGGTGAGCGAGCAGTCCTGCCCGTTCGCGCAGACGGTGGAGCCGTCCGCCGCGTACAGCGCAATGCTTGAGACCCCGCCCTGCGCGTCGATGCCGTGGGCGTTGAAGCGGCCGGTCACGGCCGGGGTGAACGTCCTGCACCCGGTCTGCGGGGCGGCCTTTGCGGGCGCGGAGCCGTACGCGGTCATGGTGACGGGCACGCAACCCGCGGGGTTCGACAGACGCCGGACCTTCAGGCTGTACGCGGCGGGAAAGCCTCCGCTGGGTCCCCGGACCTCGGCGAGGACGCGGTAGCCGCCAACCCCTGCGGGCAGGACGCAGTTGGCACTGTCGCAAAGGCGCTTGCCGGTGCCGTCGGTGATCCAGTGCCCGAAGTCTCCGTACTCGGTCAACCGGAAGTCGGCGGTGATCCGCTCGCCGGGAGCGGCGGTGAACGCGTGGCAGACGATGCCCAAGCGGTCCGCGGCGAGCCCCGTGGTCGGGGCGGAGTCGTAGCTGGTGCCGGCGACGGCCGGACATCCGGGGGCGGTCATCAGCGGGACGACGGCGACCCGGTTCGTCATGGGCCCCAAAGAGCTGTTGTAGACCGAGAGCGTGTACGTTCCGGTCGCGAGCTCGCACCAGGAGCCGTCCCTCGGGTCCCCACAAACGACCTTGCTCCCACCGGAAGTCAGCGAAGGGTAGGCCTCCTGTTCGGAGACGAGGAGCCGGTGCAGGCCCGGCTTCGTCACGACGACCGTGAAGCAGGCGGTGCCCCGAAGCTCGATCGTAGCGCTGCCGACGGCGCCGCCCGGATCGCCGAACGGCGCGAGCGCGAGCGGCGCGCAGGGTCCGGCGGCCGAACCTGCCGGGACCGGCGCCTGCTCTGCGGCCTTGTCCGCGCAAGCGCTGAAGCCCTTGGGATGGACCCTGTGGCACCCGTTCGACCCGACCCGGGTGCGAGCGGCGCTGGACGGCCTGGAGGCGGTGGAGCCCCGTACGGTTGTGTGGCTGAACGAGACGCAGCACTACTTCGACGCCGGTGGCGGGCTCGGCGAGCGGATCGCCGCGGCCCTGCACGCCCTGTTGACCGACCCTGCCCGGGGGCCCGTCCTGGTGCTGGGAACGTTGTGGCCGGAGTACGACCACGCCTACAGCGCCCTGCCCACCCCTGGTGCACCCGATCCTCATGCCCGGACACGGGAACTGCTCGCGGGAAGGCGCCTCGCGGTCCCCGACCATTTCGACGCCTCATCGCTTGCCGACGCTGCGGCGCTCGCCCGTGCCGGCGACCGGCACTTGGCCGATGCGCTCGAGCAAGTACATGACGGACGGCTGGCGCAGCATCTGGCCGGAGCTCCAGAGCTCTTTCACCGTTACCGCACTGCCTCGCCGCCCGCCCGGGCCCTGCTGTGGGCGGCCATGGACGCCCGGCGTCTCGGGGTCGGTCTCCACCTGCCCGTGGGCTTCCTCGTCGAGGCCGCCGAGGACTACCTCACCGACGACGAGTTCGACCGGATCGCCGACGACTGGGCCGAGGTGGCCCTGGCCGAACTCGCCCGCCCTGTCCATGGAAACCAAGCCCCTCTGCGCCGCATCCGGCACCGTGCCGTACGCCAAGGTTCGGGCCCGGGGCCCGCACGTCCTTCGCCCTCCGCAGGCGGTGCCTCGTACCGTCTCGCGGACTACTTCGAGCAGCACGGCCGCGACGCACGCAGTCCGCTGTGCCCACCGGCGTCGTTCTGGCATGCCGCGCGCGGCCACCTCGCCAATCCCGACGACCTCACCCGCCTTGCTGAGGCAGCCGACGGACGCCACCGCCTTCAATGGGCCTATCACCTCTACGAACAGGCAGCAGACGCCGGTGACATCGAAGCCCTGACACGGGTTGCCGCGATGCGGGAGGAGGCCGGCGACCAGGAGGGGGCGGAGAGCCTGGCGTTGCGGGCTGCAGGTACCGGCAGCACCGCCACCCTGCTGGAGATCGCCCGGATGCGGGACAAGTCGGGTGATCGGGCGGGTGCGGAAGCTCTGCTGCGGCGGGCCGCCGATGCCGGGCACACCCGCGCCCTGGTCCATCTCGCGTGGAGGAGGGAAAGAGCGAAGGACCGGCAGGGGGCCGAAGCGCTACTCCGGCTGGCATCCGATGCCGGGCACACCGACGTCCTGGTCAGCCTTGCCCGGATGCGGAGGGCTGCCGGGGACTGGGAGAACGCGGAGCACTTCGCCCGACGGGCCGTGGAGGCCGGACACACGACGGCTCTGGCCGAGATCGCCTGGCTGCGGGGACGGGCTCGGGACTGGGAGGGCGCCGAAGAGTCGGCCCGAGAGGCAGCCCGCACCGGGGACGGCGACATCCTGACCCACCTCGCTTTCATGCTGGAGAGGGCGGACAACGGGAACGGGGCCGAGGCGCTCCTGCGCCGCGCCGCCGATGACGGGCACACCGACGTCCTCGTCCGGCTCGCCCGACTGCGGGAGAAAGCCGGAGACCCGGACGAGGCACAGGCGCTGCGCAGGCGTGCCGCCGAAGCCGGGCACACGGAGACCATGATCAAGCTGGCACGAAAGCGGAAGAAGGAAGGCGACGGGGACGGCGCCGAGGCCCTGCTTCGCCCAGTCGCCGACGCGGGTCGTACCGAGGCCCTGGTCGACCTCGCGTGGATACGGGAGAAGGCTGGCGACCGGACTACGGCGGAGCGGCTGCTCCGGGCTGCCACCGACGCCGGAAACGCCACTGCTCTGATCCACCTGACGCAGATGCGGCAGAAGGCCGGAGACGGGGACGGGGTCGAGCTGTTGCTTCGGCAAGCCGTCGGCGCGGGGCGCAGCGACGTTCTGGTCGAGGTTGCCCGGACGTGGGAGAAGGGGGGCGACGCAGAGGGCGCCGAAACGCTGCTGAGACGGGCCGCCGACGCCGGACAGGTCGGCGCTCTGACGCATCTCGCGCGGATGCGGGAAGCCGCCGGGGACCGAGCGGGCGCCGAAGACCTCGCACGCCTCGCTGCCGACGCCGGCCGTGACGACGCCCTGGTTGAGGTCGCCCGCATGCGGGAGGCAGCCGGCGACAGCGAGGGTGCCGAACGTGTGGCAGGTCTGGGGGGCGGCACCGGACATCCTCGTGTCCTGGTCGAGGTGGCCCGGATCCGGGAGAGGGCTGGCAATCCAGAGGGTGCTGAAGGGTTGCTGAGACGGGCCGCCGGTGCCGGAGAGACCAGTGCTCTGACCCATCTCGCGCGGATCCGGGACTCGGCTGGAGACAGACCAGGCGCAGAACAGTTCGCGCGCCTCGCCGCCGACGCAGGCCACACTTCTGCCCTGCCACTGTTCACCTGGATGCGGACGGACCGCGGAACAGCCGCCGCCACCGTCCTGTGGCGCCACGGGCTGGACCCCGACGGTGCTCCCTCGGCCCCGTGGTGAACAACCTCGTGGGCCGGCGTCGTGTGCACCACCAGCCGGGAGCCCGGGGAATCATGACGCCCTCCGTGCGTTGACCACAGTGTGATCCGCACACTCTCGATACTCGACCGGTCCCGCACCCGCGAGGGGCATCCCGCCGCCCGGGCCCTGCGCGACACCGTGGAGCTCGCGCGCAGCGCCGAGCGGCTCGGATACCGCAGGTTCTGGGTCTCCGAGCACCACAGCGTGCCCGGGGTGGCCGGATCCGCGCCCGCGGTGCTCGCCGCAGCCGTGGCCGGGGCGACCGAGCGGATCCGCGTCGGGACCGGCGGTGTGATGCTGCCCAACCACCAGCCGCTGGTCGTCGCGGAGCAGTTCGGGGTCCTGGAATCGCTGTTCCCCGGCCGGATCGACATGGGGCTCGGCCGCTCGGTCGGCTTCACCGGCGGGATCCGCCGGGCGCTCGGGCGGGACACCGCCGACGCCGACCGGTTCGAGGAACAGCTCGCGGAGCTGCTGGGCTGGCTCGACGGCTCCCAGCAGGCGCACCCCGAGGTGCACGCCCTCCCGGCGGAGGGGATGCGGATTCCGGCGTACGTACTGGCCACCGGCGAGGGGGCGGGGATCGCGGCCCGCGCCGGGCTGCCCCTGGTCGTCGGGGACCTGCGGGCCCGGGCCCGGGTCGCGGAGATCATCACGGCGTACCGCGAGGAGTTCCGGCCCTCCGCGTGGGGGGCGCGGCCGTACGTCGTGGCCTCCGGGACGGTCGCGGTGGCCGCCACCGCCGAGGCCGCCCGGCGGATCCTGGTGCCGGAGGCCTGGGCGGTCGCGCACTCCCGCACCCGGGGCAGCTTCCCGCCGCTCCGCCCGGCCGAGGAGGTCGAGGCCCTCGCCATGAGCCCCAAGGAGCGGGAGCTGTACGAGGGCGCCCTCGCCGGGCACATCCACGGCACGGAGGAGCAGGTCGCGGCGGAGCTGGCCGAGGTCGCGGAGCTGACCGGGGCGGACGAGCTGCTGGTCACCACGTCCACGTACGACCGGACGGCGCTGCTGGACTCCTTCGTGCGGCTCGCCCGGCTCACCGGACTCACCGGACTCACGGATCGCGCGGACGGGCAGTCGGACGGGCAGTCGGACGGGCGCGCCGACCTCGGCGGGCGGTCCGCCGGACAGTCCGCCGGGCAGTCCGACCGCTCCGGATATTAAGCTGGGACGAATGCACCAGCCCGCCACCCCGCACGCCCACGACCCCTACGTCCGCGTACGCGGCGCCCGGGAGCACAATCTGCGCGGGGTCGACGTGGACATCCCGCGTGACGCGCTGACCGTGTTCACCGGCGTCTCCGGCTCCGGGAAGAGTTCGCTGGCTTTCGGCACGCTCTTCGCCGAGGCCCAGCGCCGGTACTTCGAGCCCGTGGCCCCGTACGCCCGCCGCCTGATCCACCAGATCGGCGCGCCGAAGGTCGACTCCGTCACCGGGCTCCCGCCGGCCGTCTCGCTGGAGCAGCGGCGCTCCTCCCCCGGGTCCCGGTCGTCGGTCGGGACGGTCACCATGCTGTCCAACTCGCTGCGGATGCTGTACTCGCGGGCGGGCTCCTACCCGCCGGGCGCCGAGCGCCTGGACTCCGACGCCTTCTCCCCCAACACCGCGGCCGGGGCGTGTCCTTCCTGCCACGGCCTCGGCCGGGTGCACCGCACCAGCGAGGAACTGCTGGTGCCGGACCAGTCTCTGTCGATCCGTCAGGGTGCCATCGCCGCCTGGCCGGGAGCCTGGCAGGGCAAGAACCTGCGCGACATCCTGGAGGCCCTCGGCCACGACGTGGACGCGCCCTGGCGGGAGCTGCCGGCGGCGGAGCGCGAGTGGATCCTTTTCACCGAGGAGCAGCCGGTGGTGACGGTGCATCCGGTGCGGGAGGCCGACCGGATCCAACGGCCCTACCAGGGCACGTACATGAGCGCGCACCGGTACGTGACGCGGACCTTCGCCGACAGTAAGAGCCTCACCCTGCGGGCCCGCGCCGAGAAGTTCCTGACCGATTCGCCGTGCCCGGTGTGCGAGGGCAGGCGGCTGCGCCCGGAGGCCCTGGCCGTGACCTTCGCGGGCCGCACCATCGCGGAACTGGCGGGGCTGGCACTGACGGAGCTGGACGGGGTACTGGCCACCGCGGGCGGCAGCGGTGAAGCGGCCCGGGTGCCGACCGAGGACCTACGCCCCCGGATCGGCCCGGTCACCGAGCTCAGGCTGGGCTACCTGAGCGTCGCAAATGAGCTGAGGTTTCCTGGGCGATCCTGAGTTTCTCTGGATCGTTGGAAGGCGGCCCTTGGTGACTGGCGAGGTGTGAACCCTCGCCAGTGGGTCGCGGCTCGTGCAGCTGGCTGGTGCACGGTGCTCATCGTGTGCGGTACCTGCCGCCTATGGCGCCGCTGGCTGCGGCGATTCGGAAGCTGGGGTAGCCGCCCCGCCGGACGCTTTCCACCCGGCTTGGGCCCGGGTGGGGCGGGGACCCCGCGTCGCTTTCCTGGGCGCGGGGCGGATTCTGAACGAGACCGGACTCATTCCGGCCTCACCAACACCGCCACGCTACGGGCATCACGGAAGCGACCACACCCCGCGACCGCAACTCTCACCCGAAAGTGTCACAGAACGACAAACGCCGCCCACCCATCGCGCAGCCGTGCAACCCGGCAACGGGGCGGTGACGGGGGTGTCGGGGTCCGGGAAGTCCACGCTGGTGGGCCAGGTGCTCGCGCGCGAGGTCCACGAACGGCTGGCGGAGCCGGAGTTCCCGGTGCGGCGGCTGGTGGAGGTAGACCAGAAGCCGATCGGCCGGACCCCGCGCTCCAACCTGGCGACGTACACGGGGCTGTTCGACGTGGTCCGCCGGCTCTTCACGGCGGCGCCGGAATCGAAGGCGCGGGGCTGGAAGGCGGGCCGCTTCTCCTTCAACGTGCCGGGCGGCCGGTGCGATTCCTGCCAGGGCGAGGGCTTCGTCTCGGTGGAGCTGCTGTTCCTGCCCAGTACGTACGCCCCCTGCCCGGAGTGCGCGGGGGCCCGGTACAACGCCGAGACCCTGGAGGTCCGTTACTCGGGGCTGAACATCGCGGAGGTGCTCGCCCTGACGGTGGAGTCGGCGGCCTCCTTCTTCGCCGGGGTCCCGGCGGCGGCCCGGAGCCTCGGGGCGCTGTCGGACATCGGACTGGGGTACCTGCGGCTCGGGCAGCCGGCCACGGAGCTGTCGGGCGGCGAGGCGCAGCGCATCAAGCTGGCGACGGAGCTCCAGCGCGTGCGCCGCGACCACACCCTGTACCTCCTCGACGAGCCGACGACGGGGCTCCACCCGGCCGATGTCACGGTGCTGCTGCGGCAGTTGCACGGCCTGGTGGACGCCGGGCATTCGGTGGTGGTCGTGGAGCACGACATGGCGGTGGTGGCGGGCGCCGACTGGGTCATCGACCTGGGGCCGGGCGGCGGTGCGGAGGGCGGCCTGGTGGTGGCCGCGGGCACCCCCACCGAGGTGGCCCGCGCCACGGGCAGCCGTACGGCGGCCTATCTGGCGCGGGCCCTCGCGGCGGAGCGGTAGCTCGCGGCGGGCCGGGTGACTCGCGGCGGCCGGTGGTCAGGGCACGCGGTCAGCAGGGCAGGCGAGCGGCAGGGCAGAGCAGACAGAGCAGAGCAGGCGGTCAGCCGCGGTCAGCAGGGCCGGGCGGTCACGCGTCCGGGGGCTTGGCGAAGTCTCCGTAGCCCTGCCAGTCGAGGACGACGCACGGCTCGTCGCCGAGCACCCAGGCGTCGTGACCGGGGTCGACCTGGATGAAGTCCCCGGGCTGCGCCTCGATGCTGTCACCGTCGTCCATGACGACCTTGAGCCGGCCGCTGACGATGTAGCCCACGTGGGCGGCCTCGCAACTGTCGGTTCCCGCAATGGGCTTGATGTGCTGCGACCACTGCCATCCGGGCTCGAACACGGCCCGTCCGACCGGCCCGCTGTCGGTGTTGAGCAGATCGAGCCTGCCCTTGCCGTCCTCGAACCGACGTGTCTCGTCAGCGGAATCGAAGCCCCTTCGCACGATTCCCGTCATGATCGTCGACCTTTCGGCGCACGACTGCCCCGAGTCCACTTCTCAGCGTACGCCCGTACCGCGCGGTCCTCTCGGCGTCCCGGCGCGGCCGCGCACCACCGCTACGCGTCCCCCTGGAGCAGGTGCTGCGGAAGCTCGCGGAAGCTCCAGGCTCCCTGTCTGCGGGTGAACATCCACACCAGGTCGTAACGGTCGGGCCAGGCGGCCGGCAGCCCCAGCACGTCCTGCGCTCCGAGGCCCCGGATCAGCCGGGGCATCCCCTGGTGCTCCCAGCAGACCAGGACGGGCATCCGCGCCGCCAGCACCGCCCTGGCCAGGGCGGGCTCGGCGCCGACGGCGAACTCCGCGTGGACGGGCGTACCCAGCGCGGTGGCGAGCGTCTCGACGGTCTGGCGGCACCGCGCGGGCGCCCCCTCCTTGCCGCCGGCCGCGAAGACGGCTCCGGGCCGGGGCAGAGTGGCGCCCCGGGCCGGCGGGAAGAGCGCGGGCAGCTCCTGGGCGCGGCGCCGGCCCCGGACCGCGAGGAAGCCGGGGTCCTCGTTGCCCTCGTCGTCCTCGCCGGTGTCCCCGGCGTACGGCTTCTCTGCGTGGCGGATGACCATGACCAGCGCGTCCTTGGCGGCCTCGGGGCCGGGGCGCGGCGTCGTGGGCCGCTCCTCACCGGCGCAGCCGGCCGCCGCCAGCGGGGCGAGGGCGGCGGCCAGCACGGTACGGCGGCGCGGGCCGGTTCCGGTGGGGGCTTGAGGCATGCGCCCACTGTCACCCATGCCCCGGAGGGCGGCTGGTCACGGCGCGACGGGGGCCGCTCCGATCATCCGATCGGCGGAGGTGCCGTGGTCGTGCCCGGCGGTGCCGTGGTCGTGCCCAGCGGCGCCGTGGTCATGCCCGGAGGCGCCGTCGTCGTGCCCGGAGGTGCCGTGGTCGTGCCCGGCGGCGCCGTGGTCGTGCCCGGAGGCATCGCGGTCGTGTCCCATGCGCCGGCCCTTCGCGGCGGCCCTGCCCGGAGTCTCGTACGGCGAGGGGACCGGGAAGTAGGCCTCCAGGAAGGCCTTGAGCTCGCGCTGCTGCTCCTCGGGGGACACCTCGGTGCTCGAATCGTCGGCGAGGCAGAACGCGTCGGTGCCGCGGTCGCGCAGGAGCCCGCCCAGCCGCTGGAGCTCCCTGGTCCCGCCGGTGGACACGTACGCGGTGACCAGGTCGCCTTCCACCGCGCGCCCCTGGGGGAGGGCCAGGTGCAGGGCGAGGGTGACGGGGGCGAGGTCGGTGGCACTGCGGAAGACGGACCGGCTGGTCGCGTCGAGTCCGCCGGGCAGCGCCTCTTCCAGGCGGGCGTAGAGGGAGCGGCTCTGCGCGTACGGGGCGTGCGCGAGGATGCGCGGGTACGTGCGTCCCGCGAGCGTTTCCACGATGCGGCGGGTCGCGCGCTGCGAGGTGGTGTAGACGTCGTCGTGGCTGTCCGGGGAGCTGGGCGGGACCGCCCGGGTGTCGTGGAAGACCTTGGGCAGACCGGACGGCAGGAAGTAGTTCTGCGGGCGCTGGGGGCGGCCGAGGAAAATGTCGTCGTTGAAGTAGAGGTAGTGCTCCGCGAGGCCCGGGACGCGGTGGAGCTGGGTTTCGATGGCGTGCGAGTTGAAGACGGGCAGGGCGCCGGGGTCGTCGAACAGCTCCCGGTGGTGGACCACGGTGAGCCCGGGGTGCTCCTGGGCCAGCCAGTCCGGAACCTGGTCGTCGGTGACGAGGAAGACCCGGCGGATCCAGGGCGCGTAGGCCGCGATGGAGCGCAGGCAGGAGCGCAGCTCGCCTCGGTCCCGGAAGCGGTGGTCGGCGCTGTCGGCGGCCTCGGCGAAGGCAGCGCCATCGGCACCTGCATCGGCCTCGGAACCGGAACCGGAACCGGAATCAGCACCAGCACCAGCACCAGCGGGACTGCCGGCGGCACCTGCACCGGCAGCGGTGCCGGCCGCGGCCTGGTCCCTGCGGTGGCGCCACTGGGGGTCCGAGCCGTCCACCCAGGTGACCACGGCGTCGATGGGGAAGTCGATGTCCTCGGGGAAGCGGCGGTCGAGGGCCGCCAGCACCGGGTAGTCGCGGTCGCCGATGCGCCGATGGGCCGTCGCCGCCAGGGAGGGCACCCACCAGCCGAAGGGGGTCTCCCGGAGCGAGGCGACCCCGCCGGGACCGTTGGCCGGCTTCCAGAACTCCAGGTCACAGCCCTGCTCGGCGCCCATGTGAAGGGTGTAGCCGGAGGTGACCACGGGAATGTAGAGCCGGATCCCCGCGACGACGGCGCCGGGCGTCTCGGCCTCCGCCGCGGCGACGGCCTCGGGCAGGTCCTCGGCGAGGGTGGTGCCGAGCGCCGCGCGGTGGCCGAGGAGGTCGGCGTAGACGGGCCTGCCGGCGAATCCCTTCGCGCAGGCGGCGAGCGCCTCGGCGCGGGTGCCGGGGGCGAGCGCCACCCGGTGGACCAGTTCCCCGTCGGGGACCAGGCCGTAGGGCATCGACGCCGCTTCCAGGGCCTCTACGACCGCCCGGAGGTTCATTTCGGCCAGTTCGGCGGGCAGCAGGTCGTCCCGTACGACGGCCAGTCGGCCCCCGTGTTCGACGACGCTCCCGGATTCGGCCGCCTTCACCATGATCTCCCGCTCACGGACGGCCCGCCGGGATTCCCGCTCCTGCGCCGGAGTCCGGGCCCCGCGTCCGCGCTGCGACCCTCTCGGCTGCGTCGGCAACGCGGTCCGGGGCTGGAACGGCATCCAGCTCAGATGCCGACGGATGCCACTCATGATCACCTCAGGGCTCGTGGACACAGAGAACGGCCCCACCGTCGCCGGCGGCCCCCGATGGCCGAAACTCACCTTACGGGTCGGTGTCCGAAAGGTGAACAGGATCTTTCCCTCAAGGCCGCTTTCTTATGAAATCCACAGGTCAGCGGGGGCCTCGACGGACGGCACGCAGCCACTCCTTGTTCATGGCGGCGATCGACGGCAGCGGGATGCCCTTGGGGCAGGCGGTGGCGCACTCGCCGGTCAGGGTGCATCCTCCGAAGCCCTCGGCGTCCATGGTGGCCACCATGTCCAGGACCCTGGTCTCGCGCTCGGGCGAGCCCTGCGGGAGCACGTTCAGGTGGTTGACCTTGGCGGAGGTGAAGAGCATCGCGGAGCCGTTGGGGCAGGCCGCCACGCACGCCCCGCAGCCGATGCACTCGGCGTGCTCGAAGGCGTAGTCGGCGTCCGGCTTGGGGACGGCCGTGGCGTGCGCCTCGGGGGCGGCGCCGGTCGGGGCGGTGATGTAGCCGCCGGCCTGGATGACCCGGTCGAGGGCCCCGCGGTCGACGACGAGGTCCTTGACCACGGGGAAGGCCGAGGCCCGCCAGGGTTCGACGTCGATGGTGTCGCCGTCGGCGAAGGAGCGCATGTGGAGCTGGCAGGTCGTAGTGCGCTCCGGCCCGTGGGCGTCGCCGTTGATGACGAGGCTGCACGCGCCGCAGATGCCCTCGCGGCAGTCGTGGTCGAAGGCGACCGGGTCCTCTCCGCTCAGGATGAGGTCCTCGTTGAGGGTGTCGAGCATTTCGAGGAAGGACATGCCCTCCGAGATGCCGTCGACCTCGTACGAGGCCATCGCGCCGGGGGCGTCGGCGTTCTTCTGGCGCCAGACGCGCAGGGTGAGCTTCATGCGTAGCTCCGCTGGGTGGGGTGGACGTACTCGAAGACGAGGTCTTCCTTGTGCAGGACGGGCGCGGCGCCGGTTCCGGTGTACTGCCAGGCGGCCGCGTACCCGAACTCCTCGTCGCGGCGGGCGGCTTCGCCGTCCGGGGTCTGGGACTCCTCGCGGAAGTGGCCGCCGCAGGATTCGGCGCGGTGGAGGGCGTCGAGGCACATCAGCTCGGCGAGCTCCAGGTAGTCGACGACGCGGTTGGCCTTCTCCAGCGACTGGTTGAACTCCTCGCCGCTGCCCGGCACCTTGATCCGCCGCCAGAACTCCTCGCGGATCTCGGGGATCCGGGCGAGGGCCTTGCGCAGGCCTTCTTCGGTGCGGGCCATCCCGCAGTACTCCCACATCAGTTCACCGATCTCCCGGTGGAAGGAGTCGGGGGTGCGGTCTCCGTCGACGGCGAGCAGCTTGGCGAGGCAGTCGCGGGTCTCGCGGACGGCTGCCGCGGCCTCGGGGTGGGTGTCGTCGACCGTGCCTGTTGCGGCCTCGGTGTGACGGCGGGCCAGGTAGTCGTTGATGGTGGAGGGCAGCACGAAGTAGCCGTCGCCGAGGCCCTGCATGAGGGCGGAGGCGCCGAGGCGGTTGGCGCCGTGGTCGGAGAAGTTGGCCTCGCCGATCGCGAACAGGCCGGGGACGGTGGTCTGGAGGTCGTAGTCGACCCACAGTCCGCCCATCGTGTAGTGCACGGCGGGATAGATCCGCATGGGGACCTCGTACGGGTTCTCCGCGGTGATCCGCTCGTACATGTCGAAGAGGTTGCCGTACTTCTCGGCGACCTTCTCCTTGCCCATGCGGCGGATGGCGTCGGCGAAGTCGAGGTAGACGCCCTGGCCGCCGGGGCCGACGCCGCGGCCCTCGTCGCAGACGTTCTTGGCCGCGCGGGAGGCGATGTCGCGGGGCACGAGGTTGCCGAAGGAGGGGTAGATCCGCTCCAGGTAGTAGTCGCGTTCGGCTTCCGGGATGTCGGCGGCGGGGCGGGTGTCGCCCTTGGCCTTGGGGACCCAGATGCGGCCGTCGTTGCGCAGGGACTCGCTCATCAGGGTGAGCTTGGACTGGTGGTCGCCGGTGCGCGGGATGCAGGTGGGGTGGATCTGGGTGAAGCAGGGGTTCGCGAAGTACGCGCCGCGCCGGTGCGCCCGCCAGACGGCGGTCGCGTTGGAGTTCATGGCGTTGGTGGAGAGGTAGAAGACGTTTCCGTAGCCACCGCTCGCGAGGACGACGGCGTCCGCGTAGTAGGTGTCGATCTTGCCGGTGACCAGGTCCCGGGCGACGATGCCGCGGGCCACGCCGTCGACGGTGATCAGGTCGAGCATCTCGGTGCGGGCGTGCATCTCGACGTTGCCGGCGGCGATCTGCCGGGAGAGCGCCTGGTAGGCGCCGAGCAGGAGCTGCTGTCCGGTCTGGCCGCGGGCGTAGAAGGTGCGGGAGACCTGGACGCCGCCGAAGGAGCGGGTGTCGAGGAGACCCCCGTACTCGCGGGCGAAGGGAACGCCCTGGGCCACGCACTGGTCGATGATCTCGACGGAGATCTGCGCGAGGCGATGGACGTTGGACTCGCGGGCACGGAAGTCGCCGCCCTTGACGGTGTCGTAGAAGAGGCGGTGTACGGAGTCGCCGTCGTTGCGGTAGTTCTTGGCCGCGTTGATGCCGCCCTGGGCGGCGATGGAGTGGGCCCGGCGCGGGGAGTCGGAGAAGCAGAACTGGACGACGTGGTAGCCCTGTTCGGCGAGGGTGGCGCCGGCCGCTCCACCGGCCAGCCCGGTGCCGACGACGATGACGGTGTGCCCCCGCCGGTTGGCCGGGTTGACCAGCTTGGCCTCGAAGCGGCGGCGGTCCCAGCGCTCGGCGATGGGGCCTTCGGGAGCCTTGGCGTCGGCGATCGGGTCCCCGGTGGTGTAGTCGGCGTAATCGTTGCTCATGGTCAGCTCACCACTCCGGTCATGACGGCGACGGGCACGGACACGAAGCCCGCGAAGAGGACGAGGGCGAGGGCGTTGGCCAGGAACTTCAGCGTCCTGTCCCGCCGGGCGTTGCCCGCGCCCAGGGTCTGGGCGGCGCTCCAGAAGCCGTGGCGGACGTGGAGTCCGAGGGCGGCCATGGCAACGAGGTAGATGGTGTTGCCGTACCAGGTGGAGAAGGTGGCGAGGACGTTCTCGTACGGATGCCCGGCCCAGGCCCGCTCGTTCACGGTCAGCGTGGTGAGGTCGAGCAGGTGCCAGACGATGAAGAGGGCGAGGATGATGCCGCCCCAGCGCATGGTGCGGGTGGCGTAGCTCGCGCGGCGGCGCTTGTGGGCGTACTTCACCGGGCGCGCCTTGATGTCGCGGCGGCTCAGCTGGTACGCGCAGACGCCGTGGGCGACGACGGCCGCGAGCAGGGCCACCCGGACGATCCACAGGGCCCACTCGTGGTGCAGGAAGGGCGAGCCGAGGGTGCGGAGCCAGTGCGCGTAGCCGTTGAACTCGTCCGCCCCGAAGAAGATCTTGAGGTTGCCGAGCATGTGCACGACGAGGTAGCCGAGCATGATCAGGCCGGAGACGGCCATCACGGACTTCTTGCCGACGGAGGAGTCCCAGAGCGTGCGCGTGGTGGACGGCCGTCGATCCGTCCGCGTTGCCAGAGCCATGACATCGACGGTAAGGACGAAGGTCCCGAAAGGTCCAAGACATGGCAGAGCTCAAGTCAATAGGATCAGCCTATGGAGGCGCTAGCCTGGGGCCATGCAGTTCCAGCAGTTGGTCTACTTCGTCGCCGTCGCCGAGACCCGGCACTTCACGCGCGCGGCCGAGCGCGAGCACGTGGCCCAGCCCTCCCTGTCGCAGCAGATCAAGGCGCTCGAACGGGAGCTGGGCGCCGAGCTCTTCAGCCGGGCGCGCGGGAACATCACGCTCACCGACGCCGGCGAGACCCTGCTGCCGCTGGCCCGGCGGATCCTCGCGGACGCGGACACGGCGCGGCTGGAGGTGCAGGAACTGGCGCAGCTCCGGCGCGGGCGGATCCGGCTGGGGGCCACCCCGAGCCTGTGCACCGGCCTCCTGCCGGGCGTGCTCCGCGCCTTCCACACCGCCCACCCGGGGATCGAGCTGCTGATCGAGGAGAGCGGTTCGCTGGACCTCGTACGGGAGCTCGCGCGCGGCTCCCTGGACCTCGCGCTGATCGCCCTGCCGCTGCCCCCCTCGGCGCCGGCGCTGACCACGGTGGAGCTGCTGACGGAGGACCTGGTGGTGGTCTCCTCGGCGGCCCTCCCGCCTCCGGCGGGCGGTGGCTCGCTCACGGTGTCCGCGCTGCGCGACGAGCCGATGGTGATGTTCCGGCACGGCTACGACCTGCGGGACCTGACGGTGGCGGCCTGCCGGGCGGAGGGCTTCGAGCCGGCGTTCACGGTGGAGGGCGGCGAGATGGACGCCGTACTGGGCTTCGTCCGCGCGGGGCTCGGCATCGCGGTGGTCCCGGCGATGGTGGTCGCCCACGCGGGCTCCGGCCTCCGCGCCACCCCCCTGGCGGGCTCCCCCCTGCGCCGCACGATCGCCTTGGCCCACCGCACGGACGTGGCACCCCCACGCGCGGCCCGGGAACTGAAGCGCATCCTGCTGGGCTGACCCCTTCCTCCTCGCCCCCCTTCCTCAGCGGCCGCGATCCCCGGGGACGGCGACGCCGGCCGGGACTCGGTCCCCGGACGGGGGACCTTGGCCCCCGGCCCGGCCCGGGCTACTCCCCCGGCTGCGACTGCGGCTGCGACTGCGGCTGCGGCTGCGACTGCGACTGCGGCTGCGACTGCGGCTGCGGCTGCGGCTGCGAACCTGGATCAGGCCCCGGGTAGCGCCCCGGGCCCGAGCTCGGCCTCGGTCCCGACCTTGGCCTCGGTCCCGACCTTGGCCCCCGGCTCGGATCCGGACTCCAGCTCGGCTCCCGGCTCGGATCCGGACTCCAGCTCGGCCCCGGCAGCCACAACCACGATCACCGCGGACCACGACCCCGGCTCCGTCTGCGGTTACCAGATCGCCGCGACCTCGCGCCCGTGGAACGCCCGGGCCATCCACCGCACCCGTTCAACGGCGGCCCGCTGCGCCTCCTCCGGAGCCGCGTCCGGGGGAAGGTCGCCCAGGCTGCCGCACACCATCCCGGTGGGGCCCTCGGTGACCACCATGGTCCGCCAGCCGTTCATCCCGACCCCGCCCCGCCCCGCCCCGCCCCGCCAGCAGATACGAGCATGGTCGGCAGGCCCGGAGTCTGTCGCCGCTTCTTCACCTTCCTGTTCGTTCTCGCCATGGCGTCATACCGCCCGGCGCGCGGGCAGGGAGCGGTCCAGGCCGTCGGACAGGAGGGCGAAGGCGCGCTCGGCGTCGGCCACGGCGGCCGGGTGGGCCTCGTCGGCGCTCCGGCCGGCCTCGATGCGGCGCCAGTTCTCCCGGCCGAGTTCCTGCCGGGCCGCCACCAGGTATCCGGCCGACAGGCGGGCCGTGAGCGGGTCGACCGCTTCGGCTTCCAGTACCGCGGCGAGCAACTCCACCTCACGGGCGGTGTAGTGGGCCATCCGGGACTCCAGGCTGGCGGTGCCGTAGAGCAGGCGCTGGAAGGCGAGCACGTTCGGGTGGTCGCAGAGCCCGGTGATCGGGTCCCGCTCGGCGAGCGCCGCCAGGAAGTGGGCGCGCACGGCCGCCACCGGGGTCTCGCCCACTGGGCGGTCGCGCACGAGGCGCGCCGCTTCGTCCTGATGGTCGGCGAAGCGGTCGAGGACCAGGTCCTCCTTGCTGGGGAAATAGCGGAACAGCGTGGGCTTGGAGACCTCGGCCGCGGCCGCGACGTCGGCTACCGAGACGGCGTCGAAGCCGCGCTCCAGGAAGAGTTCCAGCGCCGTGGCCGCCAGCAGGCGGCGCGTACGGAGCTTCTTGTTCTCACGCAGACCCGACGTGTTTTCCATGTGCACAGACTACACGAACGAGTGACCCAGTTAATTTCGTAACCGGGTTGCTTTTTCTGTCGCGGCGCGCTTTCCTTGATTCAACGACGACGAGACGAAGGGACACCCGATGACCGACATCAAGCAGCGGCATCACCGGCCGGACGGGCCTACAACGCCGGACGTGCTGGTCGTGGGCGCCGGCCCGACCGGGCTCACGCTGGCCTGCGACCTGGCCCGGCGGGGCATCGCGGTGCGGATCCTGGAGAGCCGCGCGGCCCCGCACCGCGAATCGCGCGGGAAGGGGCTACAAGCCGACAGCCTCGATGTCTTCGAGGAGCTCGGCGCGGCCGGGGCCATGACGGACAGAGGTAGCGAAGGGGTGGTGCTGCGCAAGTACTTCGACGGGCAGCACGTCAACGACACCCCCGTCAGCGGTGGCCTGCTCATAGGGCAGTGGCAGGTGGAGGAGGTACTGCGCGACCGGCTGGCCGAGCTCGGCGTGCGGGTCGAGTACGGGGCCCGGCTCGCGGCGATCACCCAGGACGCGGCCGGCGTCCGCGCCGAGCTGGCGGACGGCACGGCGATCGCGGCCGGATATCTCGCAGGGTGCGACGGCGGGCACAGCACCACCCGCGGCCTCCTCGGCATCCCCTTCGAGGGGAGCGGGGAGGAGGAACCGGCGATGGTGCTCGGGGACGTCGAAGCACCTGGGCTCAGCCGCGAGTTCTGGCACCAGTGGTTCACCTCGGAGGGAGGCGGGATACTGCTCTGCCCGATGCCGGGGACGGACGCCTTCCAACTCCAGGCCGCCCCCGAGACCGACGGCAGCGGCGCGCCCCTGCCACCATCCCTGGAGAGCCTCCAACGGCTCTTCGACCGCCACGCCCGGATGCCCGGGATCCGGCTCGCGGAGCCCACCTGGCTCTCCTCCTGGCGGGTCAACGTCCGCATGGCCGCCCGGATGCGCGAGGGCCGGGCCTTCCTCGCCGGGGACGCGGCGCACGTCCACCCCATAGCCGGCGGCTGGGCATGAACACCGGCATCCAGGACGCCGCCGCCCTCGGCCGGACGCTCGCCTCCGCGCTCTCCGGGGAGGCGGGGGAAGCCGGCGAGGGTGCTCTCGACACCTACCAGGCCGAGCGGCTTCCAGCGGCCGCCGAAGTGCTGGCCGACACCGCCCGGCGGTACGAGCGGGTGCTGGCAGCCGTCCGCGAGCCGGGCCGGGGGACGGAGGTGGGGCTGGAATGACTCCGTCCGGCCATGGCGGCGCTCAGGGGGTGGGAACCGCGTCCGACAGGGACAGGGTGTGGATACGGTCGGCGGCGCCCGGGCGGGCGTAGTACCAGCCCTGGGCCGTATCGCAGCCGAGGGCTCGGAGCTGGGCGGCCTGGGCGCCGGTCTCCACTCCCTCGACGGTGACGGCGAGTTCGAGGCTGTGGGCCAGGGCGACGATGCCCTCCACGATCTTGACGTCGACCGGGTTGGCCGGATGCTGCTGCATGCCCTTGGTGAAGGAGCGGTCCAGCTTCAGAACGCTGACGGGCAGGCGGCGCAGGTTGGCCAGGTTCGAGTAGCCGGTGCCGAAGTCGTCGAGGGCGATGTCCACGCCCAGGGCGGCGAGCCGGCGCAGCGGTTCGAGGAGCTCGTCGTCCGCGCCGATCAGGGCCGATTCGGTGACCTCCAGGCACAGCGTGCCCGGAGACAGGCCCGAGGACTCCAGGACGCGGATCGTGTCGGCGACCAGGCCGGGGTGGTGCAGTTGGGTCGGTGAGAGGTTGACGTTGATCCGCAGGGTGGCGCCGCCCTGCTGGTGCTGCCAGGCGCGGGCCTGGCGGACCGACTCCTCCAGGACCCAGCGGCCGAGCGGCACGATCAGGCCGGTGCGTTCGGCGAGGGGAATGAACCGGTCCGGGCCGAGCACCCCGTGCTGCGGGTGCGACCAGCGCACCAGCGCCTCGGCGCCGTGCACGCTGCCGTCGTGCATGTGGACCAGCGGCTGGTACTCGATGAAGAACTCGCCGCGTTCCAGGGCCGCCGGGAGGGCGTTGGTCAGGCCGTGCCGGGTGATGGCGCGCGCGTCGGCAGCGGCGTCGGCGAACTCGAAGCGGTTGCCGCCGGCCGCCTTGGCCCGGTACATGGTGATGTCGGCGCTGCGCAGCACCTCCGCGGGGGTGCGCTCGCGGGCCGGGCCCTCGACGATGCCGATGCTGCCCCGGACCGTCAGCTCGCGCCCCTCCAGCCGGATCGGGACGGAGAGGGCGGAGAGGATCCGGACGGCGAGTTCGGTGGCCTTCTCCTCGGTGTCGGGGCCGGTGGTCAGCGCCACGAACTCGTCGCCGCCGAGCCGGGCGACCACCTCGCCCGGTCCCGTCGCGCAGCTCTGCAGCCGGTCGGCGACTTCCACCAGGAGCCGGTCGCCTGCCGAGTGGCCGAGGCTGTCGTTGACCGCCTTGAAGCCGTCGAGGTCTAGGTAGCACAGGCCGAAGCGCGAGCCGCCGGCGCCGCTCAGGGCCTTCTCCAGGCGTTCGAAGAAGAGCGTCCGGTTGGGCAGGCCGGTCAGGGCGTCGTGGGTGGCCTCGTAGCGCAGGCGCAGGTTCAGCAGCCGGCGCTCGGTGGTGTCCTCCATCAGGGCCAGCTGGTACTGCGGCACCCCCTCGGCGTCGCGCAGCAGCGAGACCGTCAGGTTGGTCCACAGCACGGTCCCGTCGTGCCGGTAGTACGGCTTCTCGACGCGGTAGCTCTCGCGTTCGCCGCGCACGAGTTCCCCGTACATCCGCCAGACGTGCGGGGTGTCGTCGGGGTGGCTCCATTCGCTGACGTTGCGGCCGCGGACGTGCCCGTCCATGCCGCCGAACATCTGCAGCAGCGCGTCGTTGATCTCCAGGACGTTGCCCTCCAGGTCGGCGATGCCGATCCCGATGGCCGCGCCCTCGAACACCGCCCGGAAGCGGGCCTCGCTGGCGTGCAGCGCCTGCTGGGCGTCGATGCGGGCGGTCAGCGCGGAGCGGGCGATGGCCTCCTGCTCCTTGAGGGTGCGCTCGCGCAGTGCGCGGGCGAATCCGGCCGCGATGCCGTGCTGGAGCCGGGCGCAGCGGGACCGGTACTCCTCGGTTCCCTCGACGCTCTCGGCGTCGGGGCCGTCCGGACCGCAGTACAGCACCAGGTACGACTCGACGACGCCGAGCGTGCCGGCCAGTGCCTCCGGGTCGGTGCAGTGGACCGCGACGAGTTCCTCCCCGACCCGCTGGCCGACGGAGGAGTCGAAGGGGCGGGCGCGCAGGGCCTCGACGAGGGTGCGGGTGAGGGGCAGGAGGTGGCGTTCGAACTCGCCGCGGGTGAGCGAGGTCGCGGTGACCGGGAAGATCGCCCTCCCCCAGATGGTCGCGAACCGCCCGATCCGGTCCTCCAGTCCGCCCTGCAGCGCGGCCGGGTCGTCCGCCGTCTGCGTCGGCAGTCTCACGCCTTGTGTCCCACACCGGCGAAGCCCGAGAAGGCGTAGGGGTCTTCGTCCGCGGCCTCGCCCTCCGGCCCGCCGGTGGTGTCGGGCCGCCAGTCGGGCATCGAGACCAGTCCGGGCTCGATCAGGCCGAAGCCGTCGAAGAAGCGCCGGATCTGCTCCGCGTCCCTCATGACGAGCGGGTTGCGGATCTCGCGGTAGACGCCGACGGTTCCGCTCGCGACCTCCTCCGAGAGCGGGATCCCCTCGTACGAGGCGTGCGTGAGGATCAGCAGGCTGCCGGGTGCGAGCGCGTCGCGCAGCTGGGCGACGGCCTCGTAGGGCTCGTCCGAGTCCTCCAGGAAGTGCAGGACGGCGACCAGCATCAGGGCGACCGGGCGGCTCAGGTCGAGCCCACGGGCGACCTCGGGGGCGGCCAGGATGTCCTGGGGCTTGCGCAGGTCGGCGGCGACGACCCCGGTCCGCTCGGTGCCGGCCAGGACGGCCTGGCTGTGGGCGACGGCCACCGGGTCGTGATCGACGTAGACCACGCGCGCCTCGGGGCTGGCGGCCTGGGCGATCTCGTGGACATTGCCGAAGGTGGGGATGCCGGAGCCGATGTCGAGGAACTGCGTCACGCCCTCGGCGACGGCGTACCGGACGGCACGGCGCATGAATGCCCGGTTGGCCTGCATGATCTTGGGCAGGCCCGGCATGAATTCCATGGCCCGACGGGCCGCCTGCCTGTCGACCTCGAAATTGTGGGAGCCGCCCAGGTAGTAATCGTAGATACGGGACACGCTCGGCACCGATATGTCGATGCCTGGCGGGGCCCAGGCGGGGCGCTCCATCGGGGTCTCCAAGCCTTGGTTGTGCAGCGGTCCGGACGGATCGGACTCCTGTCCGAGCCGAATGTACTGATCATTGCCCAACGGAGCGAGCGAAAGCGGAAATTGGCGATCCGTTCTTCGTCACACGTCAAAGGCCGGACGGGCAACGCCCAAGGAATGATCGAAACCGACAAATACCTTTTGGGAAAAGGTCGGTGAACGATCAGACACGGTGCGAATCTGGCTCAAACCTCCGTAGCCAAAGCCTCACCCGTTCAGGCGAACCAAGGTCAACCTTCCCGCGCGCGGGCGCGCGCGACCCCATGATCCCCGGGTGAAAAGAGCCTCTTCCAGGCGCCTGCTGGCAGTCCCGGTCATCCTGTGGGCGGCCCTGTCCGCGACACCGGCCATGGCCGATAGCAGCGCATACGCGACGATCGACGCCGGCGACGGGGCGAGCGCCGTCAGGGCGGCCGTGTCCGCCTCGGGCGGCGCGACCGGGGGCACCCGAGGTGGCGGACGTCACGGCGACCCGGGCCGCCAGAGCGACCGCGGCAACCAAGGCGGCCGGGGCGATCGCGGCAACCAGGGCGGACCGGGCAGCAGCCACGGCCGCCCCGGTCAAGGCCACGGTCAAGGCCCCGGTCAAGGTCACGGCAATGGCCACGGCCATTGCGGACACGGTCACGGCCACGGCCACGGCGGCCACCACGGGCATCCGCCCTGCCCGCCGCCGCCTCCCCCGCCGTGCCCGCCCAAGCCCACCCCGAAGCCCCCTCCGCCGCCGCCCCCGAAGCCGACGCCCATCCCGACCCC